>CAZUDW010000021.1:0-26458 GCA_964619305.1 uncultured Flavobacteriales bacterium
AAAGAACTTTCTGTCTTTTTTTTCATTTTCCATCGGTTTTTAAGTTAAACGTATTCAGCCAGATGGCTCTTTCAGAATCGGTTCCTGGAAGATATCCTTATGTTGTCATGGTGTTTTTGGTTTAAATGGCTAATAAATAATGGTTTATGAAAAAAATCGGTTTAAATCCGTCATCGGGGAGCGCGCCAATTCTATTCTTTTACCTATTCAAAGGATTTCCGGGATAACCCTACTTCGGAATAACCAGCATGGAGGTTGAAACTGTATTGCTGATCTGTAAATCCCTGTCGATTAGAGTTATGTCGAATTTCACCGTATCGCTGTTGGGACTAAATGGATCGAAATACCAGGGAGAAATATCAACAGCTATCTCTCCATCAAGAGTTTTATTGTTCCCATCCGGTTCGATAAGAGGAATACGGTAATAGAATGGTATGGATAAAAGTATCTTCTCCCACGTTCCATTATTCATTTCATAATACTCCATCTTCAAATTGTAATAATATCCACCGGCTAGGTCATACGGAGGCAGTGTGTCTCCGTCATCCAAACCGATATTGCCATCGCAGTCATGAAAACCTATAAGCAGTTTTCCTGAAGAATCCTGAAACTGGATAAAATCCTTGAACTCAATACTGGGTCTGGTATCTTCACAGTCAGGTCTTTTACACTTAGATAAACTACTCACAACAAGTGCTGTTGAAATCAATAATATAAACTGTAAGCATTTCATCAATATTACAAATGTAATAAGATTAATTATTAGAATTAACATTCCGGTTAATCTGCCTGGCATGTATGGTATTATCTATTTTTGTATCAGATGAATTTTAATTCAAGCGTGCATATAACAGATTTTATCGGAAAATTTTCAAAAGCTATTCTAAATATAGGCAGATCTGTCTCATTCAATGACCTTGCTCTGGAAATATTTCGCTGGCAGGCAATAAATAATCCTGTTTACAAAGAATATCTTGAACTGATTAATTGTAATCCTGTTAATATTTCAGCTATTGAAAACATCCCTTTTCTTCCAATAACATTTTTCAAGAACAGGAAAGTGTTATGTAATAATCTCAGGTATGAAAAGATTTTTCTTAGTAGCGGAACAGTCAATTCCCAAAAAAGCACCCATTATATTTTCGATCTTCAGCAATACCGTTCAAATTGCCTTAAAATATTTGAAAAGAATTTAGGTCCGGTAAATAATTACCACATTTTTGCACTACTCCCTTCTTTCAATGATGCTCCCAATTCTTCGCTTGCATATATGTTGCAAACACTGATTGAAGCAGGAGGGCGGAGTGAGAGTGGTTTTTATCTTGGTAAAACAGACCATCTGTATTCACTATTGATGGAAAAAAAGAATTCTGATATACCTGTTATTTTGTTTGGTTTAAGTTATGCCTTAATGGATTTTGCTGAACAATTTTCCATATCATTGCCGGGAAGTATAATAATCGAAACAGGGGGAATGAAAGGTAACAGGAGGGAAATGATACGTGAAGAATTACATAAAGCGTTAAAGTACTCATTCAAAGCATCAACTATAGCTTCCGAATATGGTATGTGTGAACTGATGTCTCAGGCATATTCATTGGGTAATGGGCTGTTCACTCCTCCGCCATGGATGAAAGTGTTGATAAGGAAGTTCCGGGAACCTTTTCAACTTGAAAAACAGGGTAATTACGGCTGCATCAATATCATTGATCTTGCTAATATTCATTCCTGTGCTTTCATCTCAACACAAGATGTAGGAATGTTGGAACGGAATGGCACGTTCCGGGTGTTGGGAAGATTTGATCAGAGCGAATTAAGAGGATGTAATCTGATGATGGGCTGACCTTAAACTTTTCGGTATGAATTTTGTCATAATATAGAACTTTGATAAAAAACCTAAAAATTATAATCATATAATATGAAAGCAAAAACACATCTTTATTTACTTCTAAGCACTATTGCTATTGCTGCTACTTCTTGTGCTCCACGCATTCCATTCACTCAGGCTATTAAGGAACAGTACAAATTGGACGAGAACGATCTTAAGTCTATCCAATTTTTTACTTCCGGGGATATTGTTCTAACAAGGGGCGAGCGAATCACCAATGAGAAAGGTACACAGGAGGGAACACTAATAGTTAAAGGCGGTAAAGAACTGGAAGAGGTTGTCATCCGGACAGGAACACCAGGGGTGATTGAAAAGGTTGTTGATGAAAACAAAGTTGCTGTAAGTTTTGAGTCAGATGGTTCTTTCCTCATCTTTGGTGATGCAAGTAATAACAAGGATCGTTACTCTCTGTTGGCCGCAAAATGGAATAACAACCGAGGCAAACTAAAATATGGAGACCAAACCTATTTCACCTCAACGCAATGCGCCAATGTGTACCTGATGTTTAAAATGAAAAGACTCAACCAGTTGAAAAAGAAGGAACGGATTGCTAAGGGGAGAAAACTGTGATATACATCAAGTATCTCTGACACTTGATAACTGAGGTCACGAACGGATTCGAACCGCTGTAGGAGGTTTTGCAGACCTCTGCCTAACCACTCGGCCACGTGACCTGAATTGCACAAAATTAAGTCATTTATATTCAGTGAGCAAACCGGCAGAAAATGATTTTCCCTCGCTCATATTTTTCATAATCGATGGTGATATTTATCATTCCTTTTAATTTTAGATATTTATTGTGCCCACGGTTATTTATGTGCCAATAATCTGTATGTGGTCATTTGCAATACTGTTTACAAAAGATTCAACTACTAAATCATCGTGTTCAATAAAGAGTGGTTGCAGGCCTTTAAGTCGCTCCATTTCAATACTGAATTGATCCAATCATAAAATTGAATACGGGATTATCTTCGGTATGAAAAAACAGTTATTTCGGTATCATCCTTCATCAATGATCAGAGGGGCTGTTATTTTTAATCACTTCAATTTGCTCTTTGAGGATTTCAGTCCTTTTTAGGGCATCCTGCTGTTTCTTAATCTCTCTTTCAATGATATTTTTAGGTGCATTTGCAGTAAAATTCTTGTTTTCAAGTTTTGCAGTAAGTGCTTTATAAAATCCCTGATAATAGAGAAGCTCGTCATTTAATTTAAGCAATTGGGCTTTTGTATCAATCTGTTGCTGCGGTAGAAGAAAATACTCATTTGAATTCACGATAAATGAATATGCCCCTTCTATGTTTTCATCAATGTGTTTTATTTGAGAAATCGAACAAAGTTTGATGAGGAAATCGTTGAATTGCGCCTCTTTTTTTTCATGTTTTTTTACATACAATGTGAGTTCTTTTTTGTGGGGTATGTTATTCTTTGTTCTGAAATTTCTGATATTGGAGATGATGGTTTTTGTATTTTCAAAGTCTTCAATAATCGTGTGGTTATATTTTTCAACTGCGGGCCAGGATGAGATGGTGATGAAGTCATCTTCAGAACGATGCTTCAGAAGATGCCATATCTCCTCAGTAATAAATGGCATGAAAGGGTGTAATAACTTCAATAACGATTCAAAAATCGCAACGGTTTCTTTGTATGTGGCGACATCTAATTTGCTTGTTTTTGCAGGGTCATCAGAAATCGCTTTGGGTTTGATCATTTCAAGATACCAGGGACAAAACTCATCCCAGATAAGTCTGTAGCAATTCATCAATACTTCAGAAATCTTAAATTCCGAATACAGCTTATCGATTTCATCAATTGACTTTGCAAGTCTTACTTTAAACCATTGCACAGCGATGCTGTTGATTTTAGATTGTTTGATATTCTCATCCGCTTGCCACATATTGATCAGGCGGAAAGCATTCCAGAGTTTATTACAAAAGTTCCTGCCTTGTTCACACAGGCCGGATTTGAAGAGCAGGTCGTTTCCGGCAGGAGAGCAAAGCAGCATCCCGACCCGAACGCCATCTGCTCCATATCTTGCAATAAGTTCAAGTGGTTCCGGGGAATTGCCAAGAGATTTAGACATCTTTCTTTTTAATTTGTCTCTTACCAAACCGGTGAAATAAACATTGCTGAAGGGTTTTTCATTTCTGAATGCATATCCTGCCATGATCATTCGGGCTACCCAAAAAAAGATGATTTCAGGAGCAGTTACGAGATCGGAGGTTGGATAATAATATTCTATATCCTTGTTGTCTTTTTCCTCAAATCCGTCAAATACAGAAATTGGCCACAACCACGAGGAGAACCAGGTATCGAGGACATCTTCATCTTGTCTGAGATGTCCTGTAGAATTACATTTGGGACATTTGTCAGGAACAGTCTTTCTCACAAGCAGCACATCATCACAGCCTTTATTATCGCAATACCATACAGGAATTCTATGACCCCATCTCAACTGCCTTGAAATGCACCAGTCCTGTATATTTTCCATCCAGTGCCTGTAGGTATTTTTGAATTTTGCAGGATGGAACTTTATTTTATTGTTAAGTACATTATCAAGAGCAGGTTTTGCCAATTCACTCATTTTGCAAAACCACTGGGTTGATAATCGGGGCTCTATTACTGCACCGGTTCTTTCGGAGCAACCCACTTTATTCAAAATATCCTCAATATGATCCAAATGTCCGGCATTATTCAGATCATTTTCAATTTTCTCTCTGACTGCGAACCGGTCTTCACCAATATAACAGGTGGCATTTTCATTTAACGTGCCATCATCATTCAGAATGTCTATAATTTCTAAATGATGTTTATGCCCGAGCTCATAATCATGAATATCATGAGCAGGGGTTATTTTGAGCGCCCCTGTGCCAAATTCCATATCAACATATTCGTCCATAATGATTGGGATGGAACGATTGACTATTGGAACAATAGCATGTTTTCCAATCAATTGTTTGTAACGGGGATCATTTGGATGAACACAAATAGCGGTGTCGCCTAATATCGTTTCGGGCCTTGTTGTAGCAATCAGAATATAATTGTCGCTTTCATCGTCAATTTTATACCGAATGTAATAAAGCTTTGAATTGACCTCTTTATAGATTACCTCTTCATTAGATAATGCAGTCATTGCCATCGGATCCCAATTGATCATTCGAACGCCCCTGTATATGAGTTCTTTGTTGTATAATTCAATGAAAACTTTTGTTACAGCCTCAGATAAGGATGGTTCCATGGTGAAGCGGGCCCGGTCCCAATCACATGAAGCTCCAAGTCGTTTTAGCTGTTCAAGAATGATATTTTTATGCTTATTTGTCCATTGCCATGCATGATTTAGAAATTCTTCACGGGAGATGCTGTTTATATCAATCCCCTCTTCCTGCAGCTTATTAACGACTTTTGCTTCGGTAGCAATTGATGCATGATCAGTTCCGGGCAACCAGCAGGCATTATAACCTTGCATTCTTGCACGCCTGACAAGCACATCCTGAATGGTATTATTAAGCATATGACCCATATGGAGAACTCCGGTTACGTTAGGTGGCGGCATGACGATTGTATAGGCAGGTCGTCTGTCAGGCTTTGATTTAAAAAAACCCTTTGCCAGCCATTCAGCATACCATTTATCTTCTGTTTTGGCAGGGGAATATGTTTTCGGAATCTCCATTTCTGATTTTCTGCATTTGGATGGCAAATTTATCAAATAACATAAGAGAGGACCAATCCTTATTTAATAGCTTCAGATAAAACAAAATTCTATTTTTCCTCGTGAATTTGTTAATGTTTTGTTAAAAATCATAATGGCATGGTTTTTTATTGATATTTTTGTTTTTGAAAGTATTTAATGTTTAACAAACTTAAAATTATAGAAAAATGAAAAAAGCAGTTATATCTTTTGCAATGGTATCCGTTATAGGAGTATTCTCATTGTCAGCACAAGCAACAAAAGAGGCAACACCAACAGGTGGACCTGAAATTAAATTTGAAAAGACAGTGCATGATTTTGGAACTTTAAAGCAGCATGGTGATGCTTCCACAGAATTTAAATTCACAAACACAGGTAATGAACCACTTTATATCTCAAATGCAAAGGGTTCTTGTGGTTGCACTGTTCCATCCTGGCCAAGAGAACCAATTAAGCCTGGTGATAGCAACGTGATAAAAGTAAAATACGATTCAAAACGTGTTGGTCCTATAAATAAATCTGTCACAATTACATCCAATGCGGTGAATGAGCCAACAAAAGTTCTAAGAATTAAAGGATTAATTAAAGCGGCACCGGCTGAAAAAACCACACCTGTTAAAGAACCTGCTGCCGGAGCACCGGTGAATAAATAAATGCGTTGTTTCTTATTAAGCTGTTTGCTGGCTATTTGTGTCAACTCATTTGCACAACCGGCAATCAGGTTTCAGAAGAACAAAATTAAATCTCAGGAAGTCAAAGCTGGCAAAACGCTCAGCTTTGACTTCTTTTTTAAAAACAGCGGAGATCAACCATTATCAATAAAAAATATTGAAGTAAGTTGTAGCTGTACCACTTTTAAATTTCCGACTAATCCAGTGTTGCCAGGGCAACAAGATGTTATTCACGTGACATTTGACACAAGCAATAAAATTGGGTGGCAATACAGATCATTGATTGTGCATTCTAATGCTAAATCAAGTCCGGATAAAATACAGTTCGTGGTCAAAGTAATTCCATAAATTAGCGTTTTTTTAAATTAATAGTTTTGCATAAAGCAGGATTTTGCCTTATTTAATTTGATAAAATATGCCTGAAATTTCAATTGTTGGTTTGGTGATGCCTGAATCACCTATAAGGAAACTTGTTCCTTTTGCAGAAGAGGCCGTCAATAAGGGGAAAAAAGTGTATCATCTGAATATTGGTCAGCCGGATATAGAAACGCCAAAAGAAGTTTTGGAGGCAATTAAAACCAATGATTTAAATGTTGTTCAATATAGTCATTCTGCCGGGAATGCATCTTTACGTAATAAATTATCAAAGTATTATAAAAAACAAGGAATTACCATTGAGCCATCACAACTATTGGTGACAACCGGAGGGTCGGAAGCAATCTTATTTTGTTTTCTGAGTTGTCTGAACCAGGGGGACGAGGTGATTATTCCAGAACCTTTTTATGCAAACTACAACGGTTTTGCTATTGAGGCAGGTGTAAAAATTATTCCGGTTACTTCGAAAATTGAAAATGGATTTGCACTTCCTTCCATTGCGGATTTTGAAAAACTTATCAGTTCAAAAACCAAAGCAATATTGATCTGCAATCCAGGAAATCCAACGGGGTATTTATATTCAGAAGAAGAATTAAATATATTGAAGGAAATAGTTGCAAAACATGATATTTATCTCATAGTGGATGAGGTTTACCGGGAGTTTTGCTATGATGGTAAGCAACACTACTCGATTATGAATATTCAAGGGTTAAAAGATAATGCCATTATGGTAGATTCTGTATCAAAACGATATAGCTTATGTGGCGCAAGAATAGGTATGGTTGTGACACGTAATCGGAAATTAATGGAAACAATATTAAAGTTTGCACAAGCAAGGCTGAGTCCTCCAACATATGGTCAAATTTGTGCAGAAGCTGCTTTACAAACGCCTCAACGGTATTTTGATCAGGTGATAGAAGAATATCGTTCACGAAGAGATTTGGTGGTTACGGAACTTAATAAAATGGAAGGTGTAATTTGCCCAAAACCTTCTGGAGCATTTTACGTGATAGCAAAGTTGCCGGTTGATAGCGCTGAAGATTTCTGCAAATGGATGTTGAAAGATTTTGAATATGAAGGACAGACAGTTATGTTAGCACCTGCAGAGGGCTTCTACTCAACCTACGGACTTGGAAAACAGGAAGTAAGGATAGCCTACGTCTTAAATAAAGAGGATTTATCAAAGGCCATGGTTTGTTTATCTCATGCATTAAAAACTTATCCTGGGAGAAGTGTGCAAGTGCAATGAAAGGCAATTACTTTCAATAAGATTATTCCTGTTTAAAATCTTTATATAAAAGGTATTTTGCTCTTATTTTTAAAAACTTCTCCAGTTCAGGCTGCCAACTGTTTCTTATTTCCTGCTCAGACATACCATCTTTGATCTGTTTCATCAGTTTATCATTACCGGCAAGTAAATTGAACATATTATTATCATTAAAAAAATGTTCTTTATCCGGGAATTCCTTATAAAATGAAAGTAACCAATACAAATATAGTTTATCGTATGTTTTGATAAATATCTGACCAAATTCAGAGAGATCAAACCCATGACAAATTTCTCTTTCATATTTCGGATGCTTAGCTCCGGGAATACTCATAGGTTTAAAATCTGTTCTGGTGTTTTTTAGCTTTGGATGTCCAATCAGTTGAAATGGTTTGTCTGTACCCCTGCCAACTGAGATTGCTGTTCCTTCAAACAGGCAAAGTGATGGATAGAGATAAACGGAAGACATATTCGGCAAATTTGGAGAGGGTGCAACAGGAAGTTCATAATAACCTGAATGATTATAATTTTTACATGGAATACAGATAAGTTTACACTGTTCTCCATTTGTCAGCCAACTTTCCCCGTTAAGCATTCTGGCATATTCTGCTATTGTCATACCATGAACAATAGGTACTGGATCCATACCAATAAAAGAATGAAATCCATCTTCCAGAACCGGCCCGTCAACATAATGCCCGTTTGGATTAGGTCTGTCAAGAACTAAAAGCGTTTTGTTTTGTTCAGCACAAGCTTCCATAACGTAATGAAGCGTTGATATATAGGTATAAAAACGAGCACCTACATCCTGAATATCGAATACCACCAAATCAATGTTCTTTAGATCTTCTTTAGTTGGTTTTTTCTTTTTCCCATAAAGGGATACAACAGGAATATCGGTTTTTTTATCTGTATAATTACCAATAGTTTGTCCGGCATCAGCAATACCACGGAAGCCATGTTCAGGAGCAAAAATTTTCAAAACATCAATATCAAGAGATAAAAGAGTGTCTACCAGGTGTGTTTTATAAATCATTGCGGAATGATTGGCTACTACTGCAACTTTTTTCCCTTTTAATAATGGGATATATTCACTCAATCTTTCATCACCGCATTTTACCTCTCCGGGCTGATAGGTCTTACTTATTATTTCGGTTGTGTTCTGGGCGAGTGTACAGAATGAATACAAGTACAGCATCGAACCAATAAGAATAATTACTGAATTTGACCTAAAAAATGAATAGAAAAACATCTTAAAGTCCTGATTTTTTAAAATAATCTTCAAAAAGAATAATTTTCTGATTAATTTGGCACACATTAGCATTATATTTTGAATTTAGAACGATTTATTGCATTTCGCATTATAAGAAATAAAGCGGAAGATGATCATAGCAGCACAAAACCTATCGTTCGAATTGCTGTTTTAGCAATTGCTTTAGGTGTTGCCATAATGATAATTGCTTTATCGATTGTCACTGGTTTTCAGAAAGAAATCCGGAATAAAGTTATTGGTTTTGGTGCACATATCCAAATAACCAGTTATAGTGCAGACAACGTTTTAGAAACAGATCCTATCAGCAGACAGCAAACTTTTTATCCTGTTCTGGATACAGTAAATGGGATCAGGCACATACAAACCTATGCCTCAAAACCGGGCATCATAAAAACAAAAAATGAAATTCAGGGCGTTGTTCTCAAAGGGATTGATCGTGATTTTGAATGGTCATTTTTTCGCAAAAACATAAAAGAAGGACAAGAGATTAATTTACCGGATTCAGGGAAATCCAATGACGTAATATTATCCAAATATGTTGCGAAAAAACTTAAATTGAAACTAGGTGATCAGTTTCTTATGTATTTTGTCCAAACCCCCCCCAGGATGCGGAAATTTAATATTTGTGGTATTTATGAGACAGGTATGGAGCAATTTGATCAGAGTTGTGTGCTTGCTGATATCCGACAAGTGCAGAAGTTGAACAATTGGAGAGCAGATCAGGTGAGTGGGTTTGAAGTGCTGCTGGAAAAATGGGAGGACCTGGATAAAATGGATGATATTATATATAATTATATCGGTCAGGATTTGAATTCAACAACCATTACAAAAAGATACCAGGACATTTTTGGCTGGCTTGAGTTGCAAGATTGGAATGTAGTTATAATCATCGCATTGATGATACTTGTAGGTGGCATTAACATGATATCTGCTCTCCTGATAATTATTCTTGAGAGAACTCCAATGATTGGTATGCTGAAGGCAATGGGAGCACTTAACTGGAGTATACGGAAAATATTTATCTATAATGCAATTTATCTTATCGGTCTTGGTATTATTTGGGGGAATGTAATTGGATTAGCTTTTTGTCTATTACAAATGCAATTCAGTATTATATCATTGCCTGCGGAGTCTTATTACATTTCATTCGTGCCTATTAACCTTGATATTTTCCACCTGATCCTTTTAAATATTGGCACATTATTGATATGTTCTGCCATGTTGATTATACCATCCTGGGTGGCCACCAGGATATCTCCGGTAAAAGCTATTCGCTTTAACTAGAATGCTATATTTTTGTGAATTACTAAGGAAAAAGATTTTACAAATATGAAGATTGCAAACAACATTCTCGAAACCATTGGAAACACTCCTTTGGTGAAGCTCAATAAAATCACATCAGAACTCCCCTGTGAAGTACTTGTCAAAATTGAAACAGGGAATCCAGGCAATTCTGTCAAGGATCGGATGGCTGTAAAAATGATAGAAGATGCAGAAAAGGATGGCCTTCTTAAAAAGGGAGGAACAGTGATTGAAAGCACATCCGGGAATACAGGTATGGGGTTGGCAATAACCTGTATCGTAAAAGGTTATAAATTGATATGCACTACCAACGATAAGCAGTCAAAAGAAAAGATGGATATATTGCGAGCTATGGGAGCTGAGGTTATTGTTTGTCCAACGAATGTAGAAGCCGATGATCCCAGATCATATTATTCGGTAGCTAAGAAACTAAACATGCAAATCCCGAATTCTTTTTATGCAAACCAGTATCACAACCTTTCTAATCGTGAAGCCCATTATGAATCAACTGCACCTGAGATATGGGAACAGACCGATGGAAAGATCACACATTTCATTGTAGGTGTTGGAACAGGAGGCACGATCAGCGGTGTCTCCAGATATCTCAAAGAAAAAAATCCTTTGATACAGGTGTGGGGCATTGACACATATGGCTCGGTATTTAAAAAATATCATGAAACCGGAGTCTTTGATAAAGCGGAGATTTATCCTTATATCACTGAAGGAATTGGCGAAGACATCATCCCGAAAAATGTCGATTTTAACCTGATAGACCATTTTGAAAAGGTTACGGATAAAGATGGGGCATTGATGGCGCGAAAACTTGCACGTGAAGAGGGTATTTTTGTCGGTTATTCAGCCGGTTCTGCCGTTGCAGGTCTTATGCAACTGAAAGACCGTTTTAAGAAGGATGATGTCGTTGTTGTGCTTTTCCACGATCACGGTAGCAGATATGTAGGAAAAATCTTTAATGATGATTGGATGAGGGAGCGAGGCTTTCTTGAACGTGATCCGAAAAACATTATAGCACTTGATCTTATCGAATTGCATAAAGAACATTCACTCATAACAATTAATAGTGATGAACCAATAAGTAAAGCCATCGATTTATTGAAAAAGTTTGATATTTCCCAAATTCCGATTACAAAAAATGAACAAATTGTCGGATCAGTAAATGACGATCATCTGTTCACTTCATTAATGGCTAAACCAGAATTAAGAAACATGCCGGTTACCAATATCATGCAACCTCCTTTTCCATTGGTTGAAAATAAAGCAGATATTACAACTATTGCTGAATTGATCAACAAACAAAACAGCGCTGTATTGACCAAAGATAATGAAGGGGAATTGCACATAATTACCAAACACGATATTATCGATTCCATCAGGTAAGCAGAAGAATTCGGGAAAACTTATTATCCTATATTGGTTTTTACAACAGTTTAACGGCAATAGCAAGTAATATAATGCCAAAACTTTATATCCAAATCATTTCTTAAACCATGAAGAATATCACAATTGAACCAGCAAAGTAGAAAACGGTGAGATGTTCGGATTGAACACAAAAACGCTTTTTTAGCTTTATAACCGGCAAGCTCTATCACTCGACTTGCAAATTCTACCACCTATTCTCCTGATTTTAACATAGAATAAGGAGATTCTCTACGCTCTTTTTTTTAAACGTTTAAAACGCTATTGATAGCTTTTTATTTTTACAGGGATAGTTAACACCTGATGTTACGCAAATCCTTAAGTTTCTGATTTATAACAACAGAGTGCACAAATCTTTCGCACAGAGGTTACAAGGAAAGAGAGAAAATGTAAAAAACAAAATTATCTAAGAGCAGATTTGTTGAGTTAAAAGTTTTAAGGCAACAGGGAGTAAGGAATCTTTCAAAGGGTATTGCTGTTTGGAAATGATTAACCATGTGGAGGGGTTTGGCATATCAGGGAATTTTCTAATAAGTGAAAATTTCAGGTTTTCAAACGAATTGGAGATCGTTATCTTTTCCTCATTTAAATAATCAATATAGAAATGATTAGCCGCAGATTCTTGTTCGGGCTGGATTGACTTATATGTATATCTGTATATTCCGGCTTTTTTACTTCCTTCAATATTGATAAATAAATATCCTTCTAGTTGATAAATAGGAGTAAGACCAATTTGGGTTAAACTCAACTTTGATTCTATTTCTTTGTATAATTCTTCAACAGTAGCAAGATAATGCTCGAATTTTGGGAGAGAATATTGAATCAAATTCTCAAGTAATCCTATCACTTCATCATCATATTTTTCAATTTCATATTCTATTTTAATGTTTTTAATATCGATTTTTTTTAAATGAGAAGGGAATGATTCTTCGAGAAAGGAAATAGCAGTTTTAAGATTTCTCAGGTGTTCACTGTGCCATTTTAATTGATTGATAGAAGGGAATATCCTGAATTCAGAGAGCTGTTTGTTGATTTTTTTGAAATAATCCAACAGTATGAATTTTTTATATTCAAAATCAAATACAGGTGAAAAAATCCAGTTTTCTTCTAACATTTTATTAGGTTTCAATTAAAAACGTAATGTTCATAAAAATGTTGCCTTTGTATATTCCTGCACCAACTTATCAGTTAACATTGCTGAATATCAAAGACTAAAAAGTAACAATATGAATATTAGTATGAAATTATTGATATCAATAGCAGCTTCTCTGATGACATTATTCTCATGCGTACCTGCCAGACAGGTTGAAGAAATGAAATCAAATTATGAGAAATGCCAGGAAGAAAGAAATTCCTTGTCTGCAGAAAAAGGACAATTAGAAACACAAGTCAATGAACTAGAAGCCAATATCAAGGATATAAATAAGCAGTTAACAGGATTGAAGGCAGATACTGCTGTAATGGGTACATCTCTAAGGAAAATGAAGATACAATATGATAAAATAAATAAGTTGAATGATGAATTGTTAAATAAACAATCAGAGCTTCAGGCAGGGAAAGAAGCAGAAAATCGGGAATTGATGAAGCAATTGCAGGAAATGAAAGAAGAATTACAATTAAAGGAAGATCAATTGAATGATCTTGAGAAAAAACTAAATATCAAAAGAGATAATTTAGAAAAGCTGAAAGAAGAATTAGAAAAAAGAGAGAAAAGGGTTCATGAACTTGAACAGGTCATATCAGAGAAAGATTCATATATGAATTCGTTGAAAGATGCCGTTAAAGAAGCACTGAAAGGATTTGAGGGGAATGGTCTTACAATTGAAGAGAAAAACGGAAGACTTTATGTGTCAATGGAGGCAAAATTATTATTTGCTTCGGGAAGTACTGCAATTGATCAGAAAGGGAAAAAGATGCTTATCGAATTGGCAAAATCTCTGGAAGCAGAAAAAGAAATTGAGATCCTGGTGGAAGGGCATACAGATACTGATAAAATTAACTCCGCCTCCATTCCAAGAAATAATTGGGAACTAAGTGTATTAAGAGCAACCGCAGTTGTGCAGATTATGCAGGAAAATTCAGAAATAGATCCCGGCAGGCTTTCTGCTTCCGGAAGAAGCGAATATCTGCCTGTTGATCCAAATGACAAATCCAAGAATAGAAGGATAGAGGTGATCATTATCCCTAACTTAGACAGGCTTTATAAAATGCTTAAATAGCAGCAGAGCTGCGACAGAATATAATTTATTTAATTACTGTGCAACGCCCCGTTATGCTTTTTCCGGAGGAAGAAATCGTATAATAGTAATTGCCATCAGGCCAATCTCTTGTATTAATATGTATTTTGTTAGAACCGATACCTAAACATTTACTTTTTGTATCATAATAGAGACGCCCGTTCAGGTCAAAAAATTTAACCGAGATATGTTTCTCTGTTGCAACATCAAGATAAATATCAATATAATCTGCTGCAGGATTTGGAAAAGTCTTCAGAATCTTTATTCCGTCCAATATGATTTCACTCACACCATTGCCAATATCCAGAACGGGTAAAATAATTGCGTCAGCATCATAAGGAACAAACCAGATGGACTCGGGAAATCTCCATTGATTTAGCAATAATTCTCTCTGGCGCATCCTGTGCTCTCCAAGTCCATCATTATTCGCAGGATTGCTGGTCATGATACCAATGGTATCATCAAAGGATTCATAATCCAAAGAAACAAAAAAATCATTTGTTATACCGCCACCTGTTGTTATGCTGATAGAAGTATATGTGAGGGTATTTGGATTAGCGTTTATTGAACTTGTAAATAACTGACCAGATCCAAGAAGGTTATTGGGCATACTGTCAGAACTGACATCATAAACATTGGCTGTTAAAAGATCAGAATTACCGTTAATATATACATTTCCAAACCAAACCAATAATTCCAGAACAGTGGCATTTCCGACTGATGTGTAATGCAATCCCGTCTCACCGGTAACCAAGTTATTCAAAAAATAGCCGGTGCCAAACATAAATCCACCACCGGTGGATGGTTCTAAATTAAAACCGCTGGCCCTGTTCAGATAGGTTTTTATTGTATCAACCTGAGGAGGTTGTGCGGATACTAAGGAGACTAATACCATCGAAATTGCGGTTAGAACTTTAGTTTTCATCTTGAATTTGATTTTGATTAATAAAAGCAAAATTAAATAATATATTTGGACAACTTCAATATTAATGAGCTATATTTGTTCATCTTTTTGGGGTGTTTTAGTTATTGCTAAAACTGAGATTAAACCCTTTTGTCAATTTTATTGACTGGAACCTGATCCAGATAATGCTGGCGAAGGGAAAAGGAATACCCTTATTTTATTTACTTTCAATTTATTTGAAAAATATGATAATAACGGTTAACGGAGAACAGTTTAATATCGATGAACATGCCTCCTTAAACAATCTACTTGATCTTAAGTCAATAAATGATACAAGAGGTAAGGCAATTGCAGTTAACAATGTTGTTATTCCAAAAACGGATTGGGATAAATATGAATTGAAAGAAAAAGATCAAGTGATAATAATTAAAGCCACACAAGGTGGATGACCAAATAAATTAATGAATATGAATAAAAAACGGACACAGGATTCAATTATTACAAAATCTCCTTTTCCAGCATCTGAAAAGGTTTATGTTAAAGGGCACTTACATGATATTCATGTTGCAATGAGAAGGATATCTATTGATCAAGAAGATTCTAACAATGGAGAGACAATATTTGTCTATGATACAAGTGGCCCTTATACAGATTCTAAAGTAGACATTGATCTCAGTAAAGGACTCCTTCCACATAGGGAGCAATGGATTAAAAAGAGAGAGGATACAGTTGAAATTAGTGATAATGTTGGAAGGATTTCTGCTTTTACAAGAAGACATCGAAAAGCAAAAACAGGCAATAATATCACCCAGGTACATTATGCAAAGAAAGGTATAATTACAGCCGAAATGGAGTATGTTGCAATAAGGGAGAATCAGTTGATAGAGGAATTTAAAGACAATTTGCCAACAAATTATAATGATAAATTAAATAATGAGAAAGTCATTACACCTGAATTCGTTAGAAAGGAATTAGCAGAAGGAAGAGCCATTATCCCGGCTAACATTAATCATCCTGAAGTAGAACCGATGATAATAGGTCGCAATTTCCTAGTTAAAATCAATGCTAATATAGGAAATTCTACAATATCATCCTCTATAGATGAAGAGGTCGAAAAAATGGTATGGGCTATCAGGTGGGGATCAGATACTGTTATGGATTTAAGTACAGGAAAGGATATACAGGAAACCAGAGAATGGGTTATTCGAAATTCACCAGTTCCTATAGGTACAGTACCTATTTATCAGGCATTGGAAAAAGTTAATGGAGTAGTTGAAGATATTACATGGGAAGTATATAGAGATACGATCGTTGAGCAGGCAGTTCAGGGAGTTGATTATTTCACTATTCATGCCGGTATGCGATTAAAATACATTCCATTGACTACCAAAAGAATAACGGGAATAGTTTCAAGAGGCGGTAGTATTCATGCCAAATGGTGTTTGGCTCATCATGAAGAAAATTTTACCTATACGCATTTTGAAGAAATATGTGAAATATTGAAACAATATGATGTCGCAATTTCTTTGGGTGATGGTTTGAGGCCTGGTTCAATTGCTGACGCTAATGATGAAGCACAGTTTGCTGAATTAAAAACGCTTGGAGAGTTGACAGAAATTGCAAGCAAACACGATATACAAGTAATGATCGAAGGTCCCGGTCATGTCCCTATGCATATGATCAAGCAAAACATGGATAAAGAATTGGAATATTGTCATGAAGCTCCATTCTATACGCTTGGGCCTCTGACAACTGATATTGCACCCGGATACGATCATATAACTTCTGCTATTGGTGCAGCAATGATTGGATGGTATGGTACAGCGATGTTATGTTATGTTACACCAAAGGAACATCTTGGTTTGCCAAATAAAGAGGATGTGAAGAAGGGAGTAATAACATATAAAATTGCAGCACATGCAGCAGACCTTGCAAAAGGTCATCCAGCTTCCTATGCCAGGGACCTTGCCATGAGTAAAGCCAGATTTGATTTTCGTTGGGAAGATCAGTTCAATTTATCTCTTGATCCGGACATAGCAAGAGAATATCATGATGAAACAATGCCTGCTGACAATGCCAAAAGAGCGCATTTTTGTTCTATGTGCGGACCGCATTTTTGTTCAATGAAAATAACACATGAAGTTCGTGATTACGCTGCAAAGAATAGCTTAGATGAGGATATTGCTTTGAAAAAAGGAATGCAAGATAAAGCATCTGAATTTGTAGAAAAAGGCAGGGATATTTATATTAAACAATGAGGCCGGAAGTACTTACTATAGCCGGATTTGATCCCAGTGGCGGTGCAGGGATTCTTGCAGACATTAAAACATTTGAGAATAATGAGGTTTACGGTTTTGGGGTATGCACTGCCATTACAATTCAAAATGAAAAGAGATTTGATGAAGTAAATTGGATTCCATTTGTAAGTATTCAAAAACAAATTGATATTCTGTTGATTGAACATGAAATCAGGTTTGTGAAAATAGGTTTAATAAAAGATATGAATTATCTTGAAAAACTCATTAAATATTTAAAAAGTGTTGTAAGTGATCTTTACATTATATGGGATCCTATATTCCAGTCAAGTACAGGATTTATATTTCATAAGTTTGTTGACAATAGCAATCTTACAGACTTATGCAATCATATAGATGTTATCACTCCAAATATTCCTGAAATATTGCAAATGTTTCCTGATTTGGAGGCAACTGAGGGAGCACGTAAGCTCTCAAAATACTGTAAAGTATTGTTAAAAGGAGGACACAACAAGAAAACCCCTTCAATTGATTTATTATTCGAGAATGCCAATAATCCCGAAATGATCCGGTCTGAATTCATACCTGGAAGTCAAAAACATGGAACGGGCTGCGTCCTTTCTGCTGTAATACTTTCCAACCTTGCCAAGGGTAAATCTCTTCGAGAGGCATGCTTTTCAGCTAAAGAATATATTAGAGGATATCTAAACAGCAATTCAACTATTTTGGGATATCATTCCAAAAGTTATTATTCGAAAAGAACAACCTATGAGCAATAAAAATATAGCTGGATTGCATTTCATTACAATGGATTGTGATAAGCTTTCTCACCAGGAACAGGTGAAGCAAGCTTGTCTTGGCAATATTAAATGCATTCAACTCAGGATAAAGGACAAAAAAGGTTTGGATCTTGAAGCTATCTTTGCGGAATCACTTAAAATCTGTAGGAAATTTGGAGTTGTATGTATTATCAACGATTATGTTAGACTGGCAAAACATATTGGTGCTGATGGTGTTCATATAGGGAAACAGGATATGGATTTTAATAAAACGAAGGCATTTCTTGGAAATGATTTTATAATAGGAGCTACAGCAAATACTTTCGAAGATATAAACCACTTTGCGGTACTTGGAGCGGATTATATAGGTTTGGGTCCATATAAATATACAAAAACCAAAAGTAAACTTAGTCCTGTTATCGGGCTGCCCGGATATAAAGCAATAATCAACCAATTATATAAACTTCGTACAGATAAGAAATATCCATATATAATTGCAGTAGGAGGCATTGAACTGGAAGATGTTCAATCATTAATGAATATAGGATTGGATGGAGTTGCTGTCTCTTCAGCAATTGCTTTATCTGAAAACATTCAAAGAACTGTTGAATCTTTTGAGAAGGAGATAAAAAATAATAAAGTTAATATCTATAACAATAAATATGGACAATCTTAAATTAGCAAACCAGGTATTTAAATCGCGTTTGTTTGTTGGAACTGGAAAATTTAGCTCCAACAGTATTATGGAAAAAGCTTTACTGGCTAGTGGAAGCAATATGGTAACCGTTGCACTAAAAAGAGTAAATCTGACAGATACCTCTTCTAATATCTCCTCTGATGATGATCAGGATGAAATGCTGTCCCACTTGATGCATCCAGATATACGAATATTGCCAAATACAAGTGGGGCAAGAACAGCTAAGGAAGCTATATTAGCATCTGAACTTGCAAGAGAAGCTTTAGAAACTAATTGGCTTAAACTTGAAATTCATCCTGACCCAAAATATCTTATGCCTGATTCGGATGAAACATTAAAAGCTGCAAGGGATTTAGTTAAATTAAATTTTGTTGTATTACCATATTGCCATGCTGACCCTGTATTGTGTAAAAAACTTGAAGATGTTGGTACAGCGGCAGTTATGCCTTTGGGATCTCCGATTGGTAGTAATAATGGATTACAAATGCGTGCAATGCTTGAAATAATAATAGAGCAATCTGATATACCGGTAGTTGTGGATGCAGGAATCGGTGCTCCTTCTCATGCATCCCTTGCGATGGAATTGGGAGCAGATGCAGTTCTTGTAAATACAGCAATTGCTGTTTCTGCCGATCCTGTAAACATGGCAATTGCATTTAAAAAAGCTGTTGAAGCAGGTAGATTGGCTTTTAAAGCAAG
Organism: uncultured Flavobacteriales bacterium; assembly: GCA_964619305.1. Taxonomy (GTDB): domain Bacteria; phylum Bacteroidota; class Bacteroidia; order Flavobacteriales_H; family CAZUDW01; genus CAZUDW01. The sequence goes on from CAZUDW010000021.1 coordinate 19,467, forward strand.
GTTGGCTCAATCGTCAAATGCGGATGCGAGTAGTCCATTAACGGAATTTCTGAGCAAAATATGAGTTCGTTCTCAGATATTATTGATAAATATGATTGGGATACAATTACTAAAAATATCCTTAAAAAAACCGATTCTGATGTACGGAATGCATTGTGGGCTGCAAGAAACCGGGGCATATCCGGAAATATTAGCTTAGAGCATTTCATGGCACTTGTATCTCCTGCTGCTTTTCCATATATTGACGAGATGGTTCATTTAAGTCACAATTTAACGATCAAGCGTTTTGGTAAGACTGTTAAGTTATTTACACCCATGTATTTAAGTAACGAATGTCAGAATATTTGTAATTATTGTGGATTTTCCGTTAATGTAAATATTAAAAGGAAAACTCTTAATGAAGAAGAGATAATAAAGGAATCGGAGATTATTAAAAAGCTGGGTTATAATCATGTGTTACTGGTTACAGGCGAGTCTAATCGCAGAGTTGGAATTGAATATTTATCAATTGTTATAAAAAAGATTCGTCCTTTATTTTCAAATATATCTCTCGAAGTACAACCGATGGAAGAAGAGGATTATAGGACACTGATTGGGTTAGGAGTAAATGCAGTTTTAGTATATCAAGAGACATATAATAAAAGGAACTATAATAAACATCATCCGAAGGGTAGGAAATCAGATTTTATTTACAGGCTTAATACCCATGACAGGCTTGGAAGGTCAGGGATTTGTAAAATAGGTCTTGGTGTTTTGTTAGGGCTGGAAGACTGGCGAACGGATAGCGTTTTTTGTGCTGCACATTTAAAATATCTTGAAAAGAAGTATTGGAAATCTAAATATTCAATTTCGTTTCCCAGACTTAGGCCGCATAGATCACCTGATGAAATGAATAATTATATAGAAAACAAATTTTCATTAACCGATAAAGAACTAGTCCAATTAATCTGTGCATATCGTTTATTTAACGAAGATGTTGAATTGACACTATCCACAAGGGAAAGTGAATTATTCCGCGATCATGCCATTTATTTTGGTATCACGCATTTAAGTGGAGATTCAAAGACAAATCCAGGAGGACATATTTATGGAGAAGATTCCCTTGAACAATTTGAGGTGTCAGATAAACGACTTGGTAAAAAATTAGCAAAAGTCATAGCAGAATCCGGGTATGATCCGGTATGGAAAGATTGGGATAAAGTGTATGATTAAAGAGATATCTTAATTGGATTAATCTCAATATCATCAATAATATTTTGACCCCTGTTTATATTGTTTTGTATAGATTTGAAAACAGTAACAGGGTTATCATCAACCGACCATAAAGCTCCTAAAAGAGCCATACCGTCAAAACCAAGTTCTTTTACATCCTGAATTTTAGTTAGATTAACACCTCCCAATGCAATAACTTTGTGATGAGTCTTTTTCAATGTTGCCTTTAATGTGTCCCGGCTAAATGCTGATCGATAACCTTGTTTTGAAATACTGTCAAAAACAGGACTTATAAATACGTAAGAATAATTCCTTTTATCTTCCAATAAGCTCAATAAATTGTGAAATGATGTAGATATATGAATTTCAGGATTTATCATTTTAAGCATCCAAAGTACAAACCATGTTTTAAACTTTTTTTTCCTGTGATGCCTTCCAAGGTGGATCCCTTTTACAGGATATTTTAATGCCAGGGAATAATTAGAATGAAGAACAATATATTTGTGATATCTGGAAGGTATCTGTTCAAGATATTCTTTCATTTGTTTTTGTGTAAACATAGGTTTACGCAGATGAAAAATTTTTAGACCTTCCTCGAACATCTTTACGACATCCGGTATTTCAGCCTCAAATTTACTTGAACTGGAGATGACTATTAGTTGCATAATTAAGTTCATTTACAGCAGTCATCATCTCATTAATCATGAGAGAATCATTCTCAATAACATTTCCAAGAACAATGATATCAGCGCCTGCTTTTAAAATACCAATGGCTTTCTCAACGGTGCGAATTCCTCCACCAACAGTCAAGGGTATGTTGAGATGTTTTTTTAGAGATGAAATCATGCTAGTGTTCACACAATTTTTAGCTCCACTACCTGCATCAAGAAAGATCATGTCTAAACCAAGCATTTCACCTGCTAAAGCCGTACTTAGTGCTATTTCAATTCCATGACTTGGAATTGGTTGAGAATTACTCATATAACTAACAGCTGTAGAGTTACCCCCATCAATTAACATATAACCAACAGGAATAGATTCAAGTTTTAAACTGCGTATTTTATTGGCAGCTAACACATGTTGGCCTATCAATAAATCAGGATTTCGTCCTGAGATCAAAGAAAGCAGGAATATAGCGTCTGCATGTTTACTCAATTGTAATATGCTTCCCGGGAATAAAATAACAGGCATTTCAGCCATTAATTTAATAGAAAGTACCAAATCATCAAACTTGTCAGTAATCATAGTACTTCCTCCTACCAGGATAAAATTCACATGGGTTTGATTTGCAATGTTTACAAGTTCCAGAATCTTTTTATCATCAACTTTATCAGGGTCAATTAACCATGCAACTTGTTTTTTGCCGGCAGCACATTTTTGTTTGAGGGACGAGTAAATCACGAATACAAATTTAGTCATTCATTAAATAAACCAAAATCGACTGTTCAATTTTTTCATACCATAGATAGTAAATCCGTTGATAATCCTTTTTAATAATTTCAGCTGTAATAACTCCTTTCCCATTATAAACAAATGGATGAACATACAAATCTTTTTTAAAATTTAACTGTCCTTTGCTGTAAATCTTATACAGAGTCTCTTTTGCTCCCCAATAAACATGTAAAAATGATGAGTTTGCATAATAATTTATAGCTGCTTCTTCAATCTCCTGGTCCGACATGAATTTGTTTTTTAAGGAAGCAATATTATCTCTTATAACTTGAATATCAACACCAGTAACTTTTTGAGAGTCAAAGATGACAGCAACAAGCCCTTCTGAATGAGAAATTGAGATATTCCAGTTATTTCCTTGTAAATATGGCATCCCATAATCATCATGAAGAACATCTTTTTCAATGCCTGTGAATGTTTTGATTATATCAATAGCTAAATCTCTGTGCTTTTGTAATGGCACTTTAAATTTTCCGTTTTTAGATATGATATTATAATTACTTTCATAACAAGAGTTAAGAATAATAGCGAAGTTGTTTGATTGGTACGAATAACAAATAGATTTCAATTTCATTTTTTTAATTTCAAATCAAAACTATAATTTTGTAGTTGAAAAGTGAGAAAAAATATTGAATATTGTATTTCAATTCATTTTTTATAATTTTGCATCTTCTATTATTATGAAAATGTCGTTCAATACAGGCAATAATTTTCGTTATATTGGCATAATTGGTTTGTTGGTATTAGGTTCATTTAGCAGCATACCTTCTCAAAATCTGTTCCCGATAAAAAACGGTAAATTATATGGTTACATTGATAATAAAGGAAAAACCGTCATCTCTCCACAGTTTGATAAAGCATATAATTTTTCTGAAGGATTAGCGAGAGTTAGAAAATCCGGGTTGATTGGATTTATAAATGCTAGTGGAAACATTGTGGTAGAGCCAAAATATCAAAAAGCAAAAGATTACAGCGAGGGTTTAGCTCCGGTTAAACTCAATGGGAAATGGATATATATTGATAAATCCGGGAAAACGATCATCACACCAGTTTGCGATTATGCCTATCGTTTCTCAGATGGATTAGCGCGTTTACAGATAGGATATAAATTAGGATATATTGATAAATCAGGTAAAATAATAATACCAGCTGAATATGATGGTGCATATGATTTTCAAGAAGGGTTAGCCAGAGTAAAGAAAGGTGATAAGTGGGGTTATATTGATAGCAAAGGAAAGATGTCAATCGGGTTTAAATTTGATGCTTGTTTTGATTTTCATGAAGGACTTGCAAATGTTAGAATGGGTGATGAGAAATCAGGAAAATGGGGATATATTGACAAAACAGGGAATGTAGTGATAGATTACCGTTATGATAGAGCATATTATTTTGATGAGGGCTTGGCATTAATTAGGGTTGGAGATTTCAAAACAGGGAAATACGGATATATTGATAAATCGGGAAGAATGGTTATCGAACCATTATTCGATGCAGGATTTAATTTTACAGGAGGTTTGGCTAACGTTGGTGTTTTTCAGGGCAAAATCTTAAAATACGGATATATAGATAAAAATGGTAAGATTGTAATTGCCAGACAGTTTGATTATCCTTCGGACTTTAAAAATGGACTTGCCAAAGTCAGATTGGGGAATTTTAAAAATGGAACAGAAGGATATATTGATAAAAGCGGCAACTTTGTTTGGCAGCGACAATAACATTCAAAAAGATACAGCACATTTTCCGTTCTGTCCCGGAAATCTTTAACATGTGATATTCTCAATAATATTTAAATGGAAAAAACAAAAGTGAACGTTCAAAGTAATTACAAGGTAAAAGATATTGCCCTTGCTGATTGGGGAAAGAAAGAAATTGAACTAGCTGAAGCAGAAATGCCAGGACTGATTGCATTACAGGAAGAATATAAAAGTGATCAACCATTAAAAGGAGCACGCATTGCTGGTTGTTTGCATATGACGATTCAAACGGCTGTATTAATCAAAACTCTTAAGAAGTTAGGTGCAGAAGTGAGTTGGTCTTCCTGTAATATATTTTCTACACAGGATCATGCAGCTGCTGCTATTGCAAGTATGGGGATTTCAGTTTATGCATGGAAAGGAATGACCGAAGAAGAATTTAACTGGTGTATTGAACAAACGTTATTTTTTGGCGAGAAACATGAGCCGTTGAATATGATTTTGGATGATGGGGGGGACCTGACAAATATGGTGTTGGATAGATACCCCGAATTGGCACAAAATATCAGAGGTTTGTCTGAAGAGACGACAACAGGAGTACACCGTTTATACGAACGAGAAAAAGCATGTGCATTACCTATTCCGGCAATCAATGTGAATGACTCTGTTACAAAATCAAAATTTGACAATAAATATGGTTGCCGTGAATCACTCGTTGATGGTATTAGAAGAGCAACCGATATTATGATGGCTGGTAAAGTTGCAGTTGTGGCAGGTTATGGCGATGTAGGAAAGGGTTCTTCTCATTCATTACGAGCAGCAGGTGCCCGCGTTATTGTAACTGAAATTGATCCGATTTGTGCATTACAAGCTGCAATGGAGGGATTTGAAGTAAAAAGGATGGAAGATGCCGTTAAATTAGCAGATATTATTGTTACAGCAACCGGAAACAAAAATATTATTACAGGAAAACATTTTCAGACCATGAAAGACAAAGCTATTGTCTGCAATATTGGCCATTTTGATAATGAAATAGATATGGCATGGTTGGAAAAAGAATATGGTCATACAAAGGTGAACATAAAACCACAGGTAGACAAATATCAAATAGTCGATCATGAAGTCATCGTTCTTGCAGAAGGGAGACTTGTCAATTTGGGATGTGCCACAGGGCATCCTTCTTTTGTGATGTCTAACTCATTCACAAATCAGGTTCTTGCCCAGATAGAGTTGTGGAATAATTACAAAAATTATGAAAACAAAGTTTACACATTGCCGAAAATTTTAGATGAAAAAGTTGCCGGCTTACATCTGAAAAAAATAGGAGTTGAACTTGAATCATTAACTCAGGAACAGGCCGATTATATTGGTGTTCCAATAAATGGACCGTTTAAACCTGATTATTACAGGTACTAGTTGAATATATGTAGAACAGAACCATCAAAAGTGGTTTGATATTGCTTTAAAGCAAAACTTGCAGGTCCATTTAATACAGATCCGTCATAAATATGAAATTCTGATCCACAACAGGTATCTACAGCCTTTATGTTAGTGGAATCAACATAAACCCGACCACAGGTGTTATCAGGTTGATAGGTACAATGTCTGTCAAACGCTGCAAATTCTTCATAACTTCTTCTATATACCAGTATCCCTCTTGATCCACCGGTAATATATTCCCATCCCCCGGGAACTTGTAGATTAAAAAATATAGGATCACTTGTATAGAGGTAAATATCTACCGCAACAAGGGGGATGCCATTCTTATTTTCTTTTCTACAGGCACAAATGCTTAGCAGCAATATCAATATCAATGTTTTTTTCATACTTTTATAGCCGGCAATTCAACTTATATTATAAAAAAATCATGAAAAAATGCATACTGCCGTTGTTATTTGTTTTTGCAGTTATCAGTCATGATTCTGCTTTAGCTCAATCGGCTGATAAAACTGTATCAATTGAGCAAAGAAAAAAAGAATTAAGAGAAAAAGAAGAAAAGAGAAAAGAAGAAGAAAGAGCGGCTATAGAAGATGCAAAACGTCAGCATCTGAAAATACAAGAAAAAAAGACAAGAAGAAGAATGAAAAAATCAAAAAAAAGAGCAAACAAAATTAATGAACACAAAAAAGATGGATTTCTAAAAAGACTTTTCACTAAATAACGTGATAAGATGAATATTGGGGATTATACATATATTATTATAGGAGTAGCTGCAATGATTGTAAGTGCGGTCAATAAGAACGCAAAAAGAAAGAAAGCCAAGGCTAGAAAATCAATTAATCCGGATGATAATCAACAACTGGATTCACAATCTTCATCAGGAAATATCAATCATATTTTTGAGGAATATTTGCAAGATGTTGAAAAAAATAAAGAACCTGAAGCATACGTTGCTGATCAAATGTTGCAACCGGAACTAGAGGGGGTGTCTGCAATTAAAGACGTGGAGTTGCCGATGAATGAAGGGAAAGCAGAAGATAATGTAAATAATAATACTGAATCTTCAAATGATATTCAAAGCGATTTCGACTTAAAATCTGCTATAATTTATAGTGAGATTTTAAACAATCCATATGATTGATTATCAAAAAAGAATTAATATAAAAGGCTATGCTCTAATATATATGATTTAAT
>CAZUDW010000021.1:26558-31516 GCA_964619305.1 uncultured Flavobacteriales bacterium
GAAGAAAATGCCAGGCAAAATCTTTCTGTATTAATTAGTGATTATTGTAAAAACGTGGAAGTTATTGCTGTGGCTGGTTCTGTGGATGAAGGAATAAAAATTATTAACGACCATTCACCAGATATTTTATTTTTAGATATTAAGATGCATGGTGAGACAGGGTTTGATTTATTAGATAGACTTAATAATGCTGAATTTTCTTTAATATTCACAACTGCCTTTGATGAATTTGCTTTAAAAGCATTTAAATTTAATGCGGTAGATTATTTATTAAAACCAATCAATATAGAAGAATTAAAGAATGCTGTCAATAAGGTACTCCATAATGGAATTGGACATAAAGCAAAACAAATAGAATCCTTACTTAACGATATATCGAATACAAATGCAAGAATTGATAAAATTGCTTTACCAACTTCCGAAGGTTTAATTTTTATTGAAACAGATGATATTGTTCGTTGTGAATCTTCAGATAATTACACAATGTTTTATTTCACCAATCATCAAAAAACTATTGTATCAAAAACAATTAAATATTTTGATGAATTGTTGAGAGAACATAACTTTCAAAGAGTTCACCAATCGCATTTGATCAATTTAAAACACGTTAAAAAATATTTCAAAGGAGATGGAGGTTATATTCTGATGTCTGATGGCTCCACTGTTTTGATTTCCCGTAGAAAAAAAGAAGCTTTTTTTAATAAATTTAACAACCGCATATAGGTTCCGTATTTGTTAAATATACCTCCATTTATATGGGTTCAGTTACCATTTACTCATTGCTTGTATCTTTATATAATAATATAAACGTATCTTAGTGGAATGATTTGATACATTGAAAATATTCATTATCAGGCATTTATGGAAACAATCTGTTTTTTTATAGTAGAAATTCAATGATTTGGCAGAAAATACCTTTTATTTATATCTTTACCAGCTTTAATTTTTTAACATAAAACCAAGAGTATGGCAAGAAATGTTTTTACCGCTCTGATAGTAGTCGTTTTTTCATGTTCGTCTTCATTTGCACAAATAGGGCAGGGAGCGCTTTCAGGTAAAGTTGTTGATAAGGCTTCAGGGGAAGCATTACCTTTTGTCAACTTGATTGTGGAACAGAATGGAAATCTAATCGCTGGTGCAGCTTCTGATTTTAATGGGAAATATACTATAAAACCAATTCCTCCCGGGAAATATGATTTAAAGGCCCGTTTTACAGGTTACCAACCTGTTCTAGTCAAGGGTATTGAAATTAACGCAGATAAAATCACTTTTAAAAATGTTAACATGGGAGTAACTACCGTTCAGATGGAAACTTTCGAAGTGATTGAATATACAGTTCCTCTGATTTCAAAAGATAACACCTCAACCGGAGGTACTATTACCAAAGAGAATATCAACAAAATGCCTGGACGAAGTGCAACGTCTGTGGCTCAAACAGTTGGAGGAGTTTATTCAAAGGATAATGGAAGTGGGTCAATGAGTATTCGCGGAGCTCGTGAAAATGCCAATTACTATTATATTGATGGTATAAAAGTCAGAGGGTCAACAAATCTGCCGAAATCTGCAATTGAACAGGTTTCAGTTGTCACCGGAGGCGTTCCTGCTCAATATGGAGACGTGACAGGAGGCGTAATTAGTATAACGACAAGAGGAGCATCCAGCTATTATTTCGGTAGTGTTGAATATGAAACTTCAGGTTGGAAAATTGGCGGGAAACCAATCGGATTAGATTCTTATGGATATAATTTGCTTGAATATAGTTTATCAGGACCTATGCTGATGAGAAAAGATTCTACGGGAAAGAAGTCTAAACCAAGATTGGGATTTTTTATATCCGGGAATTTTAGTTCAACTCTTGATAACAATCCATCAGCTATAGGAAGATGGAAAATAAAAGATGAAGCCTATGATCGCATTACTACAGATCCTTTGCGTTATGCAACAACAGGTTCCGGAACATTTTTAAACGCAGAATTTTTGCGTTTAAATGATTTTGAGAAAGTCAAATGGACACAAAATGCGGCAAGAAAAGGTGCTACATTTTCAGGTAAAATTGATGTCAATACATCCTCTAATACAAGCTTAACATTTGGAGGTTCTTTTGATTTCAATAAAGCAAACCTTTATTCTTATTCTCTTTCTGCCATGAATTCTCAACATAATCCTGAACGATTAAACCAGACATGGCGCGTATACTCCAGATTCACCCAAAGATTTGGGAATGATTCAGGTGAACAAGATGAAAAATCAGCATCTACTATTAAAAATGCATTCTATACAATCCAGGCAGATTATACAAAGAGGATAAGAAGAGATTGGGATGCAACGCATAAGGATAATTTCTGGAATTATGGTTATATAGGGAAATTCATCACATACCAGTCACGTGATTACGGTCCTGGGATGTATATGACCGGTGGAGACACATTGTTTTCAATGTTCGTCCAGCAAACTTTTGTTGATACTTTAATTGGGTTTATTCCTGATACAAACATCAATCCGCTTGCAGCACAATACACAAGCAGCTATTATAAACTTTATGGTTGGAATGGATATCCAAATGGAGATCCTACGGCTACCCCGGACTATGATTATGATTTAGCACAAGATCCAACCCAACCGGATATCTCTAACTATTACTTAAGAGATTTTATTAATCTCAGGACGAATGGAGGATTGATTAATGGGGATGCTCCAAAATCTGTATATAATGTATGGAGTAATCCTGCAACAATCTGGAATGGATATGACTATTTGAATCAATCACAATTCAGAGTCAGTGCCTCTGGATCTGCTGATATTGGTAAAAACGGAGATCATGCAATACAGATAGGATTTGAATATGAACAAAGAGCGGATAGAGAATATATCTTATACCCACGGTCATTGTGGTCTGCTGCTGAACAATACACGAATAATCATATTATTAATCTGGATTTTACACAACCGGATACGCTTGGTTTGATGGGACAAAACCCTATTATTAATTTTCCAAGACAGAATGCTTCGCCCGGTGATTATGATGCTACTAAAGAAGGTGGTGAAGCACAATATTTCTTTGATTACAATCTTAGAAAAGTTTTGGGTTTAGATCCTGATGGTGTTGACTACATAGATTTCCACTCCTATTCACCGGATATCATGTCTTTGGATTATTTTACAGCGGATGAGTTGTTAAGAGATGGTGGTGCTTCACAACTGGTAAGTTATTATGGTTATGATCATACGGGTAAATTGATGAAGAATGACCCCACTTTTGATGATTTCTTTACTGCAAGAGACGAGTATGGTAATCTTACCAGGCCTATTGGTGCTTTCAGACCAATTTATGTTGCCGGATACCTTCAGGATAAGTTCGCATTTGATGATCTGATCTTTAATATTGGTGTGCGTGTTGATCGTTTTGATGCCAACCAGAAAGTACTTGCTGATAAATACGTTCTGTTCCCTACGGTTAAAGCGGGTGAAACTGAAGCGCTTACATTAGTTGGAGAAGGTGGGCATCCTGCTAACGTTCAGGATGATTGGATTGTATATGTTGATAACCTTACAAATCCAACGACAGTAACAGGATATAGAGATGGGGATACATGGTACAATGCACAGGGAACAGAAATCGAAAGTCCTGATGCGATTAAAACCGGTTCAGGTATTGCGCCTTTATTGGTTGATAAATCAAAAACGGATAGTAAGGAAATTTCTTCAGATGCTTTTGTTGATTATAAGCCTCAAACTAAGTTCATGCCAAGAATTGCTTTTTCATTCCCAATCTCTGATGAAGCTCTATTCTTTGCTCATTACGACATTTTAACAAAAAGACCTACAGATGGAATTAGATTAAACCCAATTGATTACTATCTGTTTTCCGTTACTTCGACAAAAAACAATCCGAATCTTAAACCTGAACAAACAATTGATTATGAACTTGGCTTTCAACAGAAACTGACAAAAAGTTCTTCACTCAAACTTTCAGCTTTTTATCGCGAAATGAGAAATATGGTGCAAATTGTTAGTGTAGATGGATCATTTCCTGGATCTGGTTTGTATGTCACTTATGGTAATATTGACTTTGGTACTGTGAAAGGAATAACGTTCTCTTATGATCTTCGTAGAACTAATAACATTTGGTTAAGAGCTTATTACACTCTTCAATTTGCTGACGGAACAGGATCAGATGCCACTTCTCAATCAAGTTTAGTGCGTGCCGGTAAACCAAACTTGAGAATGACAAATCCGTTGAATTATGATCAACGCCATACAATTGTAACAACAGTTGATTATAGGTACGGTAAAGGGAAGGATTACAATGGCCCTGTTTGGTTTGATAAAAAAGTTTTCGAAAACACTGGTCTTAATCTTATTTTTAATGCTGGATCCGGAACTCCTTATAGCAAACAACAAAGCGCTTCTCCTAGAGGCTTTTTGGTAGGTAATCAGAATGGATTGTTAGAAGGGAAAATCAATGGTGCAAGATTACCATGGCAGTTCCGAGTTGATGCACGGCTTGACAGGGATATTGAATTGACACTTGGAAAGAAGGATGAAAATGATGAAGGGCGAAAACCAATACAAATGAATCTATATCTTGAAGTGTTGAATGTACTAAATGCTAAAAACGTTGTTTCTGTTTATCGTGCTACAGGAAATCCGGACGATGATGGGTATTTGCATGAAGCAGCATATCAATCTGAGATATCATCAAATACAAATGAACTTGCTTTCAGGGAAATGTATTCTATGAAGATTAATAATCCAAGTAATTATAATCTTCCCAGGAGAATGCGCCTTGGGGTTTTGATTAATTTCTAATAATTGAATAATGGTACAACCAAATCATACGATATGAAACGGGTAAAAATATATTTTGGAATTTCTTTTTTAATTTTTTGCTTTTCGGTAAATGTATTTGCCTACAAATACGAAGGCACGGGAAAAGAGGCCCCCCATCCCGATGATCA
>CAZUDW010000022.1:0-31399 GCA_964619305.1 uncultured Flavobacteriales bacterium
GGTGAATAGTCATTCTTCCTTGCCGAATATCCCCTATTCGCATATGTATAGTCATTCTTCCCTACCGAATAGCCCCTATTCCATTGAGAATAGTCTCTATTCCCTTGAGAATAATCACTATTCCCTTGAGAACAGGCACCATTTCCATATGAAGCAAAGCCATTAACAAATGAAAAGGGGAAACAAGGGATAGAACAAGGCATAGTTTATTCCATTATCAGGAAATGATAAATGTCGGATATCAAATAACAAATATCATAGTCGGTTTTTCATCAGGCAGCCTATTATTCATCACCTGACATTCATCATTAAAAGTTAAAATAAAATCGAAATTAACTCATTTATTCAATAATTCTCTAATTTTACAGGTTCAATGAAATCATTTATAGGCTTTATCAGGTTAATAGGGTTTGCATGCCTTCATATTGTTGCCTTGTGCATTACTACTTCGTTGTATGCACAGTTCTATCGCGGATCACATCAGGAATTTGGAAAGAACAGGGTACAGTATGATGAGTTTATAAGAATGGTTTACAAGTTTGAAAAGTATAATGTTTATTACTATACAGGAGGAAAAGAAGAAGCCATTTATGCTGCTAAAACCATAAACAGAACATTTGAAGATTTAGAAAAATTCTTTGATTACTATCTGGAAACCAAGATCCATTTTCTGGTTTTTAATAAGCTGGAACATTTCAGACAAAGCAATATAGGGTTGCATGAGATAGAGAATGGCAATATAGGCGGTGTGACAAGAATTGCCGGAACAAAAGTGTTTATATACTTTGATGGCGATCATGATGATCTGAAGACACAAATCAGGGCAGGGATGGCTGAAATATTCATCAATCACCTGATGTATGGCGACAATTGGAAGGATATGGTTAAAAATTCTACATTATTGACACTTCCTGACTGGTATATAAGCGGCCTGGTTTCTTATGTCTCCAAATCCTGGAATTCGGATATTGATAACCTGGTTAAGGATGGCATATTAAGTGAAAGGTATTTAAAGTTCAATCATCTTTCCGGTCAGGATGCACAATATGCCGGCTATGCACTTTGGAATTATATTGCACAGGTTTATGGAAAAGAGGTGATCCCCAACATACTTTATATGTCAAGGGTAAGCCGGAATATTGAGAGCGGTTTTCTTTTTGTATTGGGAGTTTCCCTCAACACGCTTATGGATGAAAGTTATCAATATTATAACAAAATATACAAGGGGGAAGATGAAAGCGCAGAATTACCCGGTGAAGATATTTTACCTATAAAAGTCAGACATGACAAAACATACAGGCAGCTAAAATGTAACTCAAACGGGAAATTGTTGGCATTTGCAACCGATCAACTGGGGAAGCGAAAAGTTTATATCTATGATATTAAGAGAGATAAGAAAAAGAAAGTTTTTAAAACAGGTGTTAAGCTGGAGCGGATAAATGACTATGGATATCCGTTGCTTCAATGGCAACCGGGGTCAAATGTGTTGACAATGATTTATGAAAAAAAAGGTAAAATCTGGCTGGTGCATTATGATTATGACAAGCATAAAAGACTGAAAAGAAATATTTTTAAAATTGAGAAAGTGCTTGATTTTGCATATTCTCCAGACGGTAAATTCATGGCATTTTCTGCAATTTCCAATGGGCAATCTGATATCTATTCATATAAATTATCTTCAAATTACCAGGAAAACGTCACAAATGATATTTATGATGATTTTAATCCGAGATTTATCAATAACCAGGGTGATTTAATTTTTGCTTCCAATCGCGTTAATGACACATTACAAAACATAGATACTGCCGATAATTTAAATAAAAACAGCGATTTATTCATCTTAGGTCTTGGACAAAAGAATCAAGTGCTGAAGAGAGTTACACAGACAATTGATGAAAATGAAGAACAGCCTGACATTTATAATGATGGAAATTTCACCTATCTAAGCGATAAGAAAGGAATTAAGAACCGCTATATTGCTCATTTTGATAGCGTGATAAGCAGAATTGACACAAGTATTCATTACAGATATGTTGTAAGAAAAGAATTAATAAGCAATTATTCTAGAAATATTATTGAATATAACTTCAACCCTACAGCGGGAAAATTCTCTGAAATAATTTATTATGATGGCAAATACAAATTGTATTTGCATGAGATAGATACTAAACCTATATCAAAGGAAATAGATGTGAGAGAAACAAGTTTTGTTTCAAATTCTGGACATTCTAAAGATAAGAGCACGGATAAAAACACATCAAAAAAAGAATCACACCTAAAAAAAGCAACCTATTCAATTGTTCAAATCAATAAAGAAATTGCTGAAGATGTAGATGCTGTAGCTGTGAATATTGAAGATTATAAATTTGATGATAGCTTGGTGAGAAGAAATAATGGACAACTAAACAGACAAGAAAAAAAAGATACGGTTTCTGAGGTTGATAATTCGAATCGGTTTTTAACATTAACAACAGAAGGGCAGAATTTGAATAAACAGGAATTCGTTCTTCCAAGATCGCTGAATTATCACCTGGCATTTGCTGCAACAGAAGTGGTATCACAGTTTGATTTTGACTTTGCCAATCAACTTTATCAGCGATTCAATGGTGGTCCCTATTACAATCCCGGAATGGGTGCCGTTATTAAAATAACTATGAGAGATCTTTTTGAGGATTATAAAATTGAGGGAGGGATAAGATATTCTTTCAACAACGATAATACAGAGTTTTTTCTTGGTCTGATCAACAGGTCGAAAAGATTGGATAAAAAATATGAGTTGGAAAGACAATCAAACACAACAGTTGAACAGTATTCTCTTATAAAAACGGTCATTCATCAGGCCAAATATATTTTACACTGGCCTTTTAATGAGGTAAGTGCATTGAAGGGTACTTTTAATTTAAGGAATGACAGGATCATACCATTATCAACAGATCAGTACAATCATGTATTACCGATCAGATACACCAACTGGGCAGGTGCTAAACTGGAGTATATTTATGATAATACACGTGATAAAGGCCTTAACCTGTATTATGGAACCAGGTATAAAATTTTTGGAGAATCATATAAAGAAATAGGACAACCTCTATCGGATATCGAAATCCTTGGTTTGGACTTCAGGCATTACCAAAAAATCCATCGCGAGCTGATTTGGGCAAGCCGCCTGGCAGCAAGCCGTTCTTTTGGAAACAGGAGGCTTGTTTACTATATGGGAGGAGTCGATAACTGGATCATCCTGAATGCGGCTTTTAATAGATGGGAGAACAGTACTCCCATAGCTACAGATCAAAACTATTATTTTCAGACTTTAGCCACACCTATGCGCGGATTTATTCAAAATATTCGTAACGGACATACTTTTGCGTTAATCAATAATGAAATAAGATGGCCTGTTTTTAAGTATTTTATGAATCGACCGATAAAATCCGATTTCAAAAAGAATTTTCAGATCATTGCATTCAGCGATATAGGAACGGCATGGACAGGTAAATCACCGTGGTCGGACGATAACGCCTTCAATACAAAAGTAATAGTGAAAGAACCACTTACTATTACAATTAAAAATCAAAAAGAACCGGTAGTAGGTGGTTATGGTTTAGGAATCAGGAGTAGGTTGTTAGGATATTTTGTGCGACTTGATTATGCCTGGGGTATTGATGATGGAGTAGTTCAACATCCAATTACATATTTTTCACTTGGTCTTGATTTCTGATGAGTATTCTTGAAATAATGATATTGTTGTTAATCGGTTTGGCAGCCGGAATATTGAGTGGAATGTTCGGTGTTGGCGGAGGAATTCTTATAGTACCTGCACTTGTTGTGTTTATTGGGATGACTCAGCATGCAGCCCAGGGAACAAGTATAGGTGTAATACTTTTACCGATTGGTATTCTTGCTGCATATAATTACTATCATAGCGGAAATCTAAATGTTCGTTTTGCGATAATTATTGCTCTTGCTTTTATTGCCGGTGGTTATATTGGGTCGAAAATATCGTTGAATATTAATGAAATGCTATTAAAAAGACTTTTTGGCATATTTATGTTATTGATTGCCATAAAAATGATATTTTTCCCAAAATGACATCTCTCATTACCAACATCAAGCAGCTTTCGTTAAATTATCTGGATGAAATAATAGAAATCAGGAGACACTTACACAAAAATCCGGAATTGTCTTTTCATGAGTTTCAAACAAGTAAGTTTATTGCCAAAAAACTTACCGAAATGGGAATTGATGTTGTTTCTGATATTTCGGGAACAGCAGTAATTGGAATCATTCAGGGGAAAACGGATGCGGGTAAAACAATAGCTCTCAGAGCAGATATGGATGCTTTGCCTATCGATGAAATCAATTCTGTATCGTACAAATCTATTAAGCCTGGTGTGATGCATGCTTGCGGACATGATGTACATATGGCATCCCTGCTTGGAACAGCAAAAATATTAAAAGAGTTAAATCAACATTTCAATGGACTTGTAAAATTAATTTTTCAACCGGCTGAAGAACTTTTACCTGGAGGGGCTATTAAGTTGATAGGGGCCGGTGTACTCAAGAACCCGAATGTTGATATTATTATTGCTCAACATGTTGATCCAATGCTAGAGAAAGGATTTATTGGGATGAAAAGTGGTGCATATATGGCATCTAACGATGAACTTTATATCACTGTGGAAGGAACAGGAGGACATGCTGCACTAATTGACCAGGAGCAAAATTCTGTTTTCTTGTTGAGCCAGGCAATTGCAGATATAAGAAGAGCATTTAATAACACTGTACAGGAAGATACACCTTTTGTACTCTCTATAGGAAAGATAGTGGCTGATGGTGCTACCAATGTTGTTCCCGACATTGTAAAAGCCGAGGGCACTTTTAGAACTTTTAATGAAGGCTGGAGATCAAAAGCACTAAACCTGATGTTAAAGATCGTAACATCATCTACAAATGGTTTAGGTTATTTGGAAGTTGTGAAAGGATATCCTACACTTGTTAACGATCCGGAAATAACAGCAGAGTGCTATGGTTTGGTTTCGGAAATTTTAGGGAAGAAACACGTAGTAACATTGGATAAAAGGATGACAGCAGAAGATTTTGCATGGTATGCTCAGAAAATACCGGCTTTGTTTTACAGGCTTGGTGTTGGCAATGAATCAAAAGGAATTAAATCAAAGCTTCATACTTCCACTTTTAATGTAGATGAAAATGTTTTGTGTATTGGGATGGAAGTGATGGCATATGCAACAATAGGTATGTTACAGAATGCAGATAAATTAGCTTCATAATAATTACCTTTGTGCTTTTTTATGAAAGAAACAAAAGGAAATCTTTTTACTGTTTTTGACGAAATTTTAAGCAGAATTGATAAGGAAAAATTGCTGAACCAGTCTGGGAAAGTTATATGGATGACAGGTCTAAGTGGTTCTGGCAAAACAACAATTGCCATTGGGTTGGAGCAATATCTTTATAATAAAGGATATCTCACCCAGATAATTGATGGAGATAATGTAAGAACCGGCATAAACAGTAATTTGGGTTTTAGCGAAGAAGACAGAATAGAAAATATCAGGAGGATTGCCGAGATCAATAAACTTTTTCTAAGCGCAGGCGTGATTACAATAAATTGCTTCGTTAGCCCAACAAATTACATTAGGAAAATGGCCAAAGAAATAATAGGGGAAAATGACTTTATTGAGGTATATGTTAAAGCACCGCTGGAACTTTGTGAAAAAAGAGATCCAAAGGGGCTATACAAAAAAGCAAGAGCCGGAAAGATATCTGACTTTACTGGTATAGACTCACCATTTGAAATCCCAACAAACCCAACTCTCGAAATCGATACTTCGGAATTAGATATAAAAAATACCATTCAAAAAGTAATTGATTTTATTTTACCAATAATACAACTGAATAAATGAAAGCATATTATTTAAATCATTTAGAGGAATTAATTTCTGAATCTGTGTATGTTTTCAGGGAAGTTGCAGCACAATTTGAGAAACCGGTGCTGATGTTCTCCGGAGGGAAAGATAGCCTTGCTTGCTTTCATCTGGCAAGACGAGCTTTTTGGCCTGCGGCAATTCCATTCCCTCTTCTTCATATTGATACGGGTCACAATTTTCCTGAAACTTTAAAGTTCAGAGATGAATTAATTAAGAAATACAATGTTAATTTTATTGTTCGCAACGTACAGGATACAATTGATTCCGGGCGGGTAAAAGAAGAAACCGGCATCAATGCCAGCAGAATCACTTTGCAAACAACAACATTACTGGATGCAATAGATGAGTTCCAGTTTGATTGTGCTATTGGTGGTGCAAGGAGGGATGAAGAGAAAGCTCGTGCTAAAGAACGATTTTTTTCGCATAGAGATGAATTTGGCCAGTGGGATCCCAAAAATCAACGGCCGGAATTATGGAATATATTCAATGGTAAAAAGAATATAGGTGAGCATTTCAGAGTGTTCCCTATTAGTAATTGGACAGAGATGGATGTCTGGCAATTTATTTATAGTAAACAAATAGAGATACCCTCTTTATATTTTTCTCATCCGCGTACGTGTATAAATAGGAAAGGGATCATTCTTGCAGCGTCTGATTACTTGCATTTAGCCGAGAATGAAGTTCCTGAAGAAATGATTGTGAGGTTCAGGACGATTGGTGATATGACCAGTACAGGGGCAGTGCTTTCGTTTGCAAATACCTTGGAAGATATTATTGACGAAGTAGCGTCAACCCGAATCACAGAAAGGGGGAACAGGGCTGATGATAAACGATCTGAAACATCCATGGAAGATCGTAAAAAAGAAGGATATTTTTAATTCAAAAGAAAGATCATGACCGAAGCTACGAAAAATGGATATCTGGATATGGAAATGTTGCGTTTTACAACTGCAGGCAGTGTCGATGATGGTAAAAGTACATTAATTGGCCGCCTATTGTATGATAGTAAACAAATATTTCAGGATCAACTGGAACATATTGAAGATGTCAGCAAACGTAAAGGTGAAGAACATGTAAACCTTGCTCTTCTTACGGATGGATTGAAAGCAGAGCGCGAACAAGGCATTACAATTGATGTTGCATACCGATATTTTGCAACTCCTAAAAGAAAATTCATAATTGCAGATACTCCGGGGCATATTCAATATACACGTAATATGGTTACTGGTGCTTCAACTGCGAATCTTGCTATTATACTTGTTGATGTTAGGAATGGAGTCGTTGAACAGACATTGAGGCATAGCTTCATTGCTTCATTGCTTCAGATACCTCATATTGTAATTTGTGTGAATAAAATGGACCTGGTGAATTATGATAAAACAGCTTTTCTGGCAGTAAAAGAGCAAATGGAAAAATTTACAGCCAAGCTTGAAACACGAGACATACGCTTTATTCCCGTAAGTGCTTTAAAAGGTGATAATATAGTTGATCGTTCTAAAAATATGAATTGGTATAATGGACCAACTTTAATGTATCTGCTTGAAAATGTGCATATTGCAAGTGATCACAATCTTATTGATAGAAGATTCCCTGTTCAATATGTAGTTCGACCTCAAAATAAAGAATTTCATGATTACAGAGGTTATGCTGGTCGTGTTGCTGGTGGAGTATTTCAAACTGGAGATAAAGTGGTTGTCTTACCTTCCATGTTCACAACTAAAATAAAATCCATCGATAGCTTAGATGGTACAATAGATGAGGCCTTTCCTCCTATGTCAGTTGTAATAACACTTGAAGATGACATTGATATCAGCCGGGGTGATATGTTGGTTAGAGAGACCAATATGCCCCAGATTGGTCAGGACATTGAAGTTATGATGGCGTGGCTTAATCCGGAACCTATAAGACTAAACGGGAAATATGCGTTACAACATACGACTAAGGATGTGCGCTGTATCGTAAAACAAATCAGGTATAAAATGGATATTAATAACCTGCATAGATTGGAAGAGTTTAATCAGATCGGAATGAATGATATTGCCAGGGTTACTCTTAGGACAACCAATCCGCTATTTTATGATCGTTACAGCAGAAACAGAATCACGGGAAGTCTCATCCTTATTAATGAAGCAACAAATGTCACCGTTGGAGCAGGAATGATTTTATAATAAGTTGCCTAATTCTAAGTAATGCTATTTTAAAGTAAACCTGATTGGAAGATTATAGGAAACATTGACAGGGCGTCCTCTTTGTTTACCGGGAACCCAAGAAGGCATTTGTTTGATTACTCTAAGCGCTTCTTCATCACAACCACCTCCGATACCTTTTAATATTTTAGGATCTTTAACTTTTCCTTTTCCATTAATCACGAAATTAACATAAACAATACCTGAAATATTGGCATCTTTGGCCATGGGAGGGTATTTGATGGAATTTGCCAAATATTTAAAGACCTTTTCCTGTGTACATTCTTGTCTTTGAGCCTCATTCCCTGACTCACAACCCTGCATTGCCGGCATTTGTTCTACAATAGTGAAAATTTCAGTTTCGTTAACTTCTTCTTCATTGGTTTCAACAACTTCGATTTCCAGGTCTTCAGTTATTTCTGTTTCATTAATTTCAGTTTCCTCCACTTCTTCATCATTTTCAACAATTTCAATCATAGTAACCTGCGGAGGAGGTGGTGGTGGTTTTTTAAGTTCCTGTTGAGTGATTGGAATTAGTTCTTCCTCTTCAGCTTCTACTTTCAATTGCCCAAGTGAAGTTGAATGAGTTTCAAATGTTTTCCATTCAAAAGCAACCAATACCAATGCAAGAGCGAACACCAGTCCTATCTGAAACATTATATTTCTTTTATTTTCAAGATTGGCTTCAGGATTTTTCTTTAGTTCCATGATTTTCTGTTTTTATTATTGCTAAAGTAATTATTATCTGTTAATTATTAATAATATTTGTTCAACGTGAATCTAATTGGCAATCTTATTCCGGCAGGAACCACGATCTCACTCTGATTACCAGGAATCCAGTCAGGCATAAGTTTAACCACTCTTTTAGCTTCTTCGTCAAGATAAGGATTAACGCTTTTGTTCTTTTTCAGTCTCATGGTTATAATTTAAGTTTATTAAGAGATAAGAACAGCAAAAGGCCTAATAAGCATCCAATTGAATTTGCAATCATATCTGTAATTTCAAAAGTACGAGTTGCAAAAATCATGCCTTGCATTATTTCTATCATTACACCATAAACCGAACCGATCATGATTAACAATATAATTTTGAGTTTTGGAAATTTCGGATTATACTCTCCAATATGCGCCAAGAGCATTAAATAGAGCAGAACGAGATATAAAAAAATATGAGCAAATTTATCTAACTCGGCAAGTTGAGCTTTGGGGAAATGTCTTCCGGGAATAATAGAGATAATTAAAATGAATGCCAACCATGCGTAAAGTAGTATATGCTTAGTGCGTTGAGAATTCAATAACCGACTATTGCCCGATTAATTTTTTATACTCATCAGCATTCATTAAACTATCATCTTCCGAAGGATCACTTAATTTTACCTTTATCATCCAACCATCACTATATGGATGTTTATTAACCAATTCAGGATTGGCATCCAATTGTTCATTAAATTCAATGATTTCACCAGAAAGAGGCATAAATAAGTCTGATACGGTTTTAACGGCTTCAATCGTACCGAATGTTTCTTCTTGTTTTAGTGTATCTCCAACAGTTTCAATTTCAACATATACGATATCACCTAATTCGCTTTGAGCGAACTCAGTGATTCCAACTATTGCAACGCCATCAGTGATTTTGGCCCATTCATGGTCTTTTGTATATTTTAATGATTCAGGAAATTTCATATCGCTATAATTTCTACAAATATAAAATGATATATAAATTTAAGAAAAGAACATAGATTATGATGATAATGTAAAACGAATACTAAGGCCAGCATTTGTGTTTGCAGTTGGAAATGATTGTGATATCACCGGTTTTGTCGAAATACGATCGTAGAATAAACGCAAATTTAGTCTTTGACTTATAACATAATCTGCTGATATCTTTATTGAAATTACTCTTTGACCGGCTGTTGGCTGATTGATATTCTCCACTATTTTTCTAATTATGGTATGGTTATTACGCAACGAAACATCTGCTCTCAAGTTTAAATCACTTTCTATTGTTTTTCCTTTTTTAAATTTGATTGGAAATTTAACTTTCTCAAATCTATATCCAGCGCCTACGATATACTCACTTCCCCTGATTTCAGTCAGTTGATTATTTGAAAAACTGAGTGATAAGCTTCTGTCTTTTTTTATTTCAACCCTTGTTTGCAAGCTATTATTCCAGGTCATATCGATATTCAGCAACGGACTAAATTGTTCAGAAATAGTTATGCCGTTAATCTGGTATTGAGGAATAAAATTCTCGTTCGCATCCCTATTTTGTGGAAAGTCATTTTCATCACCTACATACAACAGATTAGATGTGAATCCACTAACACTGTATGTTGACCTGTATCCATGGCTTAAAGTAACAGTCTTAAAATACTTTTTCAAAAATTCTAATTTGGAAAGGCCGTTATATGTAATCCTCCAGTTTGGTTTGGGAATGGAGATAAAAGGACTAAGTCCTTGTTGGGTTGGAGTTGTACCGGAATATGCAGCAAGAAATGCCGGAATTAATACATCCTGAGATGTTGAGCCATAACCATCTGCATAATCGGCTTCATTTGCATGCTGACCTATAGAATGAGGATTCTTTTCATTCAACTTTTTCGAAATGATAACTCTGTTATCAAGAAATGTCTGGAATATGGAAGATATATAATTCTGGTCATCTTTAATAAATGAAGTACGCCAGCTCAGAAAAGAAATACTGTAGTTTCCTGTACTTACAGGACTTTCGTGTACAAAATCCATTGAGTCAGGATTCCATCTGAAATATTCTGTATTGTTAAATGAATTGTTCTTATTGGCTGTAAATTCAACGCGCATGTCAGCAACAGGTTCAAATGAAGCACGTAGATTTAGATTCTCCGTGAATGTTCTTGAATAAGGAGTATTCAAATTTTCCTGCTTTATCAACCAATCATTTCTGGCGGAATATTCGGCAAAATCGGTTTGACTTTTACCAAAATTATTTTGTTGCCCGAATATAAATCCTGTGCCAGGTGCATCAAATCCGTTATCCATGCCAAGCAAATGAGATGTTTCTTTATAACCAGGCATTAATGTCCCATTGCTGCGGGAATAAGTTGCACTGACGTTTTTTAAACTCATTAAAAATTTCGTAGTACGGTCCAGAATCGTTATCTTATTTTTATTATTATCTCTTTTTCCTGTTTTTGTAGAGTCTGATTTTGTGATTTTCACATTGGTCTTAGGTGGTTTTTTAGTGCTGTTTTTTCGTTTCTTGTTTCTGAATTTTCGATTCACTTTTTGAAAATATCCAACTTTATTATAAAGAGATAGCATGTTACCGGACACATTAAGTTGGGTTTGGTTTGAATTCTGAATTGTATTTCCCAAAGAATCAGCAGCAAATGGCGCCCTCATCCAATCATAGTTAGCTGAGTATCTTGCTGTTGAATTGATCCAATTAGTTAAGGGGAATTTACTGAATGGGAGTGTATAATTAATGCTTGTTGTATGATGATAATTGGTGTTGATGCCAAGGTTGCGGACACTTGTCATCACCGAGTCTTTCCAAATATCAAATGAATCGGGATAAAACTTGCGGCTCACCACTCCGTCTGGTTCACCGATCAGCGCAAGATTGTTGGCACTGAAATCAAGATGTAAAGATTTTGTCAGGTCATATTTCAGACTATAAATACGTTTCCATGTGAAATTCTTTGTATAAAAAGGAGGTAAAGAAGCTGTCACTGTTGGTTGGGAGTTTCTTGTTTCCCTTTCATTATATATTCTATTAATATCGGTCCTAAACGACAGTTGTTTTGGCATGGTGTAAAAGTTGAATTCTTTAAGTGGTCTTAAATATTTTGATTTTGCAAACAACTTCACTTTACGGAAGGGTTTATGGTTTTTAGGTTGTGGACCGAAGTTATAACTTAACCCTCCCCGGTATGTTTTTGTATGATCCGAAATAAAATCTACATTCCTTTTATATTCATAGGCATAAGCGTAAGTCATTGATAAATTTTCCACATCATATATGTGTGGCTTTCCGGCATTCTTTCCTTTTTCTTTGCGTACATTGGTGAAATTAATGCTTCGTCTTATGGTTAGATTTTTTGCCATATCTTTCACCGAATCTGCATATGTAGGAGATGCATCACTAAGTGTGTTATTCAATTCAATATCTTCATTGAAAGGATCATATTGAGGTTTACTGACGCTTTGTGAGAAACCGACATACATAGGTACACGCATGCCGGATTTTTCACCCAGAAATTCACCTAATTCAACTGATGCAGAAGCATCAACATTTTGAATCGTTTCTTTTTGCCTCTCACCGACTTTTTTCTCTACACTGCCGAACCCCGGTGTACTCATGCTTCCAGCTAAAGATACATTGGCAAAATCCGCTAACTTTGTCTGGACTCTTCCAATTGCAGCCCAACCACCTTTATTGTCAAATTCAGTTAATCTAAGCTCATTAACCCAAATAATTGCACATTTAGTCAAACCGTCATCATTGGGATTAGAGGCATCCTTTTTAGGGTTTCGGATACCAATCATTATAGTTTTAATCATACTTAAATCAGGATTGCCAACAATGTAGATATTATTGTTGCCATCAACATCCCTGAATCTTGTATGAATAGTAATTCCAGCTTGAGGATTTAACATTTGAGTATTACGTTTTAATTTAGCTTGTTGCAGTTTTGCAAATTCAAGGTCCAGATTATTTTCACTTGGCCATACGATTTCTTTATCAGCAGAAGATTCACCACTATAATAACCAGGGTTAGTAATATATAAGGGAACTTCATATTCATAATAATTATTGGAAAAGTCGGTTCCAAGTCTGACAAAAACTCTTAAATCACCGTCATTCAACACATCATTCCCAGGTACGGCTTCAGCATGAACAAACATCTTCATCCTTTTGTATGAACGAACATCAATATCCACATTTTTATAGGTGGCTTTAGCTTTCCCATCCTCCAAACCACATACCCCTAAAGAAAGAGCTTGTTCATTTAACTGTGTGAGGTTCGTTGTACTAAAATTGAGCTCACGTTCAATATCCGGAGGCAGAATATAATTCACCGGTGTTCTGCTTCCGTTTTCTTCTATATTAACAGCTGAAACATCAAAGGTTGCCTGATCTTCATCCCCTATATATTCTCCATCTTCATCAAGGCTTTCAAGGTACTTCCGCCATTCGCCCCTAACAAGCTCTAATCTTGCAAACCGAAGATTAACCGGCTCTTTAAAACCTTTTAATATTAGCCTTATAAAACGAATTGATCTGAAATCTGAGATATTTCCTACAACTTTTTCCGGATCTCTGATTGGAATTTTAAATTGATACCAATAAACTGTGCGGCTCCTGTTATCTTTAGTTGTGACGGTAGCCTTCAGAACATCAGTAATAAAGTTATTGCCAACATTTTCTGGATTGATGTCCTGAGGTGTTATCTTAACCTTATATTGAAAATAACTTTCTATATCATCTAAAGTATTGTCCCGGTTGATATCTTCAGCATTAGGTAATGTAGAAGAAGAGGTAGGATATCCGTCTTTGTTCAAAGTGGCTGATTGCTCGGCTGTTGGGGAATTTCCTTCCAGACCATTGTACATTTTGTATCTATTTACTATATTGGTTTGTGATGCATCATATTGATCATCCCTGAAATAATTGTAGTTATCTCCTGAAGGATCCTCTACAGCTTGTTGATATGCATCTGTCGAAGTGCCTAATTCATTAGCTATTTTGTCAATATACTTTTCTTTAAAGAAAACGCTTTCTTCAAGATCTCTTAACCCGTCTAAACCAATATCCTGAAACTCTCTTGACTCTATATCATTATCAAAAGCGTTGACAATTGCCTGGGTTGTAGGCACTCTTCCCCAAACGCTGCGAGCAACATCAAGATCACTGGTATCAACTACTTCAGATTCATTTGTAGGTAATCCATTTTCAAAACTTTTTACACCATCTCTTAAAACATCTTCTGAAATATTTCCCAGATTAAAATACAATTCACCTCCTGCCTGGCTAAAATCCGCATCAGAATGAATTTCTGAATAATCTTCCTCTGCAAACGGGTCCATCACCCAGAATTGAATAAATTCAATGTTTGCCGCATCAAAATCGTTGGTTTCAATTCTTCTCATAATCCCTCCCCAACGTGACTCAGGGGATTTAAGCGTTCCATCAGGGTTTAAGCCGGGAGCATAGGTGTTCCCATTCAAATCTTTCCCATCAACATCATAATTGTAAGGCCCACGTTCTCTGGGATAAAAAGCAAGATCAAAAACCGGGATGTTGCTTGGTTGACCAGGGTCAATATCTTTATTTGGAAAAACTTCCTGCTCAAAAATCTCGCGCATGTAGTGATTCGATTGCATTGCAGGATCGTTTTTAATATGATCGGGTGTTATGTTATTATTTCTAAAAAAAAGAGGATCAATCACATACCAGGCTAACTTGGCGCGGTTAAAATTGAATGCCAGGTTATTGTTTAAATCTCCCTCAGGAAATAAATTTGGTTGTCCCTGGGGTGTACTGGCAATACTCCAGGTAGTGAAAGATCTGATGTCTATAGCGGATTGACTACCTTCAAAATCATCTATATATGATGTGCCATCTTTTCCAACTGCTCTGGAATGGCCGGGTAATAATTGTGCAAATTCTCCTGACACTGTAACAGTAGATTTCTCTTTTGTATCAATAAGAGGAATCTTGTCCACAAGTTTTGTCAGGAACCTTGAGTCTGTCCTATAATTGCCATCAACACCCCATATAGTGTTTGACATTGGTTCATAACCAATATTGACTTTCTGTGTCAGAGGTCGTTCGGTAAGATTCATTACTGTTCCTCCCAAAATAAAATCATCCGATAGCTTATAGTCGAAACGTGAGGCAAAAAGCGTTTTAGATTGAATATTAAAAAGGGAGTTGCTCTCTAAAGATATTTTAATAGGAGTCCCTGATTCTAAAATTCCCTGGTTAATAATTTTTACTCTCCCCAACGTGTAATCAACAGTATAATCAATATTTTCCTGTAATTGTTGCCCTCCGGTAGTTACAGTCACAGAACCTTCAGGTATATTGATTGCATTGAGGGAAATATCGGAGCTGGATGAAGATTGGTATGTGCCTTTAATTGTGAATCGGTTTTTGTCCGGGAATTTAACCTGCGCATCTGCTTTAGTTGTTGTGTATAATGAATCAAATGCATATTTATCGGCAATTTGTTGATCACCAATAATTTTTCTTAAACCACTGCCAAATGGTTCTAATAATGGAAAGAAGATTCTACCATTATTTGGATTTATTGTGATTTGTGGGTTGCTCAGGAAGTCAAAAGCTCCATCTGAACCTAATGAATTACTGGAATTCAGCTTATCAAAACCAAGCACTTTTAGTAATGGTAATCCATTAATATTACCATCGGGAATGTAATTTATATCCACACCTGTTTCCTGATTCAGATACCATACCTGTAAATCAAATCCATCACGTTGCACCTGGTAAGCACCAATTGCATAGACATTTTTCATCATTAAATTCCACATAGGCAGGCGTGAGTTCAGTTCAGTACTTTTTAAAAGTTTTAGAAACAA
This sequence comes from uncultured Flavobacteriales bacterium, assembly GCA_964619305.1. Classification (GTDB taxonomy): domain Bacteria; phylum Bacteroidota; class Bacteroidia; order Flavobacteriales_H; family CAZUDW01; genus CAZUDW01. Next base: position 15,712 of record CAZUDW010000022.1, read on the forward strand.
TGCATTTTCCCCTGTTATACCATCTGTCGAAAATTCACCAACCTGATATGTTTTGCCGTGATAAGTATACTGGAATGCTACAGCAAGTGCCTGATTGGTCTGTAATTCCTGGTTAAGGGAGATATATCCAAGAAGAGAATTGAAAGTGAACTCTGATGAGCTAAGTTTCCTGGCAAGTTCGATTTTCTGATAATCTTGTCTCGCAGTAAGCCCTTCAGCATTTAACAATGCTGTAGAAGTAGTAAATCCTCTAACTCCTGCCAATGCAGGACTTGTCATTTTTTGATATAAATTATTTGCATCGTTATCAGGTAATATACTTGTGAAGTCAAGATCCTGCACATATGAGCTATTAAAGAAATGATTAGTATCTCCTTCTCCCAAATCCTGAAAAGCAATAATATTTCTTGTGTCATCATAAGCTGTGGTAGTATTGGTTACCCAAACCTCTATTTTGGTAATATTGATTCCTGAATTAATTAATGGAGGATTGGCTACAGCTGTTTCATATTGATCCCGCATGTATTGTGATAAAAAGAAATGCTTATTATCTTCATATTCATCTGAAGAGACACTAAAATTCTGTATCTGGGCACCACCTTCAACTTCTATTTCTGATTTTTTACCTCTTTGTTGAGATAAAACACTTGTTACGGTCAGACGGCCAAACCTTAATGCTGTTTTGATCCCAAATAAGCTTTGACTACCTGTAATAAGTGAACCTGTCAGAGGTAAAGTCACATTACCTGCTTCAATTTTTTGTATGATTTCATCTTCATATCCGGTATATTCCAGTTTCATTTGATTCTCGAAATCAAAAGTGGCTTCTGTGTTATAATTTGTGGTTATTTTTAATTTATCTCCGATATTCCCAATTACATTAATCTGAATTTTTTCATTAAAATCAAATGTGCCTATTCTTCTTTGTTTTTCAGGGATGGCAGGGTTGTCGGTTCGGGATACATTTGCAGCAAATATCAGTTCAGCAGAACCATTTGGACGAATATCAACAGTATTTCCTCCAAATATCCTGTCAAAAGCTTCACTTTTAATATGCAGCGTTGGTCTCCATCCTTTATTGCTCTGATTCAGCTCTTCAGCCTCCTGTTTATCCTGCCAATATTTTTTCATGGATTCTTCCATGTCATAATTCAGGTACTCATCCAAATCCATATAAGTAGGCCTTCGAAAATCAATGCTGTCTTTCCCGAAAAATTGTCTAAAATAGTAGTTGCCGGAATTGGGATCGTATTCTACGCTGCTATTGATGTTGGAAGGTGTTTTTAAATATAACCCACCTTCATGGTCTCCGTTATAAGGGTTCCAGCTTTCATCAGAAAATGGATAAGGAAGTTTTATTTTGCCTGTATCAGGTTTCCCCGTATCCCCTGTCATTAACAGAAGGTCATATGAGATTCCTTTTAAAGCTCTATTCAACCCAACAGCTTCTGATGCTGTTATTGAACAGGCGAATAAGAAAGCAACAACTATATATATTTTGTTCCTCGTATGCATGCCCTTTTTAAAACAAATGCTCCTGAGGTTTTGTTACAAATACTTTAAGGCTTGTTTAATTAATTCTTCTACCCTTAAATCTTTAGTCTGCTGAATAACTTTATCTAATGCCTTACCTGCCTGATTTCTGTTGAACCCCAAAGCTGACAATGCGGATAACGCTTCATGGCGTTTTGTATTGTTTACATTCTCTTCTAAATCAAAACCTGTCGCATTTTTTTTGATTTTATCACTTAAATCAAGGATTATTCTCTGCGCTGATTTTGGCCCTATTCCTTTAATGGATTTCAACATATTAACATCATTTTCTGTAATTGCCAGGAATAAATCTTTTGCTGAAATGGAAGATAATATTATAATAGCAGTACTCGGCCCAACACCCGATACAGAGATAAGTTGACGAAACAATTCCCTTTCTGTAATACTTGAGAATCCATATAATATGTGTGCATCTTCTCTGACTTGCAAATGTGTATATACAAGACATTCGGTCCCAACATCCGGAAAATGGCTGTATGAATTAATGCTTGTATTTAGATGGTATCCGATACCATTACAGTTAATGATTATATAAGTGGGGTTTTTATCCGATAGAATACCTTTTAAATATGCAATCATACTAAGCTTTTGTTTGAGCGTCAACCACGGCAATTGTAACCATGTTTACAATTTCCCTTACAGAACAACCTAACTGGAGTACGTGGATAGATTTCTTCATACCGAGCAATATTGGTCCAATAGTTTCTGAATCTGCCATTGACTGCATTAATTTATATGAAATATTTCCTGCTGATAAATTCGGGAATATTAATGTGTTTACATCTTTATTTATTAAATCTGAAAAAGGAAATTTATCCTGCAACATTTCGGGATTCATAGCAAAGTTGGCTTGTACTTCACCATCTACGATCAATCCGGGACAATCCCGGTGTAGGATCTCAACAGCCTTTCTTATTTTAAGAGCGTCTTCACCCTGAGATGATCCAAAATTTGAGTAAGATAACATTGCCACAATCGGTTTTATGCCAAATCTTTTCACAGCTTTGGCAGTGAGGGTCGTAATATCAACAAGTTCTTCTGCTGTCGGGTTATAATTTACGGTTGTGTCAGCAAAGAAAACAGGGCCTCTTTTTGTGATCACAATGTACATGCCTACAATATTGCTTACATCTTTTGCCCTACCAATAATCTGAAGGGCTGGTTTAATGGTATCAGGATAGTTGCGGGTAATTCCTGAAATCAATGCGTCTGCATGATCAGTTGCAACCATAGCAGAACCAAAATAATTTCTCTCTCTCATGATTTTTCTGGCTTCATATAACGTGTAACCACGCCTGTTCCTTTTTGAATAAAGCAGATCGGCATATTGGTATCTGCGATCCTTTTCTTCTTCACTCTTTGGGTCAACTATTGGCACGTCATGGAGATCTAAATTGTTCTCCTTTATTATTGCTTTTATAATATGTACTTTTCCCAATAATATTGGGTTTGCAATTCCTTCATCTCTTACTATTTGAGCTGCTTTCAGAATTTTATAATGATCAGCTTCTGCAAAAACAACAGTTTTTGGATTGTGCTTGGCACGTACTGTAATTCCTCCAATCACTTTGCTGTCCAGTCCCATTCGTTTGATTAACTCTTTTTTATACTTGTCCCAATCGGTGATCTTTTTTTGTGCCACTCCTGATTCAATTGCAGCTTTGGCAACTGCCGGGGCAACCCAGGAAATCAAGCGTAAATCAAGTGGTTTTGGTATTATATAATCCTTTCCAAACGAAAAATTTCTGGTTCCATATGCCTCGCAAACTGTCTCAGGAACACTTTCTTTTGCAAGCATTGCAATTGCTTTCACAGCAGCTAATTTCATGGCTTCATTGATCTCTGTAGCTCTCACATCCAATGCTCCTCTGAATATAAAGGGAAATCCCAATACATTGTTTACCTGGTTTGGCCGATCTGATCTGCCGGTTGCCATAATGACATCTTTTCTTGCTTCTAATGCATCCTTATAAGTGATTTCGGGATCAGGGTTGGCAAGTGCAAAAACGATAGGGCTTCTCGCCATTGTTTTTAGCATTTCTTTACTTAAAATATTCCCCTTTGATAATCCGAGGAAAACATCAGCATCTTTGATGGCATCTTCTAAGGTTTGTATTTTGGTGTCCTGTGCAAAGATTTTTTTGTATTTGCTCAAATCTTTCCTTTGTTTTCGAAGCACTCCCTGGCTGTCCAACATCAAAATATTTTTCTTTTTGGCACCAAGAGCCACATATAGTTTAGCACAAGAAATTGCAGCTGCTCCGGCTCCATTGACAACGATTTTAACTTTGTCTATTTTCTTTTCTGCCAATTCAAGTGCATTTAATAATGCAGCCCCGGAAATAATTGCTGTTCCATGCTGATCATCATGCATTATGGGTATTTGCAATGCATCTCTCAACCTTTTCTCGATTTCAAAACACTCCGGAGCTTTTATATCTTCCAGATTAATACCCCCAAAAGTTGGAGAGATCATTTTGACAGTATTGATAAACTCATCAATATCTTCTGTTCCCACCTCAATGTCAAACACATCGATATCAGCAAAGATTTTAAATAACAAACCTTTACCTTCCATTACCGGTTTGGATGCCAACGGACCGATATTTCCCAGACCCAACACAGCCGTTCCATTCGATATTACTGCAACCAAATTCCCCTTTGTTGTATATTCATATACTTTATTGGGTTTGTCGCTGATTCTCAAACATGGAACCGCTACTCCGGGAGAATATGCCAGTGACAGATCTCTTGGAGAGTTGTAGGATTTTGTAGGAACGACTTCTATTTTCCCTTTGCGGCCACCAGAATGATAATCCAAGGCTTCCTGATCTTTAAAATCACTCATGTCATTTCTTATTAATGAACAAATCTGTAAAAATAAAAAAGCATATGATTTGTCTGTTGTGCAAATCTATATTATATTAGGATATGACTTTACACAAAGATTGTGATAAATTCGCGATATGGATATTGACTCTTATGATTCTCTTGAAACATAATTCATTTTGAGTAATTATCTTTACTGCTAATAATCAATGCTAATTTTATGTTTTTTCTTTTGGCTTATTGAATAGTTAATGGACAAAATAGTTGTATTTACAGGTGCGGGGATAAGCGCAGAAAGTGGTCTTCAGACGTTTAGAGACAGTGGTGGTTTATGGGAACAATATAATGTTATAGATGTAGCTACACCTGAAGCATGGCAGAAAAATCCTAAACTTGTTCTTGAATTTTACAATAAAAGAAAAGAGCAAATATTAAAGGCAAAACCAAATATGGCTCATAGGGATTTGGTCAGGTTGGAAGAAGCATATGATGTGCAAATTATAACACAAAATATTGATGATTTGCACGAAAGAGCCGGCTCTTCTAATGTTCTTCACCTGCATGGGGAAATAACTAAAGTAAGAAGTACAGTGGACTCAAATTTGGTTTATGATTATGGGCATAAAAAGATTCATATAAACGATTTATGTGATAAAGGTTCACAGTTAAGACCACACATAGTTTGGTTTGGAGAAGCAGTACCTAATATGGATGAGGCTTATAAGATTGTCAGTGATGCGGATATACTAATTGTAGTTGGGACGTCACTAGTTGTGTATCCGGCAGCAGGTGTTATTAATTTTGCTTCAAAAGAATGCAGAAAATACATTGTAGATCCACACAAACTTAGTATTGAGGGATTAGATAATTGTAAACAAATACTGTCAACTGCCAGTCAGGGAGTTTCTAAGTTAGTCAGGCAGTTATTGGCTAATGATGATGGGAGACACAAAATTTAGAGAAAATATTTTCCTCATAATGGGATGATATCTCTAAGTAATACACACCTGTTGCAAACTGTGAAGTGCTAACGCTTATAATACGTGATTTAGAAATATTGTATAATCTTGAAACTATCCTGCCAAAAGTATCAAAAATTGTCAGCGATTCCCATCCGGGTTTCGAAATGGAAATTGCATCATCACAGGGGTTTGGATAGATCAGTAGGGTCTCCATGCTGTATTCATGGATTCCAAAGGTAATTCCTAATGTGTCAGAACAACTAAAACACCATGAGGTTGTATCATAGACACAAACGCTGTAAATGCCATTCTTTGTAGGTACAAGATCTTGTGAATTCTCACCATAAATAACGAATCCATTGTAAAGCCATTGATAATAATCAGCAGAAGAAGAACTTAGGATAGAACCATTCCAGCTTATTAAAGGAATTGAAGGGAGAAGATTCTCTATAACGTTAAAAGGATTTGAAACACCTGTACAACCACTGTTGTTAGTTACAGTCACGGTATATGTTCCTGCACCAACAGATATAGCGTGAACAGTATCCCCCGAAGACCAACTGTAATGATCGAAACCCATTCCCGCATCCAGAACGACACTGTCATTCTCGCAATATACAGCTGAACCGTTTATAATTGGATTGAAACCGGATGATTGATAGATTTGAACGGTATCAGATGCCCTGGTTTCTGCATCAAGGATTACATCAACCCAATAAGAACCTGCAACTGCTTTTATTGCATTGGTTGTTTCAGAGTTGGACCAAAGATAAGAACTGAAATTTGATTGTGTATTCAATATGGCAGAGTCACCGGAACAGTAGGATAGCGAACCGAAAATAGCAGGCGGGGAAATAGCCTCAAAGTCTATGGTTACTGAAACTGAATCTGAAGGATTATTTTCATCAAAGAAGGTGTACATGATCGTTGTAATGCCAACCATTCCCAAAGGATTATAATCTCCACGGAATGTAGTATCAGTACTATTAGCAGGAATTAATGATGGAGTAGGTGATTCTGAAATATTATCAGGATAGCAGAAAATACCCCAACAAAAATTATTCGTTGTTCCAGGTATTTGAACTATTATCCTGCGTTTTACCATTACGTTTAAGTTGGAATTGCTGGTGTTGTTGACATTGAATTGAGCCTGGATTACGCTCTGATCGGTAAATCCTCTTACCAGTGAAGGTGGATTGACCGGCAATAAACTGCTTTGTCCAGTAGCAATTATTCCCATAAATATTAATAAACAGCTTATTATTCCTTTTAACTTCATACAGGTTTTTATGGTAAATGTACAATATTCTAAAAAATAGTCGGGTGGGTACCAAATACTTTGAAAGAACCGCTGCAAACCTGGGCGAGTTGCCACAAAGGTTTTTTTGCTCAAATACGTTTCTGTATGTTGGGTTTAGTTCTTTTGCTGATGCGAGCATATCTGTCTAAATTCATCCTGAACTTGTATCAGAATTGATCGGTATCAAAGATAAAATTTCTTAATCTGCAATGCCTGATGGCGGTCATCACCGTGGCGATCTACTTCATTTACCGTGAAATCTCTACGCTCCGCAACCTAAAGTCCACTTACTCTTTTCACCCCACAAGAAAATACTCAATACCGTTTCAAATTTGTTCAACCTGATTTTTTTGGAAATGGTTAATTTTAAAATGAAATATGATAGGATTCCAAACTGATTTATTTTATTCGGCATTGATTTTGATCATTTAATTACTTTTGTGCTTAATATGTTTCACTGAGTATTAATTTATTAATGCATCAAATATGAAAATCCGAATAGTAATTACATTGTTTGCGTTAGCTTGTTCAGCACTGTTCACACAGGCACAAACCGAAAAAGTGGCAAAAAAAATGCCTCCTGTAAAAATAAAAGACATAGATGGCAAAGAGGTGGATATTTCTTCCATTCGAAATGATGGAAAACCATTTGTATTTATGTTTTGGGCTACATGGTGTGGACCTTGCGTTAAAGAATTAAACAATACAGCTGATGTTTATGAAGATTGGCAAAGTGAAACTGGCGTTAAAATATTTGCTGTAAGCATCGATGATAGCAGGGCTTCTTCCCGTATTAAACCTTTCGTTGAAGGGAAAAGATGGGAGTATAATATATTGCTGGATCCAAACCAGGAACTGATGAGAGCAGTTGGCTTCTCTAATCCACCATATACTGTTTTATGCAATGGAGCAGGAGAAATTGTCTGGACACACAACAGCTATATTGATGGTGATGAATATGAACTGGAAGAAAAGATCAAAGAGATTAAAGAATAATCCTTCTATACTTTTTCTACTCTGAATAGTGATTTTGAAAACCAATTCTATTGAATTTCTGATCTGATTTTAATTGAAACTTATGAAACTAAAAGAAATATTTCTATTGAGTATTCCACTTCTTTTTTCAGTGGGGCAAATATTTGGACAGGGAATGTTATCAGGGGGCAGTGTGACAGGCGGATTACAATTAGATGCACAATACTATTTCAAAGATACAACGATCAACTTCGATCCTTTAAATAAATCCGGTTTGAATTCCTGGGGCGATATTCTGTATCGCAATAACGCGTTTACAGCCGGAATCAGGTTTGAGGCATATCAACCTCCGATAATCGGTTACCCTTTTAAGATCAAAGGAGAAGGTATCCCTTATAAATATGTCAATTATTCTAAAAACGATCTCTCGGTTACTCTGGGTGATTTCTATGAACAATTTGGTAATGGTATTTTACTCCGTACATTCCAGGACAAGGGGTTGGGATTTGACAATGCCCTGAGGGGTGCTAAGGTTTCATATTCGATAGGTGATAAAATTTTCTTAAAAGCTGTTGCCGGCAAAAATCGTTTCAATTGGGATTTTGATGAATCATTTATCAAAGGGGCTGATGCAGAAATATACCTCTCTGATTTTATTAAGAAAAACAGTAAAGTTTTCTGGAAAGTAGGAGGTTCATTTGTTGATCGTGAATACCCCCCTGCACAGTTCGATACAAGCCTCAATCAATATGTTGATGCTTACGCTTTAAGAACAATGCTACAATATAAAGGTTTTACACTTGAAGGAGAATATGCTTATAAAGCAAAAGATTCACTGGCATTTATCCCACTTTCAAAAGATTCTGTTGGTGTAGGATATTTAGTAAATGCTTATTACAATACAAAGGGATTTGGATTCTCCGCTCAATACAAAGCATTATCACAATTTGACTTTCGATCCAACCCTTATGCTATAGGGTTGAATAATTTCCTGAATTTTGTGCCATCAATTGGTCGTTTTTATTCTTTGAAAGAGTTTACACGTTATCCTTTTGTTACCACAGCAACAAGTGAACAGGGAATTCAACTGGAGACAACTTATTCTCCAAAAAGAGGCAAGACTTTTTTAGTTAATTACACTAAAGTGAATGACTTCTACTGGCATAAGAAGTACTATGAATCATTATATTCTGAAATTGACTGGAAGTTATCCAAAAAACTGCATGGTATAGCTGGATATCAATATCTGGATTATGATTTTATTTTGCAATCAAAATCAAAAGGGAAGCTATTTGCTCATATATATATGCTTGATTTAAGTTGGAAAATCAAAAGGAAGACAAGTCTCAGATCCGAAATCCAATACCTGACAACTGCAGAAGACCATCATGACTGGATTTACGGACTTCTGGAACTTACCATTTCACCGCATTATTCTTTTGCCGTGATTGATGAAGTCAATATGGGAGATGAACCAGATATCAATTATTACTCAACCGCCATTTCATATACAAAAGGATCAAATAAATTTATCCTGACTGTCGGGCGGCAAAGTGAAGGCTACCAATGTGCTGGTGGAATATGTCGCAAGATTCCGGCTTACTCAGGAGTTGGACTAACAATCTTAAGCAGTTTCTGATTTTTTATATATTTCCATCTCGTAAAACATTTGTAAACTGATGAAACATTTTGGTATTGTTTTATTATTGACAGGTATCGGAATATCCAATTTATATGCACAGAAATTTATTGGAGGTATTTCAGCAGGATTGGCTTCTTCACAAATTGATGGCGATGGTTATATGGGATTTAATAAAGCGGGGATCACCGGAGGAGGATTTGTTAATTCTACCTTTAAATCTGAATGGGCATGGCAATTTGAGTTATTGTATGTTGAAAAAGGCAGTATTAAACCCATCCATCCTGGTAAAGGAGATTATTCATACAGAAAAATCGCTTTAAGATATATTGAAATACCCTTGCTTATAAAATATCATTTACCTCTGTCATTCAAAGATAGTCTGGGGAAAATAAAAGTAAATATAATCCCTTTTGCAGGTCTTTCATTCGGACGTTTGTTCTATACACGTGAAGGTGACGAATATGGGGATATACTCATTTTAGGACCATTTCATAAAAATGAATATGCTTTCCAGGGTGGTATTGAATATGCTCTGACCAGGAAATTTTCATTGAATATCAGGTATTCCCGATCAGTGTGGCCGGTTGCAGATGAATTTATTCTCACCAGATGGGGATTTTTTGGTGGTTCATACAATACGGTACTTGCTTTTTCATTACGTTATCAGTTTATTAAAAAATAAGTATGAAAAAGCAATTGGTTATCGGGATTACAGGCGCCAGCGGATCCATTTATGCTAAAAATTTACTTGATAAGCTTATAGTTTTATCTGATCAGATTAAAAAGACAGGGGTTATAATATCTGAAAGTGCCAAAGATGTGTGGAAGCATGAAATTGGAAATGAGGACTATGGCAACTACCCTTTTGATTATTATAACCACAAAGATTTCAATGCCCCTTTTGCTTCGGGTTCTGCTTCTTATGATACGCTGATCGTTTGTCCCTGTTCGATGGGAACTCTAGGCCGGATTGCGAATGGCACCTCCGAAGATCTGATTACCCGCACGGCTGATGTAATGTTGAAAGAAAGAAAGACCTTGATCCTTGTTGTGAGAGAGACCCCTCTCAACCTGATACAGATTAATAATATGAAATCCATAACGGAAGCAGGAGGAATTATTTGTCCCGCATCCCCTTCTTATTATAGCAAGCCAAGCAGTTTTGAAGAATTGGCGGCCACGGTCATTAATAGGGTATTATCTATAAGCGATCTCAGGATTGATTCATATTCTTGGGGGGCTGAAACCAATTGTTAAAAAAATTTTATCAGAAGTTATGGATTTACCTGATTATTTTGTAATTTTATCCTGTAAATTGCAGTTTAACCAATAATATCAGGAGCTATGTTGGAAATGCAGAAAAAAGTACTTGAAAAAGTCAGTTTCGACAGGTGCCTTTTTGAAAAAGAACTTCTTAAAGCGGCAAAGTGGCTTAAAAAAGAGGAATTACTGCTGTTGAAGATTTGGTGTTGTGCTACGTTTGCAGGAATATATGATGATGTGATAAAAGAGGTTTTTGATAACCTGTTATGAAGAATAAAAAAAGGGCTGCCATATTAAACAACCCTTTTTTTAGCAATTATTTTTGTAGATTAATTTTAATAAGGCGATCTCCGCCTGTTCCGTTCACCTCAAGGAAATAAATCCCGTTATCAAACTGTTTCATGCTAAGAGTTGTTGATGAACTGAATACAGATTTTGTCTTCAGTTCATTTCCTAATACATCAAAAATCCTAAGCTCATACAAACCGGCTTTTTTCATGTCTATGTTAAGCAGTCCATGATTTGGGTTTGGATAAACATGCACGGAAAAGACTGGAGACGGAGTTTCCTTCACATCAGTAATAATAACAGATGATACAAAAGTACAAAAGTTATTATCCGTTATGGTAACATTATATGTGCCTGCTGCCAGACCGGTAGCTGTCTGTGTTACCTGGCTGTTGGGATCATCCCATAAGTAGCTGTAAGGCGGAGTACCTCCACTCGGATTTGCTGTTGCCGAACCATTGTGACAGGTATCGCAAAGAGCATCTTGTTTTGTAATTGTGCAGGATATGAGTGTGGGTTCTGAAATCGTGGCTGTGGCAACAGAAGTGTTGGAATTATTGTCAGTAACCGTGACAATATAAGTGCCGGCACACAATCCGGTTGCAGTTTGTGTTGTTTGATTTCCCGCATTAGCATCCCACAGGTAGGTGTAGGGAATAGGACCACCTATGCCATCAGCAGTGGCATCCCCATCACAACTGCCATTGCAAAGGGCATCATTTGAAGATGAAATGAATGCAACAACAGAATTAGCAACTTTGTATTTACCCCATATAGCAAAACCACCGGGCGCATCTGCCTCCATTTCCAGGACAGGATATTTTTCATTGTTGGCATACCACGAATAATTATAAATGGTCTGATTTGCAGTCTGAGCAACAACCCAGACATTAAATGTCTTGGTCCAAACCGTATCATACTGGTCTTCTGTTCTGAAAAACCTCAGGCTACTGAATGTGCCGGCCGGGGTGGTAACATCTCCCCATGCATCAATATCAGTATTGTTGAATGAAACTCGTTTAAAACGAATCGAGTCAAACATATATGCAAAAGTATCCGGCAAAGTCATGTCAACCAATACCGTGTCCTGAAAGTTGTCATTATAATTGGCAGGAAAATTAGCAAGAGTCATATCATTGGCGAATTTCATCCAGATATCCTGGCCGAGGTTGAAAGGGTCGCCCGCAAATCCTTGTGATACCAGATTTTGTGCATTCTTCTTGGTATAGATAACCTGGCTGCTGTCTTTGAGGGCAAGGTTTGAGTTGGGGAAAAAAGTACCGAATGGCGTATTGGCCGGATCAACAAAAAACAGGGTGTCATAAACATCGAGTTGCAGAGTTGAGAAATCCCATGTCTGGTTTCCCGTTCCACCAACGGACATATTGTTTGGAGCAACGGTATCATTGGCATAAAGCACGGTGTCTCCAATATTTCCAAAATCAACATCTGTGATTGTGATCTGGGAATATAACTGAAAAGAAAGTGTAAAACTGATGATGATTGAAAGTAGAACGTTTTTCATAATCTGTGTTTTTGTAGTTGATGATATATTAATAGCAAAACAAAAATACCGAATTAATAGTTAATAGCAAAATAAAAGTACTAAAAGTACTGAATTATATATAATGCAGAAAAATAATTTTAATTGAAAGATTGCAGGTCATGCATTTTCTTGTAATGGCCGTTTCTAGCAATCAAATCTTTGTGAGAACCATATTCAACAATTTCCCCTTTGTCAATAACAATAATCACATCTGCTTTATGAATAGTGGATAAGGAGTGTGCTATCACAAGGGAAGTCCTGTTTTTCATCAGTTTGTCGAGAGCATCCTGCACCTGTTTTTCTGATTCCGGGTCCAGTGCCGAGGTCGCTTCATCCAATATGAGTATTTCAGGGTTTTTCAATATAGCCCTTGCAATGGCGATGCGTTGCCTCTGTCCGCCTGAAAGCTTATTGCCCCTGTCTCCAATATTGGTGTGATAACCCTTTTCCATGTTGACGATAAAATCGTGTGCATTGGCATTTGTAGCAGCACGGGCCACATCTTCTTCACTAACTTCCGGCATACCAAAAGCAATGTTATTGAACACCGTATCATTGAATAGAATTGATTCCTGTGTCACAATACCCATGAGTTTCCTCAGGTGCCGGATGCTGCAATCTGTTAGTGCTATGCCATCAATAAAAACAGCCCCGGATGTGGGATCATAAAAACGGGGTAATAAATCTGCAAAAGTGGATTTTCCCGCACCTGACGGGCCTACCAGTGCCACCGTCATTCCTTTTGTGATTTTAAAATTGATATTTTTAAGAACATCTTCATCCACATACCTGAACCGCACATCCCGGTATTCTATTGTGTCTTCAAAACCTTTTATCTTAACAGGGTCTTTCTTTTCTTTTATTTTGATGTCGGCATTCATGATTACCGCTATTCTTTCTTCTGAAGCAGCCCCTTTTTGTATGTTGTAATAGGCTGTTGTCAAAGATTTGGACGGAGGTATCAACTGGGAAAAAATGGCGATATATGCTATAAAAACAGAAGCATCCAAAACATGATCAGAAGATAATACCAGGCGCCCGCCAAACCAGATGATCACTACCAGCACCGCCACGCCAAGGAATTCGCTGAGAGGGGCAGAGAGATCGCGTTTTCTGTACATGCGAACCATCAGTTTTTTATACGATTCATTTAAGGCGTTGAATTTCCTTTTTATCACTCCTTCTGCATTAAAAGCTTTGATGATACGCAGACCTGAGAGCATTTCTTCTATGGATGAGATGAGTTGTCCCATCTTGTTTTGCCCTTTTACCGATGTTTCTTTGAGACTTTTCCCTATGCGGCCGATGATGAAACCCGAAACAGGAAGTAAAAGAAGAACGAATATGGAGAGTTGAGGACTCATAACAATCAATGTTGCAAGAAAAATAATGATGGAAACTGGATCTTTAAAAAGCATTTCAATTGAAGTCATGATCGTCCATTCTATTTCCTGCACATCATTGCTCATCCTGGCAATGATATCTCCTTTCTTTTCTTCGCTGTAATAAGAAAGAGGCAGGGAAACAGATTTGTTGAACAGGTCTTTGCGAATATCCCTTATCACACCATTGCGAATTTGTGCGATAAAAAACATGGCCATGTAGCGGCAAAGGTTTTTCAGAAAGATCATGACAATGATGATGGCGCATAGCCACAACAGAGCACTCATCTTACCTCCTCCCGATGTAATCTGTTGGGCAAAAGTATAATAGAATATATCTTTCATATAGGCAACAGTCATCTCGAAGCGTGGCGCGCCTGCATCCATGTATCGCTGGTAATCCATTGTGTCCTGTAAGAAAATAAGATCGAGAAATGGGATGATCATAGTGAGAGAAAAAAGGGAGAAAACCGTGGAGAGCAGGTTGAAAAGGATATTCAGAGCCGCATAACCCTTGTAATGAACGGCATATTTCAGAATTTTAAACAGGTTTCTCATAATGCGGTTTCAAAGATAGATATTCTATTCTTGCTTTATCCAGTATAAGAATCCTTTGAAATTACATTCGGATGATAAATTTTATAGATTCCGATTAGGATAAAAGGAAATATTATGAGCAAAGAATTAATGCAGAAAATTCAATATGTATCTGAAAATTTGATTTGAAGCTATTACCCCCGAAAATAGACAGGGGTTTGTGTCATCAATTCATGAAACCAAGGGTAATGAATTGGATTTAATCATCCACAGTTCTGGTGATTTTGCTCTTTAATAATGACTTTTCAAAGTTACGCTCAATAACGGGATTTTGTGAATTTTCAATAAATTATAAACAAAAATCTGTACTGCGAACAAATTTTGCACATGTCATTTTTTTTGGCATGAATTTGATTTTAGGCAACTTGTAAGACTTTTTAATTTCGGAACGTGTCTTTCCGTCAATTCCATAAGCCGTGCTAATGATTGGCTTATTTGACGGAAGCTTTAAGATGCTCATGTTGTCTTTGTCAAACCCAAAGCCCATCAAGAAGAACTTATCGCCATTATCAATAATTCTCCGAATCATTTTTTTAGTTTCTTCATTTATTCGCCACCCGATTAATTTTATTCTTTCTTTAGCCCATTGTAAAAACTTTTCGTCATCATTTCTTGCGCCAAATTCCATGGGGTTTTCAGGATTAGTCTGCCAAGGTAAATCTGCTATTTTGCCATATACATGCACTATTTCTAATTCTTGTGTGATTATTCTCTCAGCTTCCTTCTGGGACAAATTCATATTGTTGGTGAGAAAATTAAAAACATGGTGCTCAACAAGCCGTTCATAGTTGAATGTGATGATTTTCAGCCCAATATCTTTTTGTTTTGATTGCAATTTGTGTCTTAAATGGGATTCTATGAATATCCGTAACCAATTTTCTTTACAATATCCAGATTCGCGGGAAGAATGCGCTTCGTATCCAATAAAATGATATGCAAGAATGAACCTCCCAATTTCATGGTAATACCTATTTTTATGACAGGCTAGAAACGCATCTATAGAAGAACCGGCATTATTATGAATATACTTTTCCAAATCCTCTTTGAAGGAGTTGATGGCATTAATAAACGTTGCTTCTTTTACTCCGGTTTGATAGTAATCCTTCTTGTTAGTCCATTTTGAATAATGTTCTAAAAGACTGTTAACCAAGTCAATTCGATATTTTCCCCAAGGATAATTGCCGTTATTGCCTTTTGTGAAAACACCCTGCTCATTATAATTAAGGGATGTGCATAATCTGGATGTCACTTCACTAAGTAACTCTTTGCTGCATGGGATGCATAGCTCTGTACTTGCTCCTGCACCAACTATTAATACTGTTGACATTATGAATTTGTGTTTTTAATTAT
>CAZUDW010000023.1:0-6027 GCA_964619305.1 uncultured Flavobacteriales bacterium
TTCGTAATTGAATAAAGAAATTGCTAAAAGCCCTGAAAGCAATGGTAAAGTTCAATTGGCATTTATCAAATTTGGTAGCATTTATTAGACTTAATCTTTTTTTTCAAAATAAACTTACACCAATGGATAAACCAAGCTTTTAAGGAATGTAATGACCCTTCAAATCAAAATTATCAAGGGGTTATTTTTGAAATTAACTATTTTTTTGTCTGAAACAACTACAAATACTGTATCTTTATCCTGCATTAAAACATTGGACAGGATTTATTTAAATATAAAACTATTTAAATAATTGTTTAGTTTCATCCCTATAATTCGGGATTGTTTAGAAGAGTTACTGACTAAGTAAGCATCATGCAGGAAAGTAGGGGTGGCTAGTGGGATTCGAACCCACGACCTCCAGAACCACAATCTGGCGTTCTAACCAGCTGAACTATAACCACCATGAAATGGGTCGCAAAATTAAAATAATTCTCTTGTAATATTATGAAAAAATTATTCTGGTGGAGATGTATGCTTAAGTTTTTACAATAAAGCAGGTGTTCCCATAAATTGCATGCTATTTGTTCTATTTTTGTATCTGATGAAAAGCGTTGTTTATTTCTCAGCCGGCATAGGTGATGCCGTCCTGCTTATTCCTCTTATCAAAGCTCTTAGAAAAAGAGAGCATTCCGTTGACGGCATATTTACTGCTCAATATTCCAACCGGGAAATTTTCAGCGATACGGGTTTGCTGGATAATATCATTATACTGGACAAAGGGAGAATAAGGTCCTTATACAAATCGGCAAAACATTTTAAAGAATACCACAACGCATATCTTAATTTTTTTGCAGCAACTCGCACCAACCTGCTTGGTGCGAAAAACATTGCGAGAAATGTGTTTTGTATTAAAAAACAAAAAGACAAGGTAACAGGAATGATACCGCGAATAAACGTAACAAAACCTTTAAAAGAAATACACGATGCAAGCCAAAACCTGAGAATGCTCATCCCTGGAGCAAGTGATGATATGGTTAATACAGAAGATTTTTACCTTGAATTCAAATCATCCGGAATCCCCGCTGCAACACCAAAATATTTCACTATTGAACTCAGTGCCGGCAATAATATATTGAAATACAAAAACTGGAAGATAACTTATTGGATTGAGTTTTTAAAAATGGCATCCCAACATTTCGCTAAGCACAATTTCATTCTGCTTGGCGATTCAAATGAACAGGAATTGGCTCAAAAAATTATGGATGAGAATATCAGGGGTGTGTTTTCCGTTTGTGGGAAAACAAGTATAAAACAAGTGATGAACTACCTGTATCACTGCCAGTGTTTCATTGGCCCTGACGGGGGACTGATGCATCTTTCAAACGCACTTGGGAAACCTACATTTACTCTTTGGGGCATAAGCAACCCCGGTATGTATGGATATTCAAAATTAAATTCAGCCAATCATAGAATAATGAAAGCAGCAAACAGTATTTCACATTCATGGATCGAACCGCTGAGCGAGCAGGAATTGATGAAGGATCATTACCTTGACTCACTGATTCCTGAAGATGTTTTCAGAGAATTTACAAAATTTGCCAAAAGCTTGAACATTTATGTCAAAAATTAAAGCCCAAAACACACAGATTCAGGAAATTTTATAAAATATGGTAAAGGGAGAATTAAATGCCACCCAATTCCTGAAAAAATCGATGGTTTCAGGAATTATGCAATCGATTTCTGTTGTTTTGACAATTGGTGGCAGTTTTGTTATTGCAAAACTTTTGGGGGCAGATGGCTTTGGTATATATTCTTATATTTTTTCCTGGGTTATGGTATTAAGCGTGATTTGTATTTACGGCACCGATGATCTTGCCATCAGGGAAACAGGTAAATTCATTGAAAGTAACAGGAAAGAACTGCACTGGAACTTTCTACGATGGACACTAAGAAAAACCGGTACGATAGTTATTGCAATGAGCATTCTTCTTTATTTAGGATTAATTCTTTTTAAAAACCTGATTCCATATCAATATTATTTTCCAGCTCTTCTTGCCCTGCCTTCCCTGCTGTTCATAAGCATGCATAAACTCAGTGAATCTTTCCTTCTCGGCCAAAAAGAGATCGTTCATGGACAATGGCCTGAGAAAATCATTAAACCAGGAATATTTCTACTGATGATATTAGTAATGTTTATTGCCGGTGCTTCTCTCAATGTAAGCAAAGTTGTTTTGTTTAATTCAACTTCCTTTTTTGTAGCAATGATATGTTCTGTATTTCTGCTTTTGAAGAGCAAGATAAGAGATGTAGAGTCATCTCCTTCGGCTAAATCATCATGGAGCAGAAGCGCAACTTATTTCCTGATGCTTAACATCGTGTCCGTCATTAACTCACGGGCTGATATCCTAATGATAGGATTTTTCAGACCCAGCGAAGATATCGGGGCTTATGCTCTTGCTGCCAGGTTATGCGATTTCATCCCTTTTGCCCTAGTAGTAATCAATCCCGTAACAGCGCCTTTTTACGCCTCTTATTTTAAATCGGCCAACAACAAAGCTGCTCAACTCCTCTTCAGCCGCAGCGCAAGGATCACTTTCATTATTGCATCTGCAATATTTCTTTGTCTGTATTTTTCAGGCAAATATATTCTAAGCTATTTTGGTGCAGCGTTTATTCTTGCATATACGCCAATGCTGATTCTTGGTGGTGGGCAATTATTTAATGCATTTGCCGGATCTGTTGGCAATATATTAAAAATGGCAGGATTTGAGAAAAACGCTTTCATCAGCCAGGGGATTGCAGTAGGGTGCAACATTGTCCTCAACCTGCTGCTGATCCCGAAATACGGCATGAACGGAGCAGCAATAGCAACTGCATTTGCATTATTTTTATGGAACTTCCTTATGATATTCCAGGTGAAAAGGAAAACAGATATCAACCCTACAGCATTAGCATTTAAATGAAAATACCGGACTTTTTCATAGTAGGAGCACCTAAATGCGGAACAACTTCCATGAATGATTACCTTCATTCCCATCCTGATATTTTCATGGCACCGAAAGAAATTCATTATTTCGGAAAAGATCTTGGCATTATTCAACCCGACTTAAGCCAGAATGAATATCTTGATTTTGTTAAAAACGGACAGGATTGCAAATTAAGGGGAGAAGCATCTGCATGGTATCTGTATTCAGGTAATGCCGCTAAAGAGATATATAATTTTAACCCTGAAGCAAAGATAATAATTATGCTCAGAAATCCTGTGGATATGATCAGATCACTACATAGGCAGTTTGTCTTTGATCTTGATGAAGATGTTACAGAATTTGAGGAAGCGATTCTTCTTGAAGAAAATAGAAAAAAAGGTAAGTGTTTGCCAAACAGTAAAAATTTCAAGCATTTGCCTTCATATATTGATAGTGCCACTTATGCTCCCAGGATAAGAAATTATATGCATGTGTTTGGAAAAGATGCGATCCATTTTATATTGTTTGATGAATTTATCCATAATACGGAAGATGTTTTTAAAAACACACTGGAATTTCTTGGGATTGATACATCTTTTAAACTGATCTTTTCAGTAAAAAATCCGGGTAGGGAACTGAAAAGTCTTCGCCTTCATCGAACTATAGACAGACCCACCGACATTTCCAGAAAAGTAATCAGAACGATTCTTCCATCAAAAAAAGTCAGGGAACATGTGGCGGCATATTTATACAGAAAAAACATCCGTTACACTACTACTCCACCCATAGCAGAAACGCTAAAAAAATCCTTAAAAGAGCTTTTCATTAAGGACATTACAGAAACAGAAAAGCTCACTGGTTTTAATCTTCATAACTGGTTAAATTCCTGATCATGTGTGGTATAGCCGGCATAATAAAATTAGATCGGGATGATTCTTATAATATCACTGAGAAAATCGTTTCGATGGCTGACACCATCCGGCACAGGGGTCCTGATGATGAAGGTTATGTGCTGTTCAGTAATAAGATAAGCACATCTTTTGCCGGTAAAGACACGCCTGAAGCAGTACTAAATCACAAAGCGATCTATACACCCTCAAAAAGAATGGATGCTGCTCATGATGAATATCAGGTAGCATTTGCTCATCGCAGATTAGCCATTATCGATCTGAGTCCATTCGGACATCAACCTTATTGTGATGAAGGGAAAAAAGTATGGATTACATACAATGGTGAGATATATAACTACATAGAATTAAGGGAAGAACTGAAAGCTATGGGTTATAATTTTATTACAAACACCGATGTAGAAGTATTATGCAAAGCATATTCAGCATGGGGAATGGATTGTGTTCATCACTTCAATGGAATGTGGGCATTTGTCCTTTATGATCTGAAAAAAAACATAATCTTTGGTTCTCGCGACAGAACAGGCGTAAAACCCCTATATTATCGCATCCATCCCAAATGCTTTGTTTTTGGTTCTGAACAAAAAGCATTATTACAAGCCCCTTATGCAAAGAAATTAATTAACCACGATGCAGTTTTTGATTTTTTCATATTCAATACACTGGAGACAAACCCAGAGGGGATGTTCAAGGGAATTATTGAATTGATTCCTTCTCATTCGTTTAGTTTATCACTGTCTTCAAAGGAATTTAAAACATGGAAATATTTCTCTCCGAAAATCAACTTATCCTCAAAAAAGGGTAAAACAGATCTATTCATAGAGCATTGTAAAAAAACAAATGAATTGATCTTTGATGCTGTTAAGCTAAGATTAAGATCTGATGTGCCGGTCGGAGCTTGTTTAAGCGGAGGAATTGACAGTTCCAGTATCGTATGTATTATAAATGAATTAGAGAAACTGAAAGAAAATAAACCATCAGGATTAAAACGGCCGGTTTTCACAAGTTGCTTTGACGATCCTGTATTTGATGAAAGTAAATGGGCCGGGAAAGTAGCCAGATTTGTTCATGCTGAGTGGCATAAAACATACCCTTCGGAAAAAGGTCTTCTCTCCGATCTGGAAGAACTGACCTATTGTCAGGATATTCCATTTCGATCTACCAGTACCTATGCACAATTCCGTGTAATGAAATTGGCATCAGATAATGGAATCAAAGTGATGCTTGATGGTCAGGGAGCAGATGAAATGTTCGGTGGATATAAACCCCATTTCGGGGCATTATTACTAAATGCCATAAAGCAAATGCGCTTTAAAAAAGTTTTGAAACAAATAAAAGGTTATGATGAGAATTTTTCAGCTGGAATGTTTCTCAGGAATCATTACCTGAAACACATCTTGTCGAAAAAATTACCTTCATTGGTGAGAAAGAATGCCATGACCCATTATTATGATGAATTACATTATCTGGCACCTGACTTCATCGAAACGTACAAAGAACGTTTTGCTTCACAACAAAGAGAAGTATATGGAAACTCTCTGAACAGGATGCTGTCCTATGAATATTTTAATCATCCTTTAAAAGAGCTGTTGAAATGTGAAGACCGCTGTTCCATGTGGCATTCTATTGAATCAAGAACACCATTCGCAGATGACCTCCCCCTGATGCAATATCTATTTTCAGTTCAGGAGAATTACAAACTTTATAATGGTGAAAGCAAATCAATCCTCAGACACGCTATGGAGGGCATTCTTCCCGATGAAATTCGTAACAGAAGGGATAAAATGGGCTATCTTACTCCAAATAACCTATGGATATCGCAACTGAAAGATTTCTTTATTCCATACTTTAAAGACGATAAAAGCGGTATATTAAACACCCGATTAATCCTCAAAGATTTTAATAATTTATTTGAAAGAGGGCAAGAAATGGAGGACTATAGGTTGTTCGGTTTAATTAGTTTTGTGGTCTGGCTCAGTGTTTTTAAATTAAAATAAAGCACTCCCATCCGAAAGTTTTTGAGAACAGCTCCCTATCTGTTCTCAAAGCGATATAAACAGTGTACTCCAATTCTGTTTTCAAGAAAATAAGTGCCATTCAGGGATTAGTTCAGCTCGTTTTATCCGACAATCTTGCGAAACTTGACCGTTCCCAAACCAAAGATAGGAGGC
>CAZUDW010000023.1:6127-31081 GCA_964619305.1 uncultured Flavobacteriales bacterium
GTTTTATCCGACAATCTTGCGAAACTTGACCGTTCCCAAACCAAAGATAGGAGGCTTTTCAGATTTTAAACTTTCGGATAGTTGTGAAAATAAAGCTGATTTTTACATCTATGATTCCTATAATAAATAAAACTTTTTTAGTTTTTTATTGTGTAGATTTATAATGTTTCATATATTCGCAATTCTTTAAAATTGCATTTTTTATTACTAACCAAAAATAACAAAACGATGAAAAGAATTTTATTCCTTGCTTTATCGGCTATTCTGCTAAACGTTTGTGTTGCTCAGAATGCTAAAACTGTGGGTTCAAAATCTCCACAGGATATCATGAAAATGACAAAAAAAGCACCTGTTTCTGTATTTACAGGAAATGAAACGAGAGCAGGTAACAGTCTAAAACTGAGTGGAGAACATCACACCAAACCAGTTGCTGCTACGGAAACGGTAATTGGAACTACCACTTATGACCTGCAAACCAACACTGCTATCGCAAGAAGGTTGTTTAACCATGGTAGTGGTAATCTATCTGCAACCTGGACATTTAGTACTGATCTGGGTGGTTCATGGCCGGACAGAGGCACCGGATATAATTATTACAACGGTACTTCCTGGGGTACTGCTCCAACTGTCCGCGTTGAAACAGTTCGTACAGGATGGCCTGAAGTTATTTCAACATCTACCGGATATGAGGTGATTATTTGCCATGATCCCGCCAATGGCAATCTTGTTAAAAACGACAGATCTACAATTGGTTCCGGTGCATGGACCGAAGTAAATCTTACGGCCATTTCTCCAACTAATTTATGGCCAAGGATGGCAGTAGGCGGATCAAACGGACAGTCAATTCATGTTGTTGGTCTTACTACTCCAGTTGGAAACGGAGGAAATCTTTATAATGGTCTTGATGGGGCTTTGCTCTATTCACGTTCACAGGATGGCGGTGTAACATGGGATGTACTTGCCATTCAACTTCCGGGTGCTGACACATCTAATTTTTCTGGTTTTGGAGGTGATTCATATTGTATCGATGCCCGAGGGGATGTAGTTGCTATTATAGCATCTGGTCTGGGCGATGGAATTGCTTTATGGAAATCTACTGATAATGGTTCTACATGGACAATGAGTTGGCCTGCTAAACCCCAGATTCCAAAATTTGCTGAAGACGTACATAACACCGATATTATTCTTAATGGTGATTCCATGTACTCTTCTGATGGAACGTCTGCTGTATTAATCGACAATAATGATATTGTACATGCGTTTTGGGGAAGACAATATATAATCAACGATGACATAACTGATGGATTACTTTCATATTTTCCTGGTATTAATGCCATTGATTACTGGAATGAAAATATGGGTGAAAACAATCACGATTCAATTGCCGGAGGTTATATGAATCCAATTAATTTTGTTGGTTGGGCATCTTATCGTTTCAATGGTCAGGCAGGTTATCCACATGCCGGTATTGATGCCAATAATTGCATTTATCTAACCTATTCTGCTGTTACAGATCATGATGACGGAACTTTTAATTATCGACACATATACGGTGTTAAGTCATGTGACGGAGGTTGTTCATGGATGGCAGCTAAGGATGTGATTAGAGACCCGAATGGTTCTCACGCATATGATGAATGTGTCTATGCATCTATAGCTCGCACGGTTAACAGCGATATGCATTTTATCTGGCAGAGAGATGTTACGCCTAGTGTAAACCTGATTGATAATAATCACCCTATTGTTGTAAATGATATCATTTATACAACACAACCTAATTCTTATCTGGACACGACTTATGCTGTATGTATAACATATATTAAAGGTGACACCGTATTCTGCCTTGGTGATTCAACCATGTTAACTGCTTCTTGCGGTAATGCATGGAATTGGTCAACTGGCGCAACAACTCAGAGCATCTATGCTACTAATTATCAGACATATACAGTTACAATCACAACAAATTGTGGCAGTGAAACAGAATCAATTACCACTTCAGGACCTGCTGCACCTGTTGCAAGTATTACCGGCACAAATCAAATATGTACAGGTGATTCAACACAGCTAACTGCTAGTTCTGTAGTGGGTGGCACTTATTCATGGTCTACCTCTGAAACCACTCAATCTATATGGGCAACAAGTACAGGGACATATACCGTTACCGTAACAAATTGCTCAGGATCTGACACAGCGAGTATAACTGTTTCTACTGTACCATTACCTGTGGCAACTATTTCTCCCGGAGATACTGCTTTCTGTCATGGTTCCGGTCCGGTAACGTTTACCGGAGGCGGTGGATCATCCTATTTGTGGTCAAATACATTCACAACCCCAACGATTGCTTTGAATGATTCAACAGAATCGGGGACTTATTATGTCATTGCTTATAACATTTGTGGAGATGCCGATACTTCTGCCTCAATCAATGTGACAATATATCCCCTTCCTCCGGTTCCTACTATCACCTATGATGGAACCACATTCACATGCAATGAAACCGGATATTCATATCAATGGTATGTGAATAGTGCCTCCCAGTCGGGAGAAACAAACCAAACATATACTCCCGATGCAGTTTGGGTGTCTGGAAAAAATGTCACAGTTGTTATCACTGATACCAATGGATGTAGCAGATCGTCCAGTCCCGTAATAAATGTGAATGATATCTCCAATAAAGTTGGATTAACTCTTTATCCAAATCCAAATGAAGGACAGTTTAATATTTCTTTCCGCAATGCTGTGGATGATAATTACACGCTGATCCTTACAAATATTTTGGGTGAAGAAGTTTTCTCATCTCATGTTCATTTACAAGGCAATAAGATTATGCCTTTTGATGTTTCAGATATAAGTAAAGGGATTTATTTCTTGTCTGTTCGTAACTCTACATCAGAGATTACAAAGAAGTTGACAATCAAATAGGTTGTTATAGATGATCGTTTAAAAGCCCGTTTAAAAGCGGGCTTTTTTTATATCAGATCTTTCAGGCTTCTTACAGCAGGTGGCCTTTTAATAGTGAATCCTTCTCCATATTTTACTCCAGCCAACCGTCCCACTTCAACACATCTATGTTTTACAATATCCAAAAACTCCGGTGTTGAGATAGGAGTTTCAGGTTCAGTGGAATTCTCATTATAGAATTGAGAACTAAAGGCAAGAATGGCAGCAAATTTTTCTTTCATATAATCAGAAATATCCACAATAATATCCGGATTAATATAATAATCCTGTATATAATGATAAACTGCTGCTGTTTTCCATGCTGGTAATGAACGACCATCTGAAATGATTTCAACTTTTTTTAGACCAGAAAGAAAAGTTGCCTCATTAACCATTTGAGCAGCTCTACTATGATCAGGATGCCTATCGTGAAGTGCATTGGCTAGAATAATATCTGGATGATATTGTCTGATCTGCTCTGCTATTTTTAGAATATTTTCTTTTGAATACTCAAAGAATCCGTCCTCCATGTTTAAATTCTCCCTGAATTCAACACCTAATATATCAGCCGACTTTTTTGCTTCTTCAATTCTCAGTTTACCATTTCCCCGAGTTCCTAATTCTCCTCTGGTGAAATCGATAAGCCCAACTTTCATACCCTTCTTAACATGACTGATAATTGTACCTCCACAACTCAATTCAATATCATCGGGATGAGCACCAAATGCTAAAATATCAAGTTTCATATTAGATGATTTTGACATTCCAAAGATATGAAAGTAGGATATCTTTGCTATTTTAGTGCCGTGACCAACATTTTAAAAAAGGAAATACGCCAGCTGGTGATAAAAGAATTCCGAACCGAATGGAGACAAAAAGCATCTATTGGCGGAATTTTTATCTATGTAATTTCCACAGTATTTGTTTGTTACCTTTCATTTAAAAAAGTTATTGATATACCTACATGGAATGCCTTATTCTGGATTATCATGTTGTTTGCCTCAATAAATGCAATTGCCAAGAGTTTTATACAGGAAAGCAAAGGAAGGTTGCTTTATTTATATACAATTATCAGCCCGGAAGGACTAATATTGGCTAAGATGATATATAACACTGTCTTGATGCTTATTCTTTCGATACTTTGCCTTGGTTGCTATGTGCTACTTGTAGGTGAACTCATTCAGAATTTACCATTGTTCATCATTACCCTACTACTCGGAAGTTCATGTTTTGCAGGAACATTTACACTAATGTCTGCTATCGCATCACAAGCTTCAAACAACAGTTCCCTGATGGCAATATTAAGCTTCCCTGTTATCTTACCATTATTGATAACACTTATACAATTATCTAAAAATGCACTGGATGGATTACCTTTAAGTGTTTCGTATAACTACCTGATCGTTTTGTTGTTGCTTAATGGCATTGTGACTGTATTATCATGGATTTTATTTTCATACCTTTGGCGAGATTAATTCTTTCTCTATGAAGTATTATTTGTGGAAATCATTAGCAATAATCTTTATATTGTATTCCTTGGTAGCAGGACTTTTAATAAATGTACCTAGGCTACCAATATTACATGAATCCATTAGAAATTTGTTTTATCATGTACCAATGTGGTTTAGCATGATGACATTGATGGTAGTATCTGTGATATACAGCATAAAATACTTGTCAGGATCCAGTATTAAGAATGATATTATTGCTTCTGAAGCATCCATTGTTGGAATATTCTTTGGATTCATGGGTATACTAACTGGTATGTTATGGGCTAATTTCACATGGGGTCAACCATGGCCCAATGATCCTAAATTAAATGGAGCTGCCATTTCAATTCTTATCTATATTGCTTATATCATATTGCGCAATTCTATACGTGATGAAAATAAAAAGGCCAGAGTCTCTGCAGTGTATAATATTTTTGCGTTTATAATGTTAGTCGTATTCTTAATGATTTTACCTCGAATAACCGATTCATTACACCCTGGCAATGGAGGCAATCCCGCCTTTTCCAAGTATGATTTAGATAGTAGAATGCGCCTTGTGTTTTATCCCGCTTATATTGGATGGACTTTATTAGGCATTTGGCTATTAAACATTCTTTTTAGATTAAATACGATTGAGAAAAAAATAACTTTTGACACATGAAAATTAAATCAATGATTTCTTTTCTCTTGTTTTTATCTCCTGCTTTTCTTTTTGCTCAAATTGAAAAGCAGGTAGAAATGGCGGATATGATGAGACAATCCGGAAAAATATATATTGTCGTAGGTGTATTGGTTATTATTTTTATTGGATTAATTATCTATCTGATTTCAATAGACCGGAAGGTAAAAAAACTTGAAAACAAAATACAAAATAATAAATAATTGAAAAAATCGCATATCATAGGTATCGTTGTTATTGCAGTTGCAATCGGTGTGATTTTCAGCACAATTTCCGATTCAAGCACATACAGCACTTTTAAGGAAGCTTTTAACCATCCCAAAAAAGAGTACCACGTGGTTGGTCAGTTAGATAAAACTGAACCTTTACTATATCGACCTGAGATTGACCCGGAATTATTCTCTTTTTATATGATTGACAAAAACAGAGATAAAAGAAAGGTAATATTACATAAAACAAAACCCCATGATTTCGATAAATCTGAGCAAATTGTAATTATTGGTAGTGCACAAGGTGATGAATTCCATGCTTCCGAAATTTTATTAAAATGCCCTTCAAAATATGCGAATAATGAGGAGGTGATACCTGAATCTCCTATTGATTAATCAATCATCCCTGAATGGAAATCCGCTATGTAGGTGAACATTTGCTGACAGGACAAATCGGTAATTTACTTGTAGTCATTGCTTTTGTTTCCGCGCTCTTATCAACTGTCTCTTATTTTATTGCTTCTTTGAAATCACCTTTAGAAGAATCATGGAAACGCATTGGGAGAATATCTTTTTATACACATTCTATTGCTGTTATCGGCATCATATCATTATTGTTATGGATGCTGAACAAACATTACTTTGAATTCTACTATATCTGGGAACATTCCAGTAAAGACTTACCACTTCGTTTTGTATTTGCCGCACTTTGGGAAGGGCAAGAAGGTAGTTTCTTATTATGGGCATTCTGGCACGTGATTATTGGTGTAATTCTTCTCAGGAAAGCCGGAAGTTGGGAATCTGGCGTTTTAGCTGTATTATCCTCCGTTCAGATTTTTATTATGTCTATGTTACTCGGTGTTTACATCCTCGATTGGAAAATGGGGAGCAATCCCTTTACCGAATTGCTTCGTAATCATTTTAATATTTCAACCTCCTCAATATTTGCTGATCCGGATTATCTTCATAAAATTGATGGTAAGGGTATGAATCCCCTTTTGCAAAACTACTGGATGACGATTCATCCACCAGTATTATTTCTTGGTTTTGCCCTCACCTCAGTTCCATTTGCATATGCTATAGCAGCCTTGTTGAATAAAAAGTTTATTGAGTGGTCTAAACATGCATTGCCTTGGACCTTTGCCGGTATTATGATACTCGGTACAGGAATATTGATGGGTGGCGCCTGGGCATATGAAGCACTTAGTTTCGGAGGTTTCTGGGCATGGGATCCTGTTGAGAATTCATCCCTTGTCCCATGGCTTACATTAGTAGGAGCTGGCCACCTGATTCTGCTCAACAGAAGAAAAGAAGTCTCTTCGTTTTATTTATTTTTCTTCTCCCTGATCACTTTCATTTTAGTTCTTTATTCAACATTTTTAACCAGAAGCGGTGTTTTAGGCGATGCTTCTGTGCACGCTTTTACAGACATGGGAATGTCCGGTCAATTGCTCATATACTTACTGTTTTATTTTCTGCTCTCTTTATTTCTCCTGGTTCGGAATTATAAATTTATAGCAAAAACAAAGACAGAAGAAGCTATAACTTCAAGAGAATTTTGGATGTTTATAGGATGTCTTGTACTACTTATATCCTCATTTCAAATCATTATCACTACTTCTATCCCGCTGATTAATAGAATTTTTGGTACTGTATTAGCACCACCTGTAAATCCTATTGAACATTACAATGCCTGGCAAATACCTTTTGCAATTATTATTACCCTATTAATTGTTTTCAGCCAGTATCTCAATTACAGATACTCAGAAATCAGGATGATTTTTACAAAATTACTATTCTCGGGTGTAATATCATTGTTATTGAGTATTCTGATCGCAATCCTGACAGAATATAAAAATCCTTTTCATATTGTTTTATTGTTCACCTGTGTCTTCGTCATCATTGCTAATACTAACTATTTCCTGATTATATTAAAGAGCCATATTTATCATAGCGGAGCAGCCATTGCTCATGTTGGAATAGGAATGATCTTACTTGGGGCATTGTTGTCAAACAGTACAAAAGAAATAATCTCACAAAACTCCTCGTCTATAAACCTATCAAATATAGATTCATCTATTAACAATCATGAGAACATATTATTAATGAAAGGAGACACCTTGTCGATGGGGAATTATCTTGTAACCTACCAGGGTAAAACATCTGATAAAGTGAATATATTATACAAAATTGACTATTTAATCAAAGAAGATAAAGGTGCAATCAGGTATGCATTCAGTTTATATCCAAAAGTGCAATTGAATGAACGTTTTGGAAATGTTCCAGAACCTGATATTAAACATTTCTGGAATTTTGATATTTACACTCATGTAACCTATGCTTCTCTCGTGCTGGATAGAAACGATCCAAAAGGATTCACCGATCCTGTAACTGATACGCTTCTGATTGGAGATACTATTTCAACTGATCTAGGTATTATCATTTTGAAAGGCATTAAACATAATATTGATAGATCAAAGTATAATCTTAAATCCTCCGAACCGGCAATTGGATTTAATTTCACTATGGAAGATAGCCTATTAAGAACCTTTCAAACAACTGCGGTTTTTGCATTAAAAGATACATTTACACCTGTTATTGTTCCGGGAGATATTGAAGACAAAGGTGTAAAAATTGCTGTGATCAATATATTACCTAAACAACAAAAATATATTGTATCATATGTTGAAAGAAAGCATACGGGTAAAGATTTTATCATCATGAAAGCTATTATTTTTCCATGGATAAATATTCTCTGGACAGGATGTATTCTATTAATCATTGGTTCTGTTATTTCAATAATAAAACGAATCAGGGACAGACATGAAAGATAAGGTGACTTTCATTGGATCCGGTAATGTTGCATGGCATCTAACCCACCTACTGCACAAAGCCGGTTATATTGTTCTTGAAATTATCAGCAGAAATATCGAACATGCCCGGGAATTGGCCCTAAAATGCAACGCAAAAGCAAGCAATGACTTCACATCTATTCATCCCGAAACCGAACTTTGTATCATTTCGGTTAGTGATGATGCCATTAAAACAATAACTCAACATATTCCTAGAGAGGATTTTACTATTGTCCATACTTCAGGAAGCACAGACATGAATCTGCTTTCAGAATTTAAACATTATGGCGTTTTATATCCTCTTCAAAGCCTGATAAGAAATTCTGAATTAACAAACGGACAAATTCCCCTTTGTATTGAAGCATCTGATGAAATTACAAAAGCAAAGCTCACCGATTTATCAAAAAGTATAGCATCAGATTATTATTTTCTCAATTCAGAAGACAGACTTTTGGCACATATAGCAGCTGTATTTGCATCAAATTTCACAAATCACATGTATAGTATTGCTAAAGAAATAATGGATGAAAAGAATCTTACGTTCAATTTGTTCAAACCACTTATTCTTCAAACAACAAAACGTATTGAAACCTCTGAACCTCAATTGTGTCAAACCGGTCCAGCTTATAGAGGAGACATCAACGTAATTAACAAACATTTGAGTAAATTGAAAAACAAACCTGATTATCAAAAAATCTATACTTTAGTAAGTCAAAGTATTAGTAACCACCATAAACAATCGCATGATTGATCTGGATGAAATAAAACATATTAAAGCTTTTGCTTTTGATGTTGATGGTGTATTGACTGATGGTAGTGTTGTTCTGTTTGAATCAGGAGAACAAGTCAGGACTATGAATATTAAAGACGGTTACGCCATACAGTTGGCAGTAAAAAAAGGATATGGCGTGGCTATTATTTCTGGTGGAAGTTCAGATGCCATCCGAAAAAGATTTGTTGGATTAGGAGTAAGTGATATATATTTATCTGCAAGCAATAAACTTGATGTTTTAAATGGATATCTTTCGTCTAAGCCTTTTTCTACTGAGAATGTATTATACATGGGAGATGATATTCCTGATTACCAGGTGATGAAAAATGTTGGAATGCCTTGTTGTCCAAATGATGCAGTTTTTCAGGTAAAGGAAATTGCAAAATATATATCCCCGCTTAACGGAGGTAGTGGTTGCGTTCGTGATGCTGTCGAAATGGTTATGAAAGCACAAGGAACCTGGTTTGAGCCCAATGCTTCCGATAAATCTATTACAGAATTCCTTTGGTAATGAACAGGATATTAGCATTTCTTAGATTAATTCGATTACAAAACCTAATCATAATAGGTTTAACAATGTATCTCGTGCGTTGTTGTTTGATCAAACCTCTGGTAGAAAGAGTATTTCTCAATTTGAATGTGAAAATGTCTCTACAAATGAGTGAACTCAATTTTTTTTTGTTATGCATATCCACAATCCTAATTGCTGCAGCAGGTTATTCGATAAATGATTATTTCGATATCCGTATTGACCGGATTAATAAGCCACACAAAATAATTGTTGGCAGGCATATAAAAAGGCGCGTTGCAATGGGTTTACATATTATTTTAAATATTATTGGGATTCTTCTTGGTGCCTGGGTTTCATACAGTTCCGGTCTATGGAAATTGATTGGTATACAATTTTTTGCAGTTATTTCTCTTTGGCTCTATTCTACAAACTTTAAAAGACGCCTAATAATTGGTAACGTGGTTGTTGCCTTTTTAGCTTCGTTGGTAATTCTGTTGCCGGGTCTTTATGAAATTCCAATGATTGAAATAAAATACAATCTGCTTCTAAATACTTACAACGCAAATCTTAATTTTTTGATAGGGTATATTCTCTTTTATGCTTTGTTTGCATTCCTGATGACTTTTGCAAGAGAAATTACAAAAGATGTTATTGATAAAAAAGGAGATGAAATAACCGGATGCAATACTATACCTATATTTTGGGGAAGTAAAATTGCAAACTGGTTCATTACTGTAACTTATATTATTATTCTTCTATTGGTATTCTATGTTTGGGAACATTTTTTAATTGGAGAAAAAACATACTTTGGAGATCTCATACGATTTGATCTGGCAACATTTTTATACCTTCTCATATTCGTTTTTATTCCATTGATCTGGCTGATATATAAATCAATAACCACCTCAAGCATTAAAGACTATATAATAGGAGCCAAGATCAATAAAGCAGTTTCACTTGCAGGAGCCTTGTACATGATTACTGCTTACTATACTTTCATGAAAGGCATTATTTTATGATCCTCAATAATTTAAGTAAATACCACATCATTTTAGCTTCCAAATCACCCAGAAGAAATTCTTTTCTTACTGAATTAAATATAAAGTTTGAAGTTAAAATTAAAGAAACTGATGAAACATACCCAAATGGATTAACTGGTGGTGAAATTGCTCTTCATATAGCCACAAAAAAAGCTGATGCCTTTAAAACAGATATCTGTGATCCTGATTTACTGATCACTGCTGATACAATAGTTTGGTTTAATAATAGGGTTCTACCCAAACCAACCACTTCCGATCAGGCTTTTAAAACACTCAGGATGTTGTCAGGTAAGAGGCATGAGGTGTTTACTGGTGTCTGTGTTAAAACGATTAAGAACAGTTTTGCTTTTATTGATAAAACCAATGTATGGTTTTCAAGACTTTCGAATGCTGAGATAGAATGGTATATTGAACAATTCAAACCTTTTGATAAAGCAGGGAGTTACGGGATCCAGGACTGGATAGG
Organism: uncultured Flavobacteriales bacterium; assembly: GCA_964619305.1. Taxonomy (GTDB): domain Bacteria; phylum Bacteroidota; class Bacteroidia; order Flavobacteriales_H; family CAZUDW01; genus CAZUDW01. The sequence continues at coordinate 17,087 of CAZUDW010000023.1, forward strand.
TCTTATAGGGATTGAACGTATTGATGGTTCCTATTCTAACGTTCTTGGTTTACCTGTTCAAAAGCTGTATAAACACCTAAAAAACTTTGACTAATTAGAACGAATTATTTAAAGATCAGGTATTGCATTTCAAACAACTTCAGTTGTGTTTCAAATAATTTCAATCTTAACTCGAGCAATTCATCATCTTTTGATCTTTTTCTAGATCTTGAAAATATTCCTGTTTTCCTTTCTTTTGAAGGGATTCCTCCAATGTCAATTGGTTCGGTAATCGGTATATCAGAATCTGTTTCTATCTCAGTTTGTTCCTTTGGTTTTTTCTTTAAATCATCTTCTGATCTGCCAAAAGTATATCTTAAACCTATTCCCCAATACGATACTTTATCTTTATGTGACCATGAACGGTCATGAGCATCAAGGTTATCGACAAGGAGATTATCGAGCATAAGATCAAAAGTCAAATCTGCTTTATAGGTCAATTGATAACCTGCATGTAATGCAACCGGAATGCCAGCTTTTATGACCATTTTATCCTTCTCTATCAACTTTGTAGGTGTACGCTCCGGTGATTCTGCATAACCAATGCTATTATAAACCCATGAGCCTTCAAGATCAGTGTACCATGAATAAGATCGATATTGCACAACTCCTCCACCAACTGAACCCTCAACATACCATCTTCTATATTCATTTTCAGGGAGAAGCAAGTCTGTTAAATTATATTTAACTGAAAGATTTAACAGATTATAATCAGTCCTAAAATTAATAAACCATGATTTTTCTCCTGGTCTTCTACCTCCAATTAAACTACCATGGTAAAGATGAATTCTTGCTCCTAAACCAGGAGCAGCTGTCAACTCAGGAATTTGTCTTTCAATATATGCTGACCATCCTCCCCGAAAAAAATCATGAAAATCACTCGGTTTTGGAAAAACATAATAATAAGCCAAATCACCATAATATAAAGACAACCCACTACTTGCACCAATTGAAATGTAATTCATAAAAGAAGGCGCAGAGCCACCCTCTTTTTGTTCTTTGCTTTGATCATCATCTCCTGCAACACATTGGCTACCAAGCACTAAAGAGATCAAAGTGATAAAGATTGTCTTATTATTCAATATCATAATATTAATTAATTATTCAAACATCCGTATTATTTCCCAAATTTGCAAATTAATATGACTATTACGCAATATCAACCAACTGGTTACTTGCATTTCTTTTCTAATGTTATCAAGTCTATCAAAAGTAATAATTATATAATTAATTTATCTTATTTTGTATTAATTTTTCTTTCAATTAACCAAATAGCACGATCACAAGAAATTGATATTTGGAGTGAAGTTTATTTTAAAGATAAAGCGAAAAACTTTTCTATTATAGCAGCCAAATTCGCAACTGAAAGTTATTTTTATGCTAAAAAAGCTGCATTATCTTCTTATAACAGGAAAGAACAGAATGATCTTGCAGATACATCAATTCTTTTAGGAAACCAAGCATTGTTAGCAGCCGATAGCGCATTGACTTATGTGGAAGATTCGCTTAAAAATGATTCCATTATAGAAGGAATTGCGTATTTAAAACTTTCGAAACAATACATAGTAAATGCAAAACGCGATTTTTCATCGATGAAATATTCTAATAAAATTAAAGAAGCCAGACAGATTGCATACCGTGCAATGTTTGAAACAGGTAATTCGCTTGTTGATGCATATAATGCTTCACTATATCTATCTGGTTCACCTCTACAAAAAGACACCATTCAGAACAATGAATTTGTGTATGTTGAAGTTGCTGATAGCTCAAAAGACTTGCCTTTCGGTGGATTTAAAATAAAGAATTCTGAAGAAAGAAATAGGCAAATTAAAAGATTAGAGGCTGATGAGACAACTTATTCTGCAATTGTTGAATTATATGAGAATAATATTAATTCTGCAGACAAGCAATTAAGCAAAAACGACAGTATACTAAATGCCAAAATAAACAAAAAGGAGAAAGATTCTCTACTAAGTGATAATGAATTACTAAAATCAGCCAGAACAGAATATAAGGATAAACTTGATGAATCAAATAAAAGTCTGAAAGAATTGAGAGATATACTTACAAAAGTTCTTTTCCGTGAAGCTGAAAAGGTCTATGATCATACCCCAATAAAACCTTCTGAATTTAAAATTGATAATACTGGTTTTTATAATTTCAAAAATCCCATTCCCCTGGTAAAGGAAGATAAAGCACCCCAAGGCTTGGCATTTAAAGTCCAGATAGGATATTATTCCATTAATTCCAGACCAAAATGGTTTGAAGGATTATCTCCGATCACAGGATACATGGTTTCAGACAAATTTATCAGATATACAACAGGAATATTTTATGATTTTGATGAAGCTGATAAAGCGAAAGATGCTGTCAGAAAAAAAGGGATTCATGATGCTTTTGTTATTGCCTATTATAACGATGAAAAAATCTCTATATCAAAAGCGATAAGATTGTGGTTAGATGAGATTCAAAAAGAGAAAGATGAATAATAAATGTACCCAGTAGAATCACACAATGTACATTTAACGACAAAAGTAAAATTATAATAATTTAGCAAAAGTTGAATTAACAGTAATGCTAGAGTTTCTAAAAATAAATAATGCCAAGGATTTTGCCATCAGAACATTGGTTACGCTTATAACCATTGGGTTGATTACATACATATTTCCAAAAGAAGCAAAATTTAAATATGATTTCCAGAAAGGGAAACCTTGGTTGCATGAAACTTTATTTGCGCCCTTTGATTTTTCAATTTATAAGCTTGATGATGAATTGGAAAACGAAGCTAACGAAATAAAAGAAACTGCTGTTCCTTATTACTATTACGATATGAATGTTCAGGAACAGCAATTAAATCTCTTTGAAAAAATTATTAAAGAAGATTGGAATGATTCCAAATACAGCTCTTCTAACGGCTTGATTCAAAAACTTTTTTCCGATAATCAAAACAGTGAAGAGTCCGAAAAGAAAAAAAATGAACATTTACTCATAGGAAAAACCATTCTTACTTCTATTTATCAAAACGGCATTATTAAAATAGAGGAATTTGATAATATGAACCAGGAAAATCAGACGATAATGGTTCAAAGAAAGAAAGTAATAGAAGAAAGATCGCTGAATACAATTTTAAATCTTCAGCAAGCAATTGATGAAATCGCTAAACAATTAGAAGTATATGATGATATAGACACTGATTTCATGGAGAAACACATGGAAGATGCTATTACCTTCAATGTTTTTTTTGACGAGGTTATGACACAAAAAGTATTGAAAGAGAAGCTGTCTGCTATATCGTTAACAAAAGGAAAAATACAAAAAGATGAATCTATCATTTCAAGAGGGGATATCGTTACCAATGACCTGTATCAAAAACTTGTATCACTAAAAAAAGAATATGAAACACAACTTGGCGGATCAGAAAACTATTATTTTATAATAATCGGGCAGACCCTTCTGGTAACTATAGCCATTTTAATCCTGCTTATGTTTATTGCAATATTCAGAAAAGACATCAGCCTGGATAACCGAAAATTTACTTTTATCTTATTGATGGTTACACTCATGGTGTTTATGGCCGTTTCTTCAAATGCAATTGAATCTTTAAATATTTATGTGCTACCATTCTGTATCTTGCCAATTTTGATCCGAACATTCTATGATACAAGGCTTGCAACATTTACGCATATCATTGCTATTGCTCTGATAGGGTTTGTCGCTCCAAATCCTTTTGAATTTGTTTTTATTCAATTCACAGCAGGCATTGTAGCTATATTCAGCCTTGTTAATTTACGTAAACGTCAACAGTTATTTACTACTTCGTTTCTTATTTTTATAGTGTATATAATTACCTACTTCGGTATATCCATAACACAGGAAGGCGATATAGATAGTGTGAACTGGGGTTATTTTAGATGGTTTGGTGGTAGCGCTGCATTAACATTATTTGCATACCCTTTGATGTTCGTATTTGAGAAACTTTTTGGGTTTCTTTCAGATGTTTTACTCATGGAACTCTCTGATACAAACTCTCCCCTTTTGCGCAAACTTGGAGAAAAAGCACCTGGCACAATGCAACATTCTCTTCAAGTAGCTAATCTTGCAGAGGAAGCTGTTTTGCACATTAAAGGGAATTATCTTCTCGTTAGAGCTGGTGCTTTATATCACGATATAGGTAAAATGCTGAAACCACAATTTTTTATTGAGAATCAAAGTGGATATAATCCTCACAGCGAACTCAGTTATGAAGAAAGTGCAAAAGTTATTATTGAGCATGTTACCAAAGGAATAGAAATGGCGAAAAAGCATAATCTTCCTGAACAAATAATCGATTTTATCCGAACACATCATGGTACAAGCCTGACCTGGTATTTTTATCGCTCACATCTATCAGAACATCCGGATACAGAAGTAGATAAAGATGCCTTCAAATATCCAGGACCTTCCCCATTTACAAAAGAGCAAGCAGTGCTGATGATGGCAGATGCTGTTGAAGCTGCATCAAGAAGTTTAAAATCTAAAGATGCAAAATCTCTTGATAATCTCGTTGATAAACTTATTGATATTCAAACTTCTGAACATCAATTTGAAAATGCACCCATCACTTTTAAAAACATAACCGATACCCGGGAAATTCTAAAAAGAAAGCTTAAAAATATTTATCATGTACGCATTGAATATCCTGAAGCTACCTCCTCAACCAGTACTACAATTGAATCAGCCAAGGAAAAGGAACATCTTTAATCTTTTTTCAAAATAGTATACTAACAGGGTATTGTTATAAAAATCACATTAATATATAGTCTGCTATATTACAGAGAGTTATATTCGCTATTATTTAAATCATGCTTTGGCATATGTGCATTTCCAAGCATATTCGTTATATTTCAGATATTGTAATCATCTGAAAACACATATTAAATCGTATCTGGCATGAAGTCAATGAAGTGGGGACCATGGTTTCTTATTATGTGCGGTATAACTTTTGTTGCTGCTTTATCCAGATTGAATATTAAACCTCCTGTACAATCTGTTCCTCCCTTAACAGACTCCAATTATCAAAACTTTCCTGATACAATTCTTCCAGATACAACTCCATTAGAACGACTTCAATTCAAACTTGATGCCCTCTGTGATGCACAAATACTGAAACACGCTACATGGGGTTTCTATCTCATTGATGTGGACAGTAATAAAGTGATTGCCAATTTCAATGAAAACCAAAGCATGATCCCCGCATCAGTGATGAAACTACTTACCACAGGGTGTGCACTTGCTATTGCCGGGCCAAATTATCATTTTATTACCCGACTGCAATTTGATGGAGAGCTTAATGCCGCTAAAAGAACACTTAATGGAAATATTTACATAAAAGGAGGAGGTGATCCAACACTAGGTTCAACAGTTTTTGGTGGATGTAGCGAAAACGTTATTATAGAAAAATGGTTGCAGGCGATTCAAAAACTTAATATAGATACCATCAATGGTGCTATTATAGCAGATGCACGTTTATTTGAATATGATCTCATACCCTCTGGGTGGTCATGGGAAGATATGCAAAGCGATTACTGCGCTGGTCCTTCCGGTTTATCATTCAGGGAAAATTTATTCGATATAAAGATTAAAACTATCAATGACTCAATTTTACTTAAAACATATCCAGACATACCTGGTTTGAACTTGTTTAACAACATGGTAATCAATAAAAGTGCTCCCAAGAGTTACTGTTTTGTTGCCGGGATGCCATATGCTGATGAAAGATTTGTATTTGGTGAAATCAATCCTGACTCCAATGAGTTTGTTGCTAAAGCTCAAATGCCTGATCCGGCTTTTGTATGTGCCAGCTCTTTATTCCATGCTTTAAAAAGAATCGGGATTGTTGTTAAAGACTCTGCTACCACTGTCAGAAAGTTAAAATATAATCGTGCTTTCAATAATTATAAAGGCACAACTTTTTATACCGGCTATTCTCCTTCTTTAAATGAAATCATTAAATATACCAATCAATATAGTATGAATTTTTATGCTGAAAGTATTTTAAAATTACTCGCAGCTCTGCAGGAAGGTTATGGAAGCAATTTGGGAGGTTGCCGTGTTGTCTCACAATTTCTACGATCTAAAGGAATTAATATTTCAGGTCTCTTTATGACCGATGGTAGCGGTTTGTCCCGCTATAATTCTGTCACTCCAAAAATGATGGCTGAAATGTTGACAATGTTTGCGACAGACAGCAATTTTGTTTTTGACAGCTTCTATAATTCTCTACCTGTTGCCGGAGTGAGCGGAACTTTAAGAAACATGTGTATTGGAACAACTGCACAAGGGAATATCAGGGCTAAAAGCGGAACAGTAGGACGCGTAAAAAGTTATGTAGGTTATGCCACAAGCAAATCCGGGCGATTGATGTCTTTTGCTATGATCTCAAACAATCATCTTGTTCCTGCCAGGCAAATGCGATCACACTGGGAAGAACTTATGGAACTGATAGCCGAGCTCGACTGATTATTTATTCAGACATTCAGCTACTTTTCTTTTATGTTCTGCTCTTTTACTCGGAGAATCCGTATTTCCCGCAAGCAGATTTTTACACTCTCCGTTTTCTATCTCATCCATTAAAGCTAATGCTGCATTTATTTGGTCATCCGTTTCGGCTTCTTCCAACTGTTTATTTATTGCCTCTTGTTTTTTAACGCAATCGCAAAATGTTACTTGTTTCAGTTCTTTCAGTTCTTTTTTTGGTGTACTTTCTTCATTACTTTCAATGCTATCTTGTTTCTCATTTTCATTGTTATCAGCGAACGAAGCTGTATCAGCCTTATTGGTAATATTCAAACTATCATCCTTTTGATTATCATCTCCATTTCCCTGGCAGGAACTTATAATAACAACAGTAAGGATTAGAAATATACTCTCTATTCTCATTTTCACAATTTCTAATGTATTTTAATTAAATGGTTTTAATCAGTCATCTCAGATATCCAGATAGGTTTGTCCTTCTATCTGATTTAATTTTAAATCAGCTTTTTTATTCAACAACTTTTGCCTCTGTTCACTTTTCTTCTTCATTGCAATTGTTGAGTTCATTTTATTGTGTTCTTCAACTGGTTCTTTCAACTCACGTTTACCCAACTTTGGAGAACTGTTCTTTTGTTCCTCAGCATTACTTTTTTTTTCAGCCAAACCTTTATCATCGGATTCAGAATCCGAGGTATCGTCTGTTTGCATACCTGTATCCTTGATATCCTGTTCATTCGGATCATCATTCTCATTATATGGTAATGGATCCAACAGATCAACCCTGTTTATCGGATATTGAGATAATCGATTGCCGATCGCCCTGTCTCCTTTTATATCAATAAACTCTTCAAGCGATATCTTCACAGGATCTCTTAAAATCCCATTCTCCTTACTAAATTTTAACTCTATAACCGGCCTTCGATCAGAGGTCACAACTTCAAGAAATGACTTTTTATGTATTCCAATAAAAGACGTTGCCTTTGATGTTTTCTCAATCAGGAAACGTTTGGCATAGTATTGCTTTTTGCTTCCGTTGTAATAAATGGCAGAAATCGGTTTCTGAGGTACCCATTTTTCTAAAAGAATCAGATCATCATCAAACTGCGTGAATAAATCAAAGCCCATTAGTTGGTAAGTCCCTTTTTGTGTGATGGTAAGTATTTTATCATTTCTGGCAAAAGACCCTAAGAACACACCTCTACCCTCAGTATTAAGGCGTTGTACCGTATCATCAAACCAGATTTTCCTTGCACTAAGAGTTGAAACACCTTTTGCTTTCATCTCAATTCGCCTTACCATATGTTTGGTCAGAATATTACCTACTGATCCTCTGCCCTTTATTGATATACTTGAAAAGTCAAACTCAAATCTTACTTTTTTTAGTCTATGCTTCGCCCTGAGTAGCACATGAACGACTTCTGCTTCACCATTTGGGTTTACCGTGAGATATAATATTTTAGAATGTGGCTTCCCTTTGGTCAAATCATAATCTTTATCACGGGTAATGGAAGTTACAGAAAAACGCTTCACCATAGCCCTTCCCCCTTTACCATCCTGATATATCATGTTATATATGGTCCGGTCGTCACCTCTCTTCCATACACCGGCATATATAATCCCTTTACCAACAAAAGTTTTTTCTGTGATACGGGTAACGCTCATCTTCCCGTTGTCCCTGATTACAATGACATCATCAATATCTGAACAATCAGCTACAAACTCAGACTCATTGCGTTTGAGTCCATACCCTATAAATCCTTCTTCTTTATTAACCATCAGTTTTACATTGGCAGATGCCACTTTCGCCCTTTGTATGGTGTTGAAGGATTTGATCTCTGTCATTCGTTTTTTACCCTCTCCATACTTCTTTTTAATATTTTTGAAATAATCAATCGCATAATCATTCAGATTTGCCAAATTATGCTTCACTCTATCAATTTCTTCCTGCAGTTTATGGATGTTCTCTGCTGCCTTATTTAAATCAAACCGACTTATTTTCTTGATTCTTATATCCGTAAGTTTAATAACATCCTCATCCGTAATCTTCCTCCTCAATTGTTTACTGTATGGTTTAAGCCCCTTATGGATAGTTGATAATACTGATTCCCAAGTTTCGCAATCTTCAATTTTACGATATATTCTTTTTTCAATAAACAATCGCTCTAATGAAGCAAAATGCCATAATTCTTCCAATTCGAGCAAGCGTATTTCTAGTTCCTGTCTCAACAATTCAACAGTTCTCCTTGTTGAGATTTCAAGCATTTCACTTACTCCCATAAAACGTGGTTTGTTGTTCTCTATCACGCATGCATTTGGAGATAACGAAATTTCACAATCGGTAAATGCATAAAGCGCATCCACCATTTTATCCGGGGAAACACCTGAAGGAAGATGGATAAGAATTTCTACCTGCTCAGCTGTATTATCTTCAATTTTCTTTATTTTTATTTTGCCTTTGTCGTTTGCTTTAATAATTGATTCTATCAGGCTTGTAGTTGTGGTTCCATAAGGCAACTCCGAAATCCTAAGTATCCTTTTATCATCAATATTTATTTTTCCTCTAACCCTAATACGTCCTCCTCTTTTTCCATCATTATATTGGGAGAAATCTGCCATTCCAGCCGTAAGAAAATCCGGTAAAATGCTGAAACTCTTCCCTCTCAGAATGTTGATGGAAGCATCTAAAAGTTCATTAAAATTGTGCGGAAGAATTTTGGTAGATAATCCTACCGCTATTCCGTCTGCACCCTGAGCAAGGAGCAAAGGAAATTTTACAGGCAAATGTACGGGTTCCTTACCCCTGCCGTCATAGGACGGAAGCCATTTGGTTGTCTTGTGATTGAAAACAACTTCAAGTGCAAATTTTGTCAACCTGGCTTCAATATACCTGGGAGCAGCAGCACTATCACCCGTAAGTATATTGCCCCAGTTTCCCTGGGTGTCAATAAGTAATTCTTTCTGTCCAAGTTGTACCAAAGCATCGCCAATGGAAGCATCCCCATGAGGATGATATTTCATCGTATTACCGATTAGGTTGGCTACTTTATGATAACGTCCGTCATCCAGTTCTTTCATCGAATGTAATATTCTTCTCTGAACAGGTTTTAACCCATCTTCCAGGGCAGGTACAGCACGTTCAAGTATTACATAGGAAGCATAATCCAAAAACCACTCCTGGTACATGCCGGATATCTGCTTCACGCTTTCCAGCCCGGATTGATTTTCCTCTTCCTCGTTCGATGTTAATTCATCTTCAGGCATAATTATGCAACTCTTTCTTTATTATTTTGTTTCTCATTAAAGTCATTTTTCTCAACAATATCATTCTCAATCTTCAAATTCTCCAGTATAAACTGTTGTCTTTCCGGTGTATTTTTACCCATATAAAATGCAAGCAGATCGCTGATCTTGCTATCTTTTCCTATGGTAACAGGTTCGAGGTGAATGTTTTTGCCAATGAAGTTTTTAAACTCCCCGGGTGAGATTTCTCCCAAACCTTTGAAGCGGGTAATTTCAGGTGTGCCGGATAATTTTTTAACTGCATCTCTTTTTTCTTTTTCCGAGTAGCAGTAATAAGTATCCTTTTTATCTCTTACCCTGAACAGCGGTGTATCCAGGATATATAAATGTCCTTTTCGTACCAATTCAGGGAAAAGCTGCAAAAAGAAGGTAATAAGAAGTAACCGGATATGCATACCGTCAACATCTGCATCTGTTGCAATAACGATTTTATTATATCGCAAACCTTCCAGACCATCCTCAATATTCAAGGCCGCCTGTATGAGATTGAACTCTTCATTTTCATAAACAATCTTTTTTGTCAGTCCAAAAGAGTTCAATGGTTTACCACGCAGACTGAAAACGGCTTGTGTTGTCACATCTCTTGATTTTGTAATAGACCCACTGGCCGAATCTCCCTCGGTGATAAAAAGCATGGATTCATTAGATTTTTCATGAGATGAATTGAAATGCGCCCTGCAATCCCTGAGCTTTTTGTTGTGAAGACTCGCTTTTTTTGCGCGTTCTCTCGCAATCTTTTTAATTCCGGCTATTTCTTTACGCTCTCTCTCCGATTGTTGTATTTTCTTTAATAATGCTTCTGTCATATCAGGATGCCTATGGAGGTAATTATCCAGCCTGGAGGTGAGGAAATCCTGCACAAAAGCACCCATGGACTTTCCTCCCGGTTCTATTTCCTGTGATCCTAACTTTGTTTTGGTCTGCGATTCAAAAATAGGTTCGATGACTTTTACACTCAGAGCTGCTATGAGCGAAGATCGTATGTCAACAGCATCAAAATCTTTTTTAAAAAAATCCCTGATCGTTTTCACATAGGCTACCCTGAAAGCTGCCAGATGGGTCCCACCCTGCGTTGTATGTTGCCCATTCACAAAACTGTAATACTCTTCTCCGTAAGATTTGCCATGCGTAATAGCAACCTCAATATCATCACCGATGAGATGGATGACAGGATAATGCACTTCAGAGTCAATTCTTGAATTCAACAGATCGAACAGCCCGTCTTTGGAACAAAATTTATTCCCGTTGAAATAAATATTCAAACCCGGGTTGAGGTAGCAATAGTTCCACAACATATTCTCGACATGCTCATTCAAATACCTGTATTCCCTGAATATTTCCAGATCAGGTCTGAAAGTGATGATGGTTCCGTTTTTCTCCTGTGTTTTCCGAATCGCATCATCTTTTATCACCTCTCCTCTCTCAAATTCAATCACTTTTGACTGATTCTCCCTGATAGATTCTACTCTGAAATATTCTGACAATGCATTAACCGCCTTAGTCCCTACGCCATTGAGCCCAACGGATTTTTTAAATGCCTTTGTGTCGTATTTTGCCCCGGTGTTGATCTTTGACACGCAATCGAGTACTTTACCAAGCGGAATGCCCCTGCCATAATCACGCACAACGGTTTCTCCAGCACTTATATTTATATCGATGCGTTTGCCATATCCCATCACAAACTCATCTATCCCGTTATCAATTATCTCTTTCAGCAACAAGTAAACTCCATCATCAGCAGAAGTACCGTCACCTACCTTGCCAATATACATGCCCGGACGATAGCGGATATGCGCTTTCCAGTCAAGCGACTTGATGTCTTTTTCCGTGTAGTTTATGTCTTGCGGCATTTAGCTTAAATTTAAGGTGTAAAAGTAGCTATTTGCCCTGCTTTGAAAGGGGTAATTGAATCCGAGTTTTCAACAGTGTTTTCAACGCTGGCAAGGTTTTTCACCTCACACATTGAACCTGAAATAGGTGATGTCTCCATCCCGCATCACATAATCGCGCCCCACGATGGCCGTAAGGCCTGCTTCTTTGCACTTGTGCTCCGATCCGCAATTGATATAATCTTCAAACCTGGTGATTTCAGCACATATAAAACCTCTTTCAATATCGCTGTGAATTTCTGCAGCAGCTTTTTGTGCATTGGTTCCCTTGCGTATTGTCCATGCACGCACTTCCGGTTTTCCGGCAGTAAAAAAAGTGATCAGCCCGAGTAGTTCATAAGCCGCACGGATCACGCGGTTCACACCGGGTTCATCCAACTGCATTTCCTCTGTAAATATCTTTTTGTCCTCCTCACTGTCGAGCATAGCTATCTCTGCTTCTATTGCTGCAGTAAGCGTCAGCACCCTGCTGTCTTCCTCTTTAACCGCAATCTTCAACTGCTCTACCATTGCATTGCCCGTTCGCACATCATGTTCATCCACATTGCACACATAAAGCACCGGTTTGGAAGTGATGAGGAACAAAGCACGGATGATCTCCTTTTCTTTGTCATCAACCGATAGGGAACGCACAGGTTTGCCCTTTTCAAGATGCAGCTTCAGGCGGGAGTATATATCCATTTTTTTTCGGGCATCCTTTTCGCCTGTCAGGGCAGGTTTTTCCACTTTGGATATGGCTTTTTCAAGCGTTTCGAGGTCTTTCAGCAAGAGTTCATATTCCACGATCTCTTTATCTGCAAGCGGATCAACATGGTCACTTACGTGGACTATATTGGGGTCTTTGAAACACCTGAGCACATGAATGATGGCGTTTGTCTCCCTGATGTTGCCCAAAAAACGGTTGCCCAGCCCCTCTCCTTTGCTTGCCCCTTTCACCAAACCGGCAATGTCCATGATCTCCACCGTTGCAGGTGTGGTCTTTTCCGGTTGCAGTAGTGCAGACAATCTGTCCAGTCGCCTGTCGGGCACTGCGATCATCCCTATGTTTGGCTCTATGGTGCAAAAAGGAAAATTGACCGCTTTGGCACCTGCCCTTGTCAGTGCATTGAACAAAGTTGATTTGCCCACATTGGGCAGCCCCACTATCCCGCATTTAAGCGCCATGCCTTCTCATTTTCTTATGAAGGAGCAAATATATTTAAATTCAATACTTGTCATGTAACCAATTAAAATAATAAAATGCCATGTCAAAATGTAATTCAAAAGCACTTCAACAATGCTGAAAAGCAGCAGTTCAGCAATTTGTTAGACCAGCTCGAAGCATTGCTTCAGCCCAAGCTGCAAAATCTGAACGAAGAAGAAAATGTTAAATACGGCTCCATTAACGAGCAAAATAAGCTGCTGGTGAACAAGGTAAGCGATTACCACAAAAGCCAGCCCAAGCTCAGCAGCCCCGATGTGGACTGGGATGAGTATGCCGATGATGCTACCAACCGCCTGTTTCTGGAAACCGCGGCAGATCGCATGCGGTGATTAGGTAATTCCATGACCAAAACTAGGCACCTACATGATTACGACAACTTTCAGGACACACTGCTTGACTATAACTATACCAGGTACAAAGCCGGCATCCTGCCCGGCAGCGGTTATGACAGCAAAGCGGAAAAACTCAATCAATTTTTTCCGGGCACCAGAAGAAGCAGATGTGGAAGTGAAGAACCACCGGCTCCGGCACCGGGAACCGATGCGCCCAATGAATTATAATTTAGACCAAAATGCAAAGGTTTAGGTCCGGAGGCTAAAGGTTTGGTCCAGTTAAAAGTAAAAACTAGGGAAACCACTTTTTTAGAGTGGGCTCAAAAATCAATTTATTACACAATCCCGATTTATCGGGATGGAAATAAACATTTATTATATTTGCAGGTGATAATCAATACTAATAAATAAAAACCAGTTAAATATGAAAAAACTACTTCTTACACTGACAATGGCAGGCATGCTGACTAGTCTGCAACTGAAAGCCGGCAATGCCTGGCTGTTCGACTATGACCAGGATGCTATCAGCAGCGAACTGGCAGAACTGAGCATGCTCGAAAATTTTGTTAGCGAACATGCGGGCGTTACGCTGGGTATGCTCCAGAGCGACAACGAACTCACTGCCGGTCTCGGATTCAATGCAGCGGATGTGTTGAATTCATTGCAGGCACTGGAACCACCGCTGGGCATTCCTTCTTTCTTATGGGGTTTCTGCCTG
>CAZUDW010000024.1:0-30639 GCA_964619305.1 uncultured Flavobacteriales bacterium
AGCTTCAACAAAGCCAATTGCTAAAGTACAATATCGCGTACAGGTAGCTATTTCGGAAAAACCAATAGGACTTAAAACAAAGAAATTTAAAGGATATGATAACGTGAAGGAGGAATTGATAGATGGGAGATACAAGTACTCCATTGGACAGTTACAAGACATCAAGTCTGCAATTGCCTTAAAAGATTCACTAAGAGGGGAGGGGTTTGAATTTGCATTTGTAGTTGCATATTTAAATGATGAAAGAATAAGTTTAAAAGAGGCTTCCGAGATTAACCATCACTAGTCAATTGCTTAAGCACTTTAATTATTTGAACCATAGCATAAGTATCTGTACAGCAATACTTTACTAAGTTGTCTTTTAATTGGTTTTTTGTTTTTTCATCCTTGCACTCAAGATACTTCTCATAGGCAAGTACTGCTTCAAGCCCATTTGAAACAGTAAGTTTTTCATATGTCCTTTTTTTGTTTAATGCATTGTAGATGCTTTTTAAGGAAAGAGAACCGTTCATTTCCTGAGTATAATACTGGTTGTTGGAAAAAATCAATCTAAGGTCTTTAAAACGTGATATTCTATTGTCTATTTCATTTTTTAAATTAGGAAACATGACAGCCAATCTATGAAGATTAGACAATTCATTTTGCATATCAAAAGCAAGAATATCTCCGGTTCCGGTTGTGAGTTTCAGGAATTGGAGAATAAATTCACCCTGGCTGGTAGCACCATCATTTGAAAGGAAAAAATTATGCTCAGGTTCAGCATTGTTATGCCCTATTTTATGTAATGAGAATAAAAAAGGAATTTTATCAAATGGTTTGGTATAATTCCACAATGGAACAGCAAAACTACACACTTCAAAATCCACAAAAAACAGCGGATATGTTAGCTTGCTTAAAAAATCTGAAATATAAACTTTATTAAATACCGGTTTTCCTGTTTTTTCAGCTTTAATTTGAATTTTTTGACGATCAGTCAGATGTATATTTTCAGGTATATCAATAGCCATTTTAATACCTTTTTGAAATAATTCAAATTGCTCTTCTCTGCTCATTTCACATAGTTTAAATACAGATTGATTTGACATGTTTTTCCAGCAGTTGCCTATAAACTCACAGTTATAAGGGGAAAAGCAATGTATGCCAGGTTCAATATCCGGAATATCTTTATATGATAGGATTCTTTTTTGTTTTTTAATTTCATCTTCGATCATTTTCTGCATCTTTTGAACTTCTTTTAAAACACTCTTAAAAGAGAAGAGCTTTTGAAGGTTCAATTCTCCATTCCTAACATATTCTTTGTTAATGTATGCGATTTTGAAATCATTTAGAATCAAACCGGATTTTGATATCACATAATATTGAAGTGCTGCATCGCGGATATATGTCTCAGTGAGTCTGGCTGATGATTTTACTTCATAAGCAATCCATTGATCGTTCATTCTTACAAGAATATCCAATGCGCAAATTACCTGATTATAAGTAAAAGCAGCTTCATATATTATAGGATTATCTTTTTCAATATAATACTTAGTGATTAAAACCGATTTGTCATAATGAAAAGGTGAAGGCGGGCTGGCATCAACACCATCAGGAAAAAGTCCCCATGCCAGTTTGCCAATTGCAATTCCCCTGTCATACAATGCTTTTCTTGCAGCAGGTATAGGATCTTTTAGTTTATAATGATATTTATAAAGATATAAGTATTTTAAACATTGAAGTCCTTTAATAAAAGAAGATTTGCTGAGTAAAAATTTTTGTTTGGACATAAATTGAATACTAAAATCAGAGTTCAGCTGCCAGGGCAACCAAATCAGCAAGATCCATCACTTTTACTTCTTCTTTTTTAAAATGTTTAACACCGTCATTTAACATTGTCATACAAAAAGGGCATGCAGTTGCAATGATATCAGGATGTAATTCCAGAGCTTCTTTACTTCTATCTTCATAGACTTCCCTTTCACCGGGTTCAGACACTTTAAACATTTGTGCCCCACCTGCACCACAACAAAATGACCTGCTTTTATTCCTTTTCATCTCTCTAACTCCATTGCTGATATTATTAATGATAGCACGGGGATCATCATAAATTCCATTTCCTCTTCCAAGATAGCAGGCATCATGATAAGTAATTGATTTAGTTTTCAATATCTCTTTATCCCTGATTTTGATCCTTCCATCTTTAATTAGTTTTATAATAAAAGTAGAGTGATGCATCACATTGTAATAGCCACCAAAATCGACATATTCATTTTTAAGAGTATTATAGCAATGTGGGCAGGCAGTGATAATATCCTTGATGCCATAATCATTAATAATTTTAATGTTTTGCATTGCTTGCATCTGGAAAAGAAATTCATTTCCAGCCCTACGTGCAGGATCTCCGCTGCATGATTCTTCCGTGCCAAGAACAGCAAAATTTACTTTTGCTGATGCAAGTATCTTTACAAGGTTTCTGGATACTTTCTTATATTGATCGTCATACGCTCCAGCACACCCAACCCAAAGCAGTAAATCAGCTTGTTTTCCGTTTGCTTGTAATTCTGCCAAGGTTGGTACTTGTATTTCAATCAAATTTCCATCTTTACTCATTCTTTTTTATGAAGATATTTTTTGACCAATTTAATCTATCTACGCGGGCATATTGCCAGGGAGCTCCATTGTTTTCAATATTATTAAACATTTGCGTGAGTTCTGGTCTTGATACACCCTTTTCCAATACAAAATATCTTCTGATATCCATTATCAGAGATAAGTGATTGATATTAAGAGGACATTCTACAACGCACGCGTGACAAGTTGTACAAGCCCAAATTTCTTCTCTTGTTAATATATCTCCTGCAAGAGTTTTGTTGTCAGAATAACTATTGTTTCTAACTAATTTATAACCTTTCTCTTTCATCCTTTTTCTTGTATCAACCATTATTTTTCTTGGAGAAAGTATCTTTCCCGTATTATTTGCAGGACATGCTTCAGTGCATCTGCCGCATTGAGTACATGTAATGGAATCCATGTACTGCTTCCATGTTATATCTTCGATGTCCATAATGCCAAAACGATTGGTGACATTGGATGACTCTAATGCATGGTTATTTTCTTGTGGATGAAGAATCACTCGAATTTCTTTTTGGATATCTTCCATGGTGCGCATTTTCATAATAGGTTCAAAATTGCTAAAAAACACATTTGGTACAGACATTATGACATGAAAATGTTTTGAGTAAGGAAGAATATTTAAAAAGAGAATAATGAGAATGATGTGTGACCACCAATTTAGCTCAAGAAAAAAATAGGCAGAATCTGGTGGAAGCATTATTGTATAATGTGTGATGAATGTACTTACAGGGAAGGTTCCGGCATAAGATTGATTTGATTGCAGATATCCTATATTCATACCGATTAAAGACAGCATTAATGCTAATATTAATACAATTGCCAAATTGGCATCCATATGTGTTTTCTTTGACATTTCAATACCTTCAAATCGTCTGATACTCATAATATTTCTTCGTATAAGGTAGGCAACACAGATGAATATGATCAGTAATGCAAAAATATCTCCGGAAGCAGTCATAAGATCATAAAACCAACCAGTATAAAATGAAAAAACCCTTTCATTACCAGTGAATCCATCCACAACCATTTCACAAGTGCCGAACAGAATCACCAAAAAACCCCACCATACTATTGCATGCATGAAACCTATCAAAGGCTTTCTTAAAATCTTTTTTTGACCAAAAGCTACTTGAAGGGTTATTAGAATTCTTTTTCCGAATTGTCTTATAGGTAAATCGGGTTTTGTGAGTTTAAATAGTCTATATAATCGATAAATAGTGAACAGGAAACAACCGGAACCTATACAAAATATTATAGCGAATACAATTTGTTTGCTCATGCCGATGGCAAAGATAAACCCTAACTACTTATTTTTACTATTTGATGGAGGATAATTATTTATCATTTTCTTTAATTTTTTCTCTTCTCTTGCAGTGAGTTTAACTCCTTTGTCTCTCCTTCCAAATATAGAGAAATGGACGTATCTTTTAGGATGAATTCGCATATCCTCAAGTAAAAGATCTATATCATTTGTAGCGTTTTCAAGGTTACTGTAAAGAGTATCGTTATTAATTAATTGACCAATTGTACCTTCACCATTATTTATTCGATCCATTACAACAGTAATATTTTTAAGAGCAACATTGGCATTGTTTATTGTTGAGGCGATGTTTATTTGAGCCAGGGAGTCACTAATAGAGGCGAAATTTCTGATTGCAGAAGATAGATTTTCATTGTTTTCTTTCAGATTGCTGCTAATAGATTCAACATTCGTAAAGATATTTTGTAATTTGTATTTTTCAGAACCAACCAATGTATCTATTCTCAATGCTGTCTTTTCAAATGACGCAATTGCTCTTTTAATGCTCTCAAAACTCTGGCTAAGATTTTTCCTGGCATCTTTATCTAATACTGCTTGCACAACAGAAACCAGAGAATCAATACTAAGTACTAAGTTCTCAGTCTTGCGTTTTAGTGGCAGTAACTCTTTTCGGGTTTCATCTGAAAGCGATTGTTGGATATCAGATTTCAATGTATCTCCAGGCGAAATGTACGATGTATCATTCGTCATCTCTAATGAGATGGCTTTTGAACCAAGAAGGTCAAGACTGATAATTTTAGCAACGGTATTATTAGGTATCTTAACGTGCTTATCTGTAAGGATAAAATGAACAACAATTTTTCCGCCCAATTCGGGATGGAATGAAATATCGCTGACTTTACCAACTGTAAAACCATTGACAAGTACTACATTATCTGCATTAAGACCTTCGATCTTATCATATACAGCAAAATATTCAATTCTTGATTTAAAAAGATCAATTCCTTTTAAGTAATTATAACCATAAACTGCAGCTGCAATTCCCGACAAAACAATTAGCCCAATCCAGATTTCTTTGCGTATCTTCAATTATTATTGTGTTACTTTAACTCTTTCAGACCTTTATCCAAAGGTATCCTTTCATTCCCTTTAAATGCTACAACAAATGCATCTTTAAATCCTTTCTCTCTTGCTATGGACTGTAATCGTGCTGCTTCATTCATTGATTTTTCACTGCCTATGGTATATTTATACATCCCATTGGATTGATATTCATCAACTTCTTCAAATCCTTTGAAATATTCTGGTTTTAAAGGTATAGCATTAATTGATGAGGTGATCTGTACTTTTAATACGACTTCATCCTTATTAATCGTTATGTCTTTTTTAATTGTGTTGTGCTTATTGTTTTCTGTTAATTGAAAATTTCCATCGACTTCTGATTTATATTTTGCAAATGCTTTGTATATTCCTTCAGCAATTTCATCTTGATGTTTTTCATTCATTAAAAAGGATTCTTCTTCGTTATTTGATATAAAACCGGTTTCTATCAAAACACTAGGCATTGCAGTTCTCCAAAGAACGAGGAACCCTGCTTGTCTTATACCCCTGTCATTTCTTCCGATTGTTTTTACCTGGTCTTGTATCATAGAAGCAAAACTTAAACTCTGTTCAAGAAAAACATTTTGCCTAAGTGTCAGTGCAATGTATGATTCATCTGAATTAGGATCGAATCCTTCATAGTGTGTCTTATAATTATCTTCCATTAAAATAGAAGCATTTTCTCTCTTTGCCACATTAAGGTTAGCCTTACTTTTATGAAGCCCCATCACATAAGTTTCAATACCTTTTGGTTCAGATGAAGGACTTGCATTTACGTGGATACAAATGAATAAATCAGCCTTTTTGTTATTTGCAATTATAGCTCTTTCATATAACTCAACAAAAGTATCATCATCTCTTGTATAAACCACATCAACATCTTTATAATGTTTTGTAATCTTTTCTCCCAGTTTAAGTGCAATCCCTAATGCAATATCTTTTTCTTTAGCATTAGAACCTACACATCCAGGATCTTTTCCTCCATGTCCGGCATCAATAACAACTTTATGTAGCCCAACTTTTGGAGGATTGTTTTCTTCAAACATAGGAGAAAAGGCAAAAGAACTCAATAAAACTACGCTCAACGCAAGAATAGATGCAAATATGCGTTTAACAGCAGAATTAACATAAGTTATGTTAATTAGTCGTTTCAATATTCTAATTTGTACTACAGTAAAACTGTACTTTCGCAAAAATAGTATCCTGTCTTGATGTTATCTATAGCTATCAGAGAATTAATCAACGCAGCTCTGTTAATAGTGCTTATAATTGTAGCTACTTGTATTTCACTGAATTATAGTTACTGTAATACGCCTATTAACCATACATTGTTATCGGGTACAAATCTTCCTGACTCAATGATTTCAGACACATTGAATTTTATTGATAAAAAGGAAGATAATACTGCTTTAAGTGATATTGTTGAGTATGCTGCATCAGATTCAATGCGATTTAACGTACAGGAGCAAAAGATGTATTTGTTTGGCAAAGCTCATGTGAAGTATTTAGCCATGAATATTGATGCCGACTATATAGAAATGGATATGAAAAAAGATCAGTTTTTTGCCTCTGGAGTGAAGGACAGTACAGGTGAAATTGTTGGCTCTCCTGAATTTAAGGATGAAATTCAGGGATTTAAGTGCCAGACTATCAGGTATAATTTTAAAACAAAAAAGGGTAAGATCACTGATGCAATTACACAGGAAGGAGATGGCTATATTCACGGTAAAGAGATAAAACGGGAAAGTGAAGACATACTTTACATCAGGAATGGGAAATACACTACTTGCAACAAAGAAGAACCTCATTTTTATATTGCAGCAAATAAAATTAAAGTGGTTAAAGACAAGGAGATTATTACGGGCCCTGCATATCTTGTTATTGCTGATGTACCCACATTGCTGGCTGTTCCTTTTGGCATTTTTCCTAATAAAAAAGGGCAATCATCAGGGATCGTTATGCCTACTTATGGACAGTCACCGGGTTTGGGATTCTATCTTTCAAATGGTGGTTATTATTTTGCAATGAATGAATATATGGACATTACCCTTACTGGGGATATTTATTCAAGGGGAAGTTGGGGGCTGAACGCTTTAACGCAATATAAAAAAAGGTATAAGTATAGCGGAAATCTGAATTTATCCTATTCATTATTAAAAAACAGCGACCCCGAATTTCCTGATTACTCTAAGAGCACAAGTTTTTTTGTCAAATGGAAACATAATCAAGACCAAAAGGCTCGGCCAAACAGCAGGTTTTCTGCTGATGTTAATGCCGGGAGTTCAAACAATTTTAAAAATGATTTCAGCAGCACAACCACCGATTATCTGACGAACTCATTCAATTCAAATATCTCATATAATTATAATTTTCCGAATAAACCATTTGCATTTACTATAAATGGCAGTCATAGTCAGAACACCAGAGATAGCACAGTAAGTATCACTTTACCTGAGGCGACCTTTACAATGAGTCGTATCTATCCATTTAAAAGAAAGTCTCAGGTTGGACACATCAGATGGTATGAAAAGGTGGGAATAAGTTATACGACTAATGCAAAGAATACAGTTAAAGTGAAAGAGGACTCAATTTTTACTCCTTACGCTTTGAGAATGATGCGTAATGGAATAATGCATAAAATTCCGGTAAGTACATCAATGAAATTGGCAAACAAAGGGTTCCTTTCATATTTCACTCTTAATCCTACATTAAATTATACTGAAAAATGGTATATGGAATCTATTGAGAAACGTTGGGAACAAGATTCTCTAATTACTGATACTATTAAAGGTTTCAAACGATTTGGAGAAGTGAGCACAACGGTTTCATTAAATACTAGATTTTATGGCTCATATACTTTTAAAGATGGTTCACCTGTAAAAGCTATAAGGCATGTGATTTCACCTTCAGCCTCATTTACCTATAAACCTGATTATTCTGATCCACATTATGGATATTATAAATCAGTTCAAGCTGATACACTTGGTAATATGCAGCAATATTCAATTTTTGACATTGGAATCTATAGTAAACCTTCTACAAATGAAGCAGGTGTGCTCAACCTTAGTTTGCAAAATACTTTGGAAATGAAAGTTAAAAGCAGAAAAGATTCCATCCAAGGTGAAAAGAAGATCAAATTACTTGATGCATTTAATTTTTCATCTTCTTATAATATGTTTTCAGATTCTTTAAACTGGTCTGCAGTAAGACTTGATGCAAGGACAAACCCATTTCCTTTTTTTAATTTGAGAGTTAATTGTTCTTTTGATCCATATTCACTTGACTCATTGGGCAGGCGAACGAATACGCCACAGTGGGAAATTGATAATACTCCCGGACGTTTGACAGACGTTACTACTTCAGCCGAAATCAGTTTAAAGAGTAAAAAATCACCACAGGGGAAAAAAGAGAGCGATTATGCAACGGAAGAAGAATTGGAGATGATTAATAATAACCCGGATCTTTATATTGATTTTAATGTTCCATGGTCATTAGCTATCAGCTACAATCTGAAATATAGTAAACCTCAGTTTGAAAAAAGCATTACTAATTCGTTTTCCTGCAGAGGAGATGTCAGGTTAACCAAAGCCTGGAAAATCGGATTTACATCTGGATATGATTTTCAATTACATAAAATAACAATCACAACACTTGATATATATCGTGACCTGCATTGTTGGGAAATGCGGATCAACGTTATTCCATTTGGAGAAAGGAAAAGGTATGAAGTAAATATCAATGTGAAATCTTCAGTACTTCAGGATCTTAAACTCACCCGAAAAAGAGATTGGTATGATTATCAATAACAATTGATATCTGATCAAGTATTAATCCAGTTCTTAATAATTTGTTTTCCTTCAGGCGTCATTATTGATTCAGGATGAAACTGTACACCTTTGACATCAGCTTTTTTGTGCGATAGAGCCATGATAGTACCGTTTTGATTTCTTGCAGTAATTGTAAGGCAACCCGGCAAACTTTTTTCATCTACCGACCATGAGTGGTAAAGACCTGCATGGAATTGTTGAGGTAGATTATAGAAAAGACTTTCATTTGGTTCTGTTATATTCACTATTGTTTCAACTCCATGTGATACATTTCCCATGTTATTCATTTTAGCACCATAATGAAGTGCTAATCCTTGCATTCCAAGACAGATGCCAAGAATGCTATTATCATTAGAACATTTCGAAATTAGTTCCTGCATTTTTCCGGCAGCATCTGGAAGTCCGGAACCCGGTGAGAGTAATATTTTCTTAAACCGAATTGCTTCATAAACAACAACTTCATCATTTCTTTCTATAAATACTTCATTCCCAAGTTCAGATAAAATATGCACAAGGTTCCAAGTGAAAGAATCATAATTGTCAATAACAAGGATTTCCAAATTATATGTATTTTTATCATGCAAAAGTAAAACCATTATAATCAATCAGTCATGCAACACAATCATCTTCACAAGTGGATAATAATAATATTGTCTGCAACTTTTGGATTCTTTTTATTTTCACAATCGGTTTCTAAAACAACAATTATGAAAAAAATCATCCGAACAGAAAACGCCCCGTCACCGATCGGACCATACAGTCAGGCGGTTAAATCCGGCAGTACTCTTTATTTGAGTGGACAGATTGCAATTAATCCAGAGACGGGGCTGTTAGCTGATGGTGGTATTGCAGCTGAAACAAGACAGGTTCTGAATAATCTAAAAGCTGTATTGATAGCTGCGGGTATGGATATGGATCATGTTGTTAAATGCACAATTTTTCTTTCAGATATGGACGAATTTCCCGAGATGAATAAGGTTTACGGTGAGTTTTTCCCAGATGAACCGCCAGCACGGGAATGTGTTCAGGTTGCTCGTTTACCAAAAAATGTACATGTGGAGATTTCAGCAATTGCCGTTGATTGAATCATAGATTTGTATTAACCTTTATTACTTTCCTGCAAATTGTGCTGTTGTCTGTTATCATGCATATAAAATATAATCCCGCCTGTAGCAGATTGTCTGTATGTAATTGGTTTTTAACATAACAACATTCAGGTAGTAATTCCTTGTTATAGATTAATTGGCCCGTTTGATTATAAATTCTTAAAACGACTATTTGCTCAGTGGCTGTGAAATAATCAATATTAAGTATATCAGTTACAGGGTCCGGATATGTGCATAAAGAATCAGTTGATGGTATTTCAGAATAATTACCGGTAATTGACTGATAAGCTAATTTAAAATCGGGAATACCGAAACCTGTCTCATTATCGGGATTTGAGCTATTAGAACTGCTCATTAAAATTGCTGATATCAATTCCATATTGGATTGAAATGTTGCTGCCTGCCAAAGACATGCTGCCGATCCTGAAATTAATGGAGCAGCGAAAGAAGTGCCATTTTCGAATCCGACAACACCGTTGGGCAAAATAACAGCTGATGCTTTTCCGGGAGCAACAACTTCAGGTTTAATTCTCAAATCAGCAGTAGGACCAAAGGACGAACCAGGTGTTTTAATGCCATTTAAATCAACTGAACCAACAGCAAGTACGCTATCCCCATCTGCAGGTGCAATAATATAGTGCCAGGGTTTATCACCTTCGTTGCCGGCAGCATTCACAACGAGAATTCCTTTGGATGCTGCTATGTCGGCTGCACGGGTGATTATAGTGGAATTACCATCCAAATCATTATATGTCAAATTATTTAATGTATCATCAAAGTTAAAATAACCAAGAGATGAGTTGATGATATCAGCGCCTATACTATCAGCATATTCAGCGCCAGCTAACCAATAATCTTCTTCTATCGGACTTTCCGAAAAGACATCTTCTGTCCTGATCAGAATAAAATCAGCATCAGGCGATATGCCTGAATAAGTCGCTTCAATTTGTGCACCCATCAAACCAAGTACTTTCGTTCCATGTGAACTTGTGTGATAAACATTTTTACTTCCTTCAACAAAATCTCTGCTACATAAAATATGATGTTGAGAACGCATGCATGAAAAAGCCGACATCGTATCAACACCGCTAAAACCCGCATCTAATACTGCTATAATCATTCCTTTGCCGGTAAAACCAAATTTATGCAGAAAATCTGTTTTAAGCATTTTGATCTGAGTATCAGAATATCCATAATCACCACAACCATTGCACGTTAATCTGCTTGTTGTTGATTTAATATTCTCCAAAGGATATTGACAAGTTCCGATTTTACTACCTGCCAAACGAGACAGGGGAATTACATATCTTACAAAACAAAAATCTTCTATTTGATTAACAATAGATACATCATCAAAATCTGCCACTACATAATTCAACCACTTGGATTTACAAAGAATGTGAGCACCAATGTTTGTAATCATACTGATATAATAAGCGCTTACAGGCAGATCGGAAATTCCAATTGGAATACAATGTTTTTCTCGCCTTTTAATAGATTTTTCAGATAAAAATAATTTCGGATGCCGGATGTTAAATTCTGAATAATTCTTATCGGTAAAATAGATTCTATAAAACTGTTGCCCTGATATGAAAGGAGAAAAAGCGAATAGAAATACAAAAGAAAAGATGATACGAATATACCCGCTATTCATAGCTGTAAGAACTGACCTGCATTGTAAATTCAAGACCGGGTTGAATGTTTTGGTAATCAAGGAAAGTATATTGCTTATATATCATTCCAACACCCCTTGCATATTGCTCTTCAGAATGCTCGTAAGATATTAATAGTGGATTGTCCAATTGTAATACTGTCAATGTAGAATCAAATGTGTTGTTGTTAATTATAAGTGGAACATCAACATCCGTATAAGTATAATTCCATGTTCCAAGTGTATTGTATGCATTTCCATCCCATGATTTTCCTTCTTTCACAGGGAAAACCAATTTAATATAACGTATGTTTTCTTCTACTTTTTCAGCTTTTGTGTCCAACAGATTTTCATACCACACGTCCTGCAAACGCCAGTCTATAGTATCATTTTCTTTTTTCCATCTTTCAAGCCGTAGCGTATTTCTACCTTCATTGTCCACAAACATACCAGCTATGATTTCTTTAATCTGAAAATGGAAAGTGTCTATTGTTGAGGTGAAATTATTATGAATTATTGAATCAACATCGTAAATCACCCATCGTCCTACATCTACAGGGAAGTAATTATATCCCATGTCGATTTTGGAGCTTTGATCTTTCCTGCAGGTAATAAAGATTGTAAACAAGTATAGGACAGAAATCAATATGCTGGATTGCTTAATTTTCATGCGTTATTGTAATGGATTGAGATTGTTCAGCAGGAATTTTATCATCAAATGCTTTCATGATTATTCCTCCTCCGATAATATCGATTCCTTCGTAAAAAACAGCCGATTGACCCGGAGTTATTGCATGAGCAGGAGTTTTTAAATGAACGTATACATTTCTATCCTTTTCCGGAATTATAAGGCAATTCCTTCCTGGGTCTTTATATCGGATCTTTATTGTCGCTTCTTTTTCTTTTTCAAGACTTTCATATTTCATCATTTTCAGATCGGTTACACGCATTGCTGACTGCAATAATTCATGCTCATAACCCAACACAATTGTATTGTTTTCAGGGCAGATTTCCACTACATACAAAGGAGCATCAGCTGCTATACCAAGTCCCTTCCTTTGACCTATGGTGTAAAAGGGATAACCGCGATGATACCCAAGTATTTTACCATCTGTTGAAATAAATTTTCCATTGTCCAGATTATTAATTTCATTACCGGCTTTATGTCTTAAAAATCTACGGTAGTTGTTGTCAGGAATAAAACAAATCTCATAACTTTCTGATTTATTGGCTATTTCTTCCAAACCATGTGATATGGCCGTTTTTTTGATTTCATCTTTTGTGAAGCCACCTAAAGGGAAAATTGTCCGGGCCAGCTCCCGTTGTTCTATTCCCCACAACACGTAGGACTGATCTTTATGTTCATCTATTCCTTTGGTAATATAGAACCTGTTGTTTTGTTTTTTTAATCCTGCATAATGTCCTGTGGCGATAAATTCACAATCCAGATTATCTGCTCTTTTCAGCAAGGCTTCCCACTTGATGTAGGTATTGCAAAGAACACATGGGTTCGGGGTTCTGCCTCCGAGATATTCGCTTACAAAATTACCAATGATATGTTCTTCGAATTCTTCTCTCAGGTCAAGAATGATGTGATGAAATTTCCACCGGACGGCAACATTTCTTGCATCATTAATCGAATCAAGACTGCAACAACCTGTCTCTTTTTGTGAAGTGCCAGATGATGAATAATCCCATGTCTTCATGGTTACTCCAACCACCTCATATCCTGATTCATGCAAGTTTAAGGCAGCTACCGTACTATCAACACCTCCGCTCATTGCGACTAATATCCTTCCATTCCTACTCATCTTGTTTCTATTAATACGCCATCTCTGTACATTTCCTTCTTTTCTACTTCGCCCTTAATTGTGAAATAAATAGCTAATCCATCCATTTTGCCATCTTTATAATTACCTTTCATTTTTATTTTTCTTCCCTCAACTTTCTCAGTCATACCACCGACTTCAGCTTTCTCCGGATTTGGTTCAACATAAACTTTTTTTACTTCACCTGTATCATAATAAACAATGAACGGACCGTTTTTTTTAGAGTTTTTGTAATTCCCTTCTTCTCTAAGACGCATGCTTTTATAATATTCCTTGTAGGGTGCATTATCTATCTGGGTTTTTATTAAATGTCCTTTTGAATACAATCTCTGTGCTTTTGGCAGCCCATCTTCGTAATATTCTTTCCACAAACCATCTCTCACATTTTGTTTATAATGCCCAACTACTTTCTTCTTTCCACTTTTATAGTAATACACCACTGCTCCTTCTAATTTATCTGATACATAACTGCCTTCGTATTTTAAGGTACCATCATCGAAATACTCCTTTGTTGCGCCTTCTTTTTTATTATTGACCCAATTGATCTCTCCCGCAAGTTGTCCGCTTGGATAATAAGATCTTTCCATGCCATGTTTTCCCCCATTTTTATATGTTTCTGTGGCAACAAGGGCTTCTTTTTCATTATAGTATTGCCATACACTGTCTTTCTTCTGATGCCTGTATAAACCCATAGCAAGAATTCTCCCATTGGAATGATATGCATTTGCCACCTGGGTGATTCCATCTTTCTTATTATACAAAAGCATATTTATAAAACCTTCTTTGTCGTAATATGTGAAGATACCTATCTGTTTGTCATCTTTAAAAGTACCTTCATATCTTTTACTGCCGTTGTCATAATATTGAATCCATTTTCCTTGTTTAAGACCCATTGCATCTACCTTGTTTAAGCTATCGGATTGCCCTGATGCAAACCGGCAACAAAATATGAATAGAATTATGACAACAGATTTCATTTTCACAGAAACCAAATATATGAAGAAATTGATAGATAAATCAGAAAGAACAGTGAACACATCAACACCTTAACTGCCTATAACGTCTTTTGTGTGTAATTATGATAAAGCAGGCATTTTTCACCTGATATTATATTTTCTCTTCAATTAAGTAGGAGTTTCTGTCAGGGGAGTTTCTCGCAACCATTTCGGCAATGAATCCCGTGAGAAATAATTGAGTCCCGATTATCATGGTAGCCAAAGCTATATAGAATAATGGTTGATCTGTTATCAGTCTTAATCGCTCTCCATGCTGTACATACCATAGCTTTTCTGCACCAAGCCAAATTGAGATGATAAAGCCGATAAAAAACATTAAGGTTCCGAGAGCGCCAAAGAGATGCATGGGGCGTTTGCCAAAACGAGTAACAAATGTGATGGACATGAGATCGAGAAATCCATTGATAAACCTTTCCATCCCGAATTTGGTTTTTCCATATTTTCTCTTTTGGTGTTCAACCACTTTTTCTCCTATATTGTTAAATCCAGCCAATTTTGCAATCACTGGTATATATCTATGCATTTCACCATAAACATCAATACTTTTCACCACTTTATTATGATAAGCTTTCAAACCACAGTTGAAATCATGAAGCGGTATACCCGATACTTTTCTTGTGACCCAGTTAAACAGTTTGGTAGGAATGGTTTTACTGAGCGGATCGTGGCGTTTTTTCTTCCAGCCGGACACGAGATCAAAGCCCTCTTTGGTGATCATGCGGTTTAATTCGGGGATTTCATCCGGGCTGTCCTGTAAGTCAGCATCCATTGTTATGATTACATTCCCATGTGCTTCGGTGAATCCTGTGCTTAAAGCAGCAGATTTCCCATAGTTTCTTCTAAAGCGAATTCCTGTAATGGCAGCATCTTTAGTAGATAATTCTTTAATGATCTGCCATGATCTGTCCCTACTCCCGTCATCGACAAAAATAATCTCACAACTGAGATTTGATTTGGTAGCAACCTCTTTGATCCATTTATAAAGTTCTGGAATAGAACCTTCTTCATTCAGAAGCGGAATAACTACAGATATGTCAGGAGAGTTCAAGTTCTGGTGGTTTCTTTTTGATTATAGCTGCAATGATGGTCGCAAGAACGGCACCGAAAATCAATGACCAACAGAAACCAATAATTAATTTCTGCGGTTTATAGCTTTCTTCCATATTGTCTAACTTGGCAAGAGCTTCTTCGATATTTTCTTCCGGTGTTCCCAATTGCTCCATGGTAGAGATCATTTTTTCCGAAATCTCTGCTTTTAGTGATTCGGGCAGGGACGGGTCTATGGCATTATACAAAGTGATACTGAACAACAACTGCAGAACTCCGGATATTGCATAAACAGCAAAAATCAATAAAAAAGCATGTTTGAATATAAGGATTCCTTTTTGAGCTTTTTTCCACTTCACGCCTGCAAGTACAAGTACGGTGATCATTATTAGAATACTAAGAATACTCGTCCAGTAACTTACCATGTATTTAATACCCATAAGGTAGGTGATCAACACAAGAACGATTTCTGATAAACCGAGAATTAATCCGTATCGCAGAAGATGATCTTTCAGAGTCTTTGGCTCCATTGTTCAAAATATATGTTTACAAAGTTAGCAATTCATCTTAAAAATGTAATATCCGGAAGCTTTGGTTGATACTGATAGTAGCAAGTGAGTAAGCAGTATAATCTAAATACCCAATGTGCTATTATATGATAATTATTATTTGATATCCGACATTTATTATTTCCTGATAAAGGAATAAACTATGCCTTGTTTTCCCTTTTCACTTGTTAATGTCTTTGCATCGTATGGGAATGGCGCCTGTCTGGTGTGGGAGAATACCCGTTCGCCAGGGAAGAACGACTATTCGCTGGGAAAGAATGATTCTTCGCCAAGAAGAAGGCAGGTCGTAAAACCTGCCTTCAACACCTTGGAAAAATAAAAACAGATGAATTTATTCAGATCCTATCCCTGAGGTTTCCTCAACAGTGGCTGTATCTTCAACAGCAGTTGTATCAACAACTACTTCTTCAGGCACCACTTCTTCGGTTACAGCTTCTTCAACAACTGCTGTGCTGTCCTGATCATCAACTTGTTCATCCGATCCCTGGTTACAGGCAACTCCAAATGTTGCAATCAATGCAACGGCAAATAATTTACTGATGTTTTTCATTTCGATTAAGTTTTGTTAAACATTGTGTTTTAATCCCGGGATTTAAAAAAGGTAACCCTCCGGGCGTCATTTTTGTATAGGCTAATATTCAAACAATATGCACGTATTGAGTTATATTATATTAATATTGCTGAGGACAAAACTGTCTTTCAACTGTTTTAATTTTGAATTATAATTAAATAAAGTATGAAAGAGTAGTCAGGAACAGATGAATTCTGTTGGTAACGGGTTACTTTTCACTCTATTGCTGAATTAAACATTGGTGCCCATGGCATTGAAGAATTTTACGGATCAAAATATAATGAAGCGTATTTCTGAAGGAGATCGGAATGTTATTAAGTATATTTATTCAAAATGCTATCCGATGGTGAAAAAATTTATTCTAAATAATAGTGGAAATGAAGAAATGTCAAAAGATATTTTCCAGGAAGCAATGGTCATATTATTCAGGAAGAGCAAAGACACGGAATTTGTTTTAACAAGCAGGGTGAGCACTTTTCTGTATTCGGTGAGCAGACAACTGTGGTTAAAACAACTTGCGTCAAATAAAAAGTTGATAAATAATGCGATCGAAGAAGATATGAATGATTCTGATGAAAATAACCCTGTGGAACAATTGATAGAAGATGACAGAAAATTAAAATTGGTGAATCATTGTCTCAGTATGCTGGGAGATCCATGCAGAGCTTTACTGAACGCATATTATTATCGCAATTTAAGTATGAATGAGATCGCTGCAGAAATGGGATATACCAATGCCGACAATGCAAAAAATCAGAAATATAAATGTTTCAAAAGGTTGAAAAAACTTGTAATGGTTAATCAAAAAACCATAGAGTATGACTAATTGGGAAAAAACAACAGAATTAATCGAGCGTTTTTTAGACGGAGAACTTTCAGGGGAAGAAAGATCAGATTTCCTCAAAGAGGTAGATTCAGACCCCTTGCTGGCGGCAGAGCTGGATTTTCATAAAAACCTCAGGAAAGGTATTCGCACATCAGGAGAGGAAAAGAAATTCAGGACAATCCTGACTGAAATACACGCTGAACTGGAAGGTGATAATACGAATAATAAGGAAAAGAAGGTATTGAACATTAAATATGTAAACAAAAGGATTTATCGTTCTTTAGCTTATGCTGCACTGATCGCACTGCTTATATCTTCCGGATCGACATTGGCTTATTACCTGATTTTTAGTTCTACGCAAAACCCTGAGTTTTATACAGAGTTAAGGCGGATCATACAGGAGAATCGCCAGTTAAAGAAATTTACAGTTGCAACAGATTCAATTGGAGAAAATCAAGATCAGGAAAAAGAAAAAGATTTAAAACATTATGCAGCTACAACGTTTGCGATCAATGATAGCGGGTATCTTGTAACAAGTTATCACGTCATAAGAGATGCCAAAGATATTGATGTTGAAATAAGAAAAGATTCAGTTTTATCGTATCATGCAATTCTTGTGGCAGGGGATGACTTACTTGATCTTGCATTATTAAAAATATCGGATAAAAACTTTAAAGGATATTCTTCTCCGGTTCCTTTTGTTTTTTCTGAAAAAGAATCTGTATTGGGTGAGAATGTTTACACACTTGGATTTCCCAGGGACGATATCGTCTATGGAGAAGGAACGGTAAGCGCTCTCACAGGGTTTGAACAGGATACATTGGCATACCAGGTTTCTATTCCGGTAAATCCCGGAAATAGCGGAGCACCGTTGATAAACGACAGAGGGGAGATAAATGGCATCATTACAGCTAAGAACAGTGGGGAAGAGGGGGCTTCATTTGCTATTAAATCTAGTTTTTTTCATCAGTTTATCAATTCAGTAAATCAGGATACTAACAATGTCCCGGTACTATTGCCTGACAAAAACATGCTTCGCTGGTTAAAAAGAACGCAGCAACTGGACAAGATCAAAGATTATGTGTTTATCTTAAAAATAACTTGCGATAAATAAAAAATGCCCAACTAAATTCGCTGGGCATTTTTTTGGTTCTAAAAGTTTCTAAATACTGCCACAATCAGCATCTTCCAGAAGATTATTCCAGCAGTGCCATTCATTATCTCCAAAATATGTTTGATTGCGTACCCGACCATAATAACCGGTTGTATTCCATCTGATTTCACTCAGGTTGTTACTTTCAATAACATATACATCATAGAACGCATTAAAATCAGGATCGTTTGTCAATCCATAATAAATATAACCACCATTTCCATTTGAATTTGGTTCTACGTTTGTATATTTAATATCAGACGTTCCGTCATTGTTTCTATGCCATTCAATATCAACATATTCAACCGGATTTGTAGGAGCTTTATACAGTGTCCATGTGCCCTGGGTATTATCCAGTTTTGAGATACCGTCATACCAAAGAAAATCTGTGTAATCGCCACTTTTGGATATATACATCTCCCAGTAAACCTGATCCCCATCTATCTGCCCATACAATTTAGCAGTATAAGTGTTTCCAACATTGTCATTTACATTGTATTCCCATTTCCACTTACCACCGTCTTTACGAACATATTTTGCTTCGTGGTTGAAAGATTCCGCAAAGGCAAGAACAGGTACAACCATATTAACAGTAACTACAAGTTGCCAGAATCCAACCGTCAGAATAGAAAACGCCCAATTATTATTTGTAGTATCGGCTGCAATTTTTCCGGCCATTTTTTGATTAGCTTCAGGGAATTGTGAAAAATCCATTGAAAATGTCTCCTGTGGTGGAATTTCCGGTGGATCACCCTTCTTTTTACACCCTGAAAAAATGATTAAGCCAATAAAAATGGCTAACATGAATGTTGATAGTGTTTTTTTCATAATCAGTTAGTTTAGATGTTAAAAAATGTTTGTTACGATAATTTGATACAAAGGTTTATCAAAAGTATGAAAATAATCCAATACAAAAATATAAAATATTTTCGAATATTATTTAAATCTAATTCATTGTTAATGAATTACCGGGTTCAACAACTTTGATCCATTGACCGTGCTGCCTTGAATTTATTGTATTGTCATACATGGCTTCACATGAAACAGTCGGCAAATAAAATCTACCCAGGTAAGAAGCATTTAGCAGAATGGTGAACATTTTCGTCTCACCGGGTTTGAGATCAAAATATGTATAAACCCTGTCATCTCTTATATCCTGGTATTTTGGAAGAAAAGTAATATTCACATTCTGATGTTCGTCCAATCTTGTATTATGAATTTCCCAACCCGAAGGAAAAATCTGGGTCAGTGCCATTTCTTTGTAATAACCCCTGTAACCGGGATTTGTTACAGTTACGTTGGCTATAAAATCAGTGCCCTGTTCAATTTTGACGGGATTCATGTGGTTCCCTTCCATATCCTTGTATTCTATCTTCATCCTTAGATCATTTTCGGCTGATGTTTGATCTCCTGTTATGGGAATACCTTCAAGTATCACTCTTGCAAAGAGTACACTATTGCCACGGTTGACAACCTTGATATTGCAACTTTTCGCATCTTTAATTCCAAGATCATGTTGAACAAGAGGTTTTGAAGTTGTCAGTACAGAATGGGTTTTGCTGTCAACAGCATATTCATATTTCATTGTTCTTCCAGTTTCTCCACTCTTTAGGAATTGAGACATTGCAATCAGGCAATATGCTGTAGTCTGTGTACTCATCCAATTTTGATTCCCCAAAGCGTTCAGAGAAGCGCAGCTTAAGCTGAAAGAAAAATTCCCTCAGCCACTGTATTAGTGGCCTTTTATTATGGTTGGAGAGTAACGAACCCCAAGAACTAAATCCCAAATTCCAAGTCTCAAATCCCAAGAAAAAAAGAACCAATAGAATGTTGTGAGAAGGAATATTAATTTATAGTAGAGATAAAAAACTTAGCGTTCCTGGCGCTTGTCCCGTTGCACCTGTCCGGTCGAATGACTGGATAACGGGGCTTTTACGAGAAAATCATTTGGCAAGTATCTTAAACTCCACTCGTCTGTTCAATTGCCTGCCTTCATCCGTATCGTTTGTCGCAACAGGCATGGTTTCACCATAACCTTTTGCGATCAGGCGTTTGCTTTTAACGCCTTTTTTAGAAAGGTAGTTAACAACTGATTGGGCTCTTTCTTGTGAGAGTTTCAGATTGGCATCATCCGATCCTACATTATCAGTGTGTCCGCTTAGCTCTATTTCAACAGACGGATTTTCCTCCATGAGCTTAACAACCCTGTCCAATTCGGGGAAGGATTCTTTTTTCAGAACTGATTTCCCGAACTCGAAGAATATATTATTCAATCTGACTACTTGGTCTTTTTCTATAGGGGCAAGATACAGGTCCTTTTTTATTTCTTTGTATTCTTTAAGATCCGACACATCAATGTTTTCACTTACTGCATAAAACCCTTGTGATATTGCTCTGAACCCATAGATATACCCATATGGCAGTACAATTTTATATTCTCCTTTTACGGGCTCTGAACGCGCTATTCCCGCTTCTTTTCCTTCCGGCAGGTATTCATATCTTATATCCGCTTTAACAGGTTCTTTTGTTTTTGCGTTCAACACCTGCCCATAGATAAGTACTACAGGATCGGGTTTTGCCTCTGTGGGAAGTTTGATGCGGAAAATGTCTTCTTCTCCTTCACCGGATTTGGATGATACAAAATAGGCGTATTCTCCTGAAGCAGGTATGGTGAAATACGAATCCCAATCACTGGAATTGATTTTTGGCCCCATATTTACCAACTCAGACCAGTTTGTCCATGTATCGTCCAGTCTTTTGGTCATCCAGATATCATTACTTCCATATCCGCCATGACCACTGGTTGAAAAATAGAAAGTCACTCCATCTGCTGCAAGAAAAGGAGCGCTATCATCTTTTCCCGTATTTATGCTTGCTCCCATATTCAATGGCCTGCTCCATTCATTCTCTCCTTCTTTAAAGCTTACATAAATATCCCGTTCACCAAATCCTTTTTTCATTTCAATCGACATGAACAGAACTTTCCCGTCATTTGAGAGGTAATAGCCCACATAATCATTCCTGTTCTCATATTTTTCTATGTTTTGTTTTTTAGGATAGGTCCAGCCACCCCTTGACCTGTAGCTCATTGAACAACCCTGGCTCATGCTCCCGTCAAAATAGTTGTAAACATTACCCAAAAGTATGGCATTGCCATCCGGGGAAATAGACTTAATGAAATTATGTCCTTTATTGTTCAGTGGGGAACCAATATTCTTTCCAACAGACCAGGTACCATCAGTATTCAAAGTTGAAAACCATATTTCATCTTCGTCATCAACACCTCCTGTGTTTTGAGGATAATTCTTCCTGTCGAAATAGAGCGTTTTGCCATCCGGTGAGATAATCGGTGAAAGATCGGAGTATTTGGTATTTACATTGTGTCCCAGGTTTTCCGGATCATCGGTGAATTCAAGCTCCTGTGCATGTGCAGGAAATGAAGAAAACAACACGATAATTGACCAAAATTGAATTGACGTTAAAGTTTTTACCATAGCGTTTTTATTACTAAAGATTATCCGACAAATGGAATCTCACACCTAGCATGAAAGATTGCCTGTTAAAGGCATCTACATCCGTTCTTCTGAACATGTTCCATATTTCAGCTTTAAGGAACAAATTAAAAATAGTAGATAGTTCAATTGTAAGAAATGAAAAAACGGGTGTTCTGGTTCCATCTGCTCTTTTCAAGAAAGCCGATTTTGGATCTGAATTCTTGTCATAAGTCCAAATGGGCAGCAAACTAAGGTGATAAGTAGTTCTTGCCATAAGCCACTTTGTAAGCATTACATCTGCATGGCTATACGGGCCAAGCATAAAATAATTTCCATTTTCCCTAGGCTCACCCCCTGAAATTCCCACATAACTTAAGTGATAAGTGTAGTCGGAATAATTAATGCCCGCACTTACAACCAACTCATCTGTCCCTATTACATTAACCCCAAAATTGTGAAAACCAAGAAGCCCATTGCTCAGATAGCCATTAAGAATTATTTGGAGTTTTTCTCCCTTTGGCTCAGAGAGAACATCTATCAGTCCAACGGTTACAATCTCCCATGCGAAAGTTGCCAGGGGATATCTGAAATCATAATGAAATGCCAGGGGATCTGTCCGGTCTCTGCGCATTTTTATTCCTGCCTCAATTGTCGGGAACCCAACATTAAAATGAATTCCTTGCGAAGTGTCGGTTAATCCAGTCAATGGGTTGTAAAAAGTAGGGTAGTCATATTGATTTTCTATATGCGTCCAATTAACTGAAATAAAACCACGGTTCCATCTTTCTTCCTGGTAAAAGTCTTCAAGATCCTGAGCAGCACAACTGCAAGTCAGGAGAAAAATGACAGTTGAAGCTGCAACAAGAAATATTCTCTTTTGTTTCATGGGAAATTATTTTTATTCAAAAGAAAAGGTGTGATTTATTAAGGACAAAAAAATCCCCATAGAAACTATGGGGATTTACTATTCAGTAATTGAATTATAATTTCTCCGGATCAAATTTGCCAAGGTAAATGTAATCTCCGCTCGAGTCCATGCCCCAGATGTTGGTGTCTTCACCGATAAAGACATATTGCTTACCTCCGTTGATTTCAACATACGGATACTTATTCATCAGGTAAAATTTCTTTCCCCCTTCTTTGCCGTCACCCAATGTGTAGAAGTCATGTACTTTACCCGAAGCAATATCGATCTTGCCAAACCGCACCTGTTTTCGGGGGGTCCACCATGTATATGTATATAATGCATCTGATGTTTGCCGTCTTTCGATATTACCTATATAAAACATCATCCAGTAAATAGAATTCCCGTCATTTCCTTCAAAAATGGTTGACTCGGTAGGATAATATTTTGGGTCCTGTCTTGGGTCGGCAACACTTTTTAATCCGGTTTTTTGGGCATTGTTAACTCCATAGCACTTCACCAAGTCTCCATTGCTGTTAAAATGGAACATCAGGAAATCCTTATATCTGTTTCCTCTATAGCTTCCAACTGCATCGTAACTCCATTCCTGGGCGTTGATAAAAATATCTCCTGAAGATGCAATATTCAGTCCTCCGATATTAATCTTGCCACCTGTGTAATAGTTGGGTTTCTTTTGATTATCAGGTTTGGCGGTTTTCTCCTTAAATTCTGCAAGAGAGGGGGCATTTACAAACATCCCTTTCCCATCTTTCATTCCAATGATCTGGAAACTCTCGAACCCCTTTTCTTTCATTGTGATTTTCGTCACATCCGTTGCTTCAAAGAATTTTTTCTCCACTCCTTTATTTACTGCAGGACCATAAATGTAAACTCCTCCATCCTTTTCATATGCACCGTCTATTTTCCATGTGTGGGCTTTTGATTTGAAGTCTATTCTGTCTTTTATTTTACCGTCTCGCCCGATTCTTACATAGGTGTATTCAGTGGGATCGTCTCCTGCCCATTTTTTGTATCCTTGCCCTGCCATAGGTGCAAAAATTATGATCCAGTCTCCTGTTTCTTCCTCATCTTCTTCCATAGCTCCTTCTCTTACAGGACCACTCCACATGGGAAATTTTATATAGTCAAAATCAATCTTTTCCTCACCGAGAATATCGAGGTTGCTATTTGCAAGCAACACGCCAAAGTGTTGATACATCTTGCCATAATCTTTCATTTTATCCGGTTTATGGCTAATCAACGCCATTACTTCTCCTTTTTGATCAAGATTATATGAGGCAAAAAAGTATAGCTTCCCAATTTTATCTGTTGGCTTCACTTTTTTGAGTGTTTTCACGCTCTTTTTATACTTTCCTGAGAACCAGTTATATTTGTAAGTAATCTCATTTTGGGTAAAAACTGCTTTTCCCCCTAATGTTGCCTGGGCAGAAATACCTGTCACGGTTTCAACATCTTTTCCCCTGTATTTAAACCAGTTATATTTACCTCTGGCTCTATCTACCTCCTGTTCATCTGCAAACTCATTGATTAACTTAAGGTTGTAATCAAATTGGTAAACCTGAAATTTCACTTTCCTTGCAGCAGATTTAGTGACAAATACCAGGTCGAGTTGTTGCTTGGCATCATCTACAACCACATTTCCCAGATAGCCCCTTTTTGCTTTGCCTGAAATTTTATGTGTTGTTTCTGCAGCGAGAGATACCTGTGCTCCTGCGTGTTTGAAGATAAAAAAGTTCAATAATAATACTCCGCCAAGTAATGTCAGTGTTTTTTTCATAATCAGTTAGTTTAGATGTTAAAAAATGTTTGTTACGATAATTTGATACAAAGGTTTATCAAAAGTATGAAAATAATCCAATACAAAAATATAAAATATTTTCGAATATTATTTAAATCTAATTCATTGTTAATGAATTACCGGGTTCAACAACTTTGATCCATTGACCGTGCTGCCTTGAATTTATTGTATTGTCATACATGGCTTCACATGAAACAGTCGGCAAATAAAATCTACCCAGGTAAGAAGCATTTAGCAGAATGGTGAACATTTTCGTCTCACCGGGTTTGAGATCAAAATATGTATAAACCCTGTCATCTCTTATATCCTGGTATTTTGGAAGAAAAGTAATATTCACATTCTGATGTTCGTCCAATCTTGTATTATGAATTTCCCAACCCGAAGGAAAAATCTGGGTCAGTGCCATTTCTTTGTAATAACCCCTGTAACCGGGATT
This sequence comes from uncultured Flavobacteriales bacterium, assembly GCA_964619305.1. Lineage (GTDB taxonomy): Bacteria > Bacteroidota > Bacteroidia > Flavobacteriales_H > CAZUDW01 > CAZUDW01. Next base: position 25,224 of record CAZUDW010000024.1, read on the forward strand.
TGTTACAGTTACGTTGGCTATAAAATCAGTGCCCTGTTCAATTTTGACGGGATTCATGTGGTTCCCTTCCATATCCTTGTATTCTATCTTCATCCTTAGATCATTTTCGGCTGATGTTTGATCTCCTGTTATGGGAATACCTTCAAGTATCACTCTTGCAAAGAGTACACTATTGCCACGGTTGACAACCTTGATATTGCAACTTTTCGCATCTTTAATTCCAAGATCATGTTGAACAAGAGGTTTTGAAGTTGTCAGTACAGAATGGGTTTTGCTGTCAACAGCATATTCATATTTCATTGTTCTTCCAGTTTCTCCACTCTTTAGGAATTGAGACATTGCAATCAGGCAATATGCTGTAGTCTGTGTACTCATCCAATTTTGATTCCCCAAAGCGTTTGAGATTGATTTAACCAGGTCTTTTGTGCGGCTTCTCATGTTCATCAGGCACAATGTTTCTAAAATCATTGCCCTGTCCCTGTATCCTGATCCATATGTATAAGATAACTCCCTGTAATCCTTAACATCCTGAGGTAATCCGTTAATAAGCTGCTTTGCCACTTCAGCTTGTCCGGATAACTGGTATGCAGCGGCAAGTCTCCACCTTGCTTGCAAAGAGATATTTTTTGATTCTCTCAGCTTATTCATTGCTCCAAGCTCCGGTTTTTTTGCCAGGGCAAGGGTGTAAAGGCGATAAGCCTGAATAAGATCGTTGCGTTGATAATAATATTTGCTGTCTTTTTTTGACCAATGCCAGTTGCGTGCTGTTTTCTGCTGGTAGCGAATCCATTTCTTTTTAAAACCTACAGGTAAAGAATATCCCTTTTTTTCTGCTTCAAGAATGAAGTGACCTGCATAATTCGTAGCCCACTCATTGGCATCGTTACCTCCGGGCCAATAAGATAATCCGCCCCCCGGAAGTTGAAATGATAATAATCTTTTTATTCCGGCTTTTACATTGTTGTCTATTTTTTTTTCGGTATTTTGATTCATATCCATCAACTCACTCAAATACAGTTGCGGGAAAATGCTTGATGTGGTTTGCTCGACACAACCATGAGGATATGATAATAAATACCGAATCCTTTTGTCCAGGTTCAGAGGAGGAATACTTGATAATTCCAATATGCCATTGTTGGTTCCATTCATGCCAGGTGGTATAAATTCTGAAGTCCATGTTTGCCCGGGTTCAACCAAAGCTTCAACAACATCAACCACACTTGGGTTTGGATTTCTTACATCAATCTCAATTTCATAAGTAGCTTTTTCATTTCCGGATTTAGCTGTTATTTTTACTTTTCCAATTCCGATTTTTTCTTCAACACCAAGATCAAAACTGACCAATTCATCACCGGGTTTGTTAAACACAATGGTTTTCTTTTTGCTTCCCTTTACCGTAAAGAAGCTGTTTGTGCTAACTTCAAGCGATACGTTTTTTATTTTTTTATCCATTGAAAAAACCGAGACTGGAAGTTTAACTATTTCACCGGGCCCAACAACCCTTGGAAGTGTAGCAAGCACCATAAGTGGTTTTTTCACCGGGGTAGTTTTTTCTGTATGTCCATAGGCGGCATTTTCTCTTGCTACTACCATGGTTCTAACAGATCCGATATAATTAGGCATTGTAAATGTATGTGCGTTTGTTGTACCTGATTTCAAATTAAATGGGCCTAAGAATTTGATCATAGGTTTAAACCTGTTGGCTCTGTTTTTTCCTTTCTTATTTTCCAGGTCTTCATCTCCACCCAAAGCAAGTAATCCGGCCATTTTGCCACCCAGAGCGCCAATAACCATATCGTAAACATCCCATGTTTTTACACCCAATGCTTCTCTTGCATAAAAAACTTTCCAGGGGTCTGGCGTTTCAAAGCGGGTAAGATCAAGTAAACCTTCATCTACAACGGCTACTGTATATATCATTGCTCTGCCTCTTTCTTCCTTGATTTTTATTGTTACCTTTTTCTCAGGTGCCAGTTCATCGGGCATCATGATCTTAGGATGTAACCTTGTATTAGGATCTTCTATCTCAACAGGCATAACACCATACATCCTGACTGGAAGATCATTTTTAGTCTGTTCGTGAGGCTGAAGTAAAGTAATATTAATATACACGTTGGGAGCCATCTCTTCTTTTGCTTTAAAAGAGAATGTAGTGTTTTCTTCTTTGGCTTCAACCCAATGAGTTTCTATGATCCTGGAACCGGATTCAATACTAACCAATGCTCTCCCTTGCCCTCCAGTGGGAATATTGACATTGATGTTGTCTCCTACATTGTATTTCTTTTTATCTGTGGTGAATGTCAGCATGGAAGCTCCACCCGGATTTTCTCTTTGTTCTTTACCTGCCCAACCCGGCCAGTCGATGTAAACAGTCTGTCCGGTAGCGTGCTTGCCGGTTGGATCAACGATTCGAATTAAATAACGACCCCATTCCGGATATTTAACCTTGAATTTAAATGTTCCCCTTCCATCCTTACCGGTAGAAAGCGTTTTTTCTACAAGTGCCACAGAATTTTCGCGTCCGATATAGGAAGCAAGATCATTATCCTGTGAACGCTCCCACCACCATCGCCAGCTTACTTTGTAAACCCTGGCTTGAAGCCCATTCACAGCTACCGGTTTCCCATCTGCGTCAACAGATACAACCTGAACGGTATGTGTAGTATCCGTAAGCAACATTCCACGGGCTTTGTCTCCTTTTGGTAGTTTGATACCGATAAAATGATCATATGGAGCATAAGGAATACTGAACCTGTCAACACTAAAATCTCCTCCTTTTTCAAATACTCTTACGTCAAAATAAGCTTTTAACATACCCGGAGCATAATTATCGATAAATAAGCTGCTGCTGATGCTTGCATTTCCCTCATCATCAAGAGTTCCATCAAATAGTGTTTGTTCTTCGGCTTCAAAATTTCTTACCGGATCGTCAAAAGTGTATTCATCGTATTTCTTAAAAACAGTATGAAATTGCTCCAGTGTCACTTTGACGTTGGCCCTCAGGTTTTTAGCAATTGCACCATGTAACCACTTCGCATTGAGTATCCCACGGATATCGTGATCCTGATGTGTCAATTTATCCACTCCGAAATCCAGCGCAAGTTTTAAGCGGTTTGGTTTGATGGTTTCAATTCTTATTCTTTTGGTAAATGTCACACCTCCAACTTTTATCCTTGCCATCCAATTACCGGTTTGATCTTCTGAATTTGTTTTTGTTCTGAAGTCATAAACTCCTCCAGTGCTTTTAGAACGTACAATCCTTTGACTGACCTGCCCTTTGGGATTGACTAATTCAAAAATAACAGGATGTGTTTTCGGGAGAGTCAGATTTTTGTCTTCTATGATGAAGGAAAGAAAAAGAGAATCACCCGGTCTCCATACGTCTCTTTCTCCATAAATAAACCCTTTAATTCCTTTCTGCACGGTCTGGCCTGATACATCAAATTTACTCAATGACAATGAAGAACCATCATCCAATCTGAGGTATCCTCTCTGCGGACCATTTTTTGCAACCAAAAGAAATGCCTTTGCTCTCTTTTTTAAGCTGATTTCGGTCATGCCCTGGGCATCTGTTCTTGCTTTTCCCAAAATCTGTTGCTGGTAATTCAATATCTCAATTTCAACATCAGCGACAGGTTTTGTAGTTAATATATCAGATACAGTAACATGTATCAATCCATTATCGCTGCCTTTGGCAATAATTCCAAGATCAGAAGCAAGAACATTCCTACCTACACCTTTTGCATGCGTATAGAAATAAGAATTATCACAGGGATTGTCCCGCTGGTCCCATTGATAATCATCATAATAATAATAGTCATCATAATAGTAATCATCATAATAATAGTCCTGGTAGGTATCCCAATAACTGTCTTCAGATTCATCTTCGGAGTCCCAGTTTTCTTCAGTATTCGTCATATTGTCTGAGGAGACAGTGCTTTCGGAATCATCGCAGGGGTAAAGGGAATATGCCCGTTTATAACTCAATTCTACCCTGTATATGGCACCGGGTTCAGCTTTAATGAGATCTGCAATATCGAGGGAGAAAGTGTTCCATTTTCCATAATCGATGGGCTTTTCTGATCTCAGCTTGACTATTCCTTTATAAACTATACGACCAACGCGTTTGAGTTCTCTATCCCCATCAAGATTATTTACCTGCAGGAACTGGGCTACATTGTTTTCATATATTCTGATGATTTTCACATCCACCTTGCTCAGGTTAACTGCTTCAAACGGGAAGAGGAGACCATTTGAGTTGGGTAATATAACGCCATTTCCGATCATCCTTACATCAGGCTTAAAATCTTCAAATGTTACGTTTAGTTCGGTGCCTGTTTTCATTTTATAACCGAGGATGTTCCTGATTCCCTCGTTCACGAATACTTTTTTGTCTCCTTTTAGATAATCAGCAGTGTATAGCCGAATGTCATTGTCCTCTATCACAAATTGTATGGGAATATGTGGGCTGTATTCGATAAGGCCTTCCAAGTTCTGTTCTTCAAGCAATGGATCTGAAAAGCGAATGACAAGGTATTGCTCAGGTTGTTGAACCACATCGGTGCTCATCACTTTAAAATCGCTGAGAGAGGGTATTTCAAAGTCTGTTTCTCCCTGTACCTCAGCATTCATAACTTCACCATTCCATGCCAGATGGATCTGCCCTGCTGTTTCCTTTCTTGAAACACTATCTATCGTAAAAAGGTGTGTTAAGTCGTCTTCTTCATGCGACCATGATATGTGTAATTCCTGGTTATCTTGTGTTGCTTTTAAGGTTTGTTCCACAGCTTCATCTTCTGCCACATCTGCAGTAATCAGTTTACCATAAACCATTTGCCATTTCAACACTTTTTTCACGTGAGGTTTCATTCCCTCTATGTCCACCATCAGAGATTGCCTGATCACCTGGAAACTTAAAGGAAAATCTTCAAGGCCATCCTTAACTTTCATTATTTCTGAAAGGTGAAAAACACCATTGAATAACATGCCTGAAGGCAGCTTCTTTTTAGGTGTAAACTCAATTGTGTTGGCATCTATCCATGCAGTCTTCCCCTCAATGTCAGGCGAAAATTCAAACAATTTTTCTATATCAATATCGGGAAGTACAGTTGCTTCAATTGCATTCATCAATCTGATCTTTATCGTGCTTTTACTTGAAATCACACCGCTTGTATATGCGGAGATATATTCCCTGAATGCAGGGTCTGCTTTTACAGGTTTCGATTCTTTTCCTGCCTTACTGATTACGACAGCTATTATTGTAATAACCATTACCGTAAGAATGGTGACGAATAATGCTTTTTTTTTCATGGTTAAGGAAATTAATGTTACCTAAATGCCAAGTTTCACAAGGTTGTTGTGTAAAACAAACTTGCTTTGTATTAATTTGATGATCCAATGATAGTATTTTATTTTT
>CAZUDW010000025.1:0-29600 GCA_964619305.1 uncultured Flavobacteriales bacterium
CAGTTATTAATTTTCAGATAGATAAAAGATACCTGCAATTATTGTTTTCATACTTTTGAATTCAGTTTATTTCATGGATACAGTATATTTCGGAAAATTCAATTTTGAAATATGGGAGTTTGTTCTACTTCCTGTATATCTTTTTATCATATGGTTTATTTCGGCCTGGATTAAAAACTCGAATATTGAGAAAAAGCCAGAATACCAATACTTTATGCCTGGTTTATGGCTAAAAATCATAGGTTCGATCATACTTGGATTAATATATGTTTATTATTATCAGGGTGGAGATACGATGGGTTATTATCAATCCGGGCTGGCATTTACAAATCTATTCTATCAAAGACCAGTTGAGGCTGTTCTTACATTTATCTCACCGGCAACAAGTGAAAACTTATCTCATTTCAATACCCAAACAGGTTACCCACTTTTGTATTTATATCAGGATATTCAAACTTTTACAGTGATAAGATTGATCACACCATTACTTGTGATATCATTCAAAAGTTATATCATCACAGCAGTCATGCTGGCGTGGATTTCATATTATGGAATATGGAAAATATACAGGCTTTTTGTTGCGTATTACCCGGAGCTAAGATTACAAATTGCTATTGGCTTTTTGTTTTTCCCATCTGTTTGGTTTTGGGGATCTGGTATATTAAAAGATACTTTTACATTTTCTGCTACCTGTCTATTTGTTTATGCGTTTCATAATATTTTTATCAAAAGGAGAAAAGCCCTGATTAATATTATATGGTTGATTATCTCAATGTACTTACTCCTGGCTATAAAACCATATATCGTCATCGTTTTATTGCCAGGAAGTATAATTTGGATATTTTTCAATCAGTTAACCAAAATCCGCAATCAATTACTGATATGGATTCTAATCCCATGCATTTATTTGTTCTCGGTTGGTGGAGGATTTATTATTTTTAAGACAATAAGTGACCAGTTGGGAGAATATTCTATTGAAAATATTTTTACAAAAGCAGTTGTTACACAACAAGATCTTAAAAAAGAATATTATGGTGGCAATTCTTATGATATTGGCAATTTTGATCCCACTGTTTCTGGTGTATTATCCAAGTTCCCAATAGCAACTATTTCCGGATTGTATAGACCTTTTATATGGGAAACAAGCAATATCATGATGCTTTTTTCAGGATTAGAAAGTTTATTTTTAATGTTTCTGACTATATGGACATTATTTAAAGTGGGAGTGCTTCAATTTATACGAATAACCATTCGAACACCTTTGCTCGTATTCACATTATCCTTTTCATTATTGATGGCTTTTGCGATGGGTTTGACAACACCAAATTTCGGGGCATTGGTCAGGTTTAAGATTCCTCTTTTACCATTTTTTATATCCTCAATGTTCATTTTCTATCATATATGTAAAATTGGAAAGAAGCACAATATTTCATGAAAGTTAACCTGAAATGAATGCATTATGACATTTCATTGCTGTATATCTCCTGGTACACTTTCTGAGCAATTGAGTAATTCCTGTATTTTTCTGCAAGCTTTCTGATGCGTTTTTTTAAAGCGCTTCTCGATACATTGTTTAGCATAGACTGAATGATTTCCACTGCTTCCAAATATCCTGCTTCGTTCAGTTGCTGAATAATCGCCCCGCTATTTGTGGTTTTGATAATTACAGAATCATCGGCAATATTTGGAGTAATCACCACAGGCAATCCAGTTGCCCAATATTCGCCATCTTTTATTGAGGTACAGTATCTTTTTGATGGAACCGGTTTAACAGGGTTAAGAGCAAAATCAGCGAACAACAAATATTTTTGTATTTGAGCATGTTCAACATTAAATAGTCTGATTTTTGACAATGGGAAATTGCTGTTTTGAGCCAGAGTGTGAATGGTTTTCTCGTCAGCGTCAGATAAAATTAGTGCAATAAATTTTCCTTCAAAGAAATCAAGGCATACTTTGAAAAAGTCAAATATCTCCTTTTCCAGATAGATACCACCTATCTTACCGGCATAAACGCAAATCACATGGTCTTCCAACACGAGATGCTTAACTAAATATTGATCTTTTTTCATAAATGGATTAAATTGATCTAGATCAACACAGGCGGGTTTTAAGTAATAGCGTTTCAACTCAATACCGAATCGATCATGAATATAATTTGGTGTAGCAGAGGTAAGGCCTATTATTGATTTAGCATGAGATGTCTGTTTCTTTTCTAAATAAGACAGAATTTTATAGGCCATACTATTTTTTCCCCATGTGCCAACCTCTACCATGGCATCAGCATGTGGTTCATAACTATCAATGATTAAAGGTATTCCCGTTAGCTTTGAGATTAAAAATCCGGCAGCGCCTGCAGGAGTACACCAGGCATGAATATAGTCAAATTTTTTTCTCTTACAAAAAAACGTTAGCTTTAAAATAGTATAAATCCAGCTAAAAAGCATTAAAATACCATACGGACGGTAATAAGCGCTTATTAATGAGATTCCCTGATTAGATAGAGTATTCTGTAGTATTGATTTCTCTTTTTGACTAAGTTGATACGATTTTTTTTCTAATGTAAAAAGATGTATTCTACTATTATCAGGCAATGAGTTCAAAATGATTTTAAGGTAGGGTAAAGTGTATGCCTGAATCAGAGATTCTTTGTAGCTCCAGTATGTCAGAACAAGGATATTTTTCATGTTATTTTTTACATAGAATCTTAATTGTATCGCCTTTATGCGTCAAACTTAATAACATATTAATAAGGTTCTTTAAATACCTCATCAGCGAATATTTATAAATAGAATTCCTTATTATATCATCGGTTGTAGGTGCTGAAGTATTTTTTAATCCGGATTTTTTAGACAATTGCAATCTTGAAATACTAATCCCTGTTGTTTTAAGTGATAATACACTGAAACCATGTTGCCTGAATGATTTTTTTATTGTCTTATTCGTGAAATAATTGAGGTGCTCAGGATATGTAATGACGTTCCACTTATCACCTAAAAGAAGTCGTGAAAGAGAATTATAATTGGGAGTTGTTATATATGCTGCTCCACCGTCTCGTAATAACTCCCTGATTAATTTAATTTCTTTAATCGGTTTTGTAACGTGCTCTAATACTTCAAAAGAAGTTATAACATCAAAGTAATTAGATTTAAAATTTATTTTTCCGAGTTCTCCTTTAAAAGCATTTATGCCTTTTTTTCTGCAAACAGCAATGGCTTCATCTGTGAATTCTGTTCCATATACATTCCATCCTTTTTTCCTTGCAACCTGAAGAAAACATCCAGCACCACATCCAACGTCTAATATGTTATTGGTTTGCCTGTATTTATTAAATGAGTTTAAAAGAAGTGAATAATTTTTCAATGTCAAAGAATTAATATGATTTCGCGGATAACCGGAATAATATATATTTAATGCATTATCAGAAGGGGTTTTGTTCATGAATACAAATCCACATTCTTTACAGCGCACAAGTGCATACGTTTCAAAAGACTTTATATGATCAGACCTCTTTGATTTGCATAATTGACAATGTCTGAAATTCTCATCCGTCATGTCCTAATTATTCTATTCGTTATCTTTATAAAAGATGATGGGTAAATGTATAGGGATTTGACGATATATTTCAGGGCTTTCCATTTATTATTGCCGTCTTTCCACCAACTGCCAGCTAAAATGAGATATAAATTTGAAAAACATTTTCTTCTGAAATTTTTAGATTTAAAGAAGTGATGTTTATCTGCTTTTTGATAGACTTTAATGTGATCTGATTCCATCAGTTGGATATTTTTACTCATGCTGCCAGGAACAATTCTATATCGGACTAATGTTTTGGGAATGTGTTTTCCTTTGTATGAAGCAGCAAGTTGAATGCAAAAATCCTGATCAGCTGCTGTTGAAAGTTCTGGATCAAACTTAACATCCTCATCAAAGCAGGATTTTTTAACAACAAGATTACTACCCGGTCCGGGAACTACTTCTTTTTGCCAAAGTAATATATTATCAAGAAGTTTTAAGTCAGTTCCCGAGGGGTGTGTTCCAAGATATTGTCCATCCATATCAATATGTTCAATATCACTGAAAACCCAATCTATAGATTTATCCTGCTTAAACATTTTCAATTTCTCTGTAAGATTTTCTTTGTGCCATAAATCATCTGCATCCAGAAAAGCGATATATTTTCCTTTGGCATTTGCAATCCCTCTGTTTCTTGCTGTTGCAACTCCAGCATTATCATACTTCAAATAATTAATCCTAAAATCTGAAAGATATGGTGTTACTTTATCCTCAGTTCTATCGGTTGATCCATCATCAACAATAATCATTTCCCAGTTTTGATAGGATTGATGAATAACAGAATTTATTGTATCAGCAATAAACCTCTCAGTATTAAACACAGGAATTATAATTGAAACCATTCAAATAATAGTGAAGTACTCTCCGTTCTTTAGAGCACGGGTAAGCAAAGTTAAGTTTATTTGTTAATAACCATGTTAATGATGTAACGAGAGGGGGCGTGGGGGAGAGACTCATAACTCCCTGTATTTTCTAATAAATCTATCAATTCCCTGATAAAACACCAGACCGTCCCTGACCGGGTACAGGTATATATGCTTTCATTTGAGTGTTCTGAAATACCGCTCTATGTATGCGTTATCGGTTGCCCGGTCTTTGCCTTGAAAGATGCCGGATATTTTCTTCTTGTTTTCTTCGTTTTCCATCGGTTTTTGAGTTAAAAATACAAACTTAACCGATGGTCTGAGTTTTGAGGAGTATTAGGGTTCACCGTAAAAAAGTTCTACTCACCGTGAAAAATCTCTCCGAAGAAAGTTTCAGACCTTTCGATGAAAGCATAAATTCAATAAACTGCTAAAAATCCGGGGCTATGAAAACAATAATTACAAAGTTACTGCTTACACTTTCCGTTTCTCATTCCCTAATAATGGCAGAAAATCCTCAAAAAAGCGATAGGACTGATTGGGTTAGATATTAAATATCAAAAAATAATTAACAGAGGGCTTCTTAAATTACAATTGTCAAGGCAATTTGAAATGTTATGAAAATTTGCTATTTTTATCAATTAATTTACAGGCTCTGTATCTGCAGGCATAATGATTTGTAACATTTTCTTAAAAAGATTGTTTTATTACAGGTGCAAAAGCTTGCTTAATTTGGTAATTGACAAGGATTGACAGCAAAGCAATATAATGACATTGTAAAGCTTTATTCAGGCCGGGTTTATGGTCTCCTGATAAAGTGCATCAAAGATAAAGATGAAGCCAGTGATATAGTGCAAGACAGTTTTTTAAAGTTATGGGAAAACAGAAATAAGGTAGATACAAAAAAAGCAGGTTCATGGTTATTTACCACAGCATACCGGATCATGTTGAATAAAATCAAAAGAGATAGCAGAAAACTGAGACTTGAAATAAACAGCAATGGTTGTTCTGTAAACGGCAATGTATATCACGAAGCTGTATCGAATGAGGACAGGCGTTTCGAGATCAGGGAGATTATCAATAAATCAATTGAGACGCTTTCTCCCCTTCACAAGTCTATTATTTTACTTCGGGATATGGAAGGTTACAATTATAAGGAAATAGGAGACATCCTTGAACTGAATGAATCTCAGGTGAAAGTTTATTTATTCAGAGCGAGAAAGAAAATTAAAAACCAGTTGAAAGACATAAATGTAATTATATGAAATATATCGACTATAAGAATTATGATCAATGGCTCTTCCGGTATTTCGAAGGTGAATTGAGCCCGGAAGAGCAGAAAGAACTTTTTGAGTTTATGGATACAGATCCGGCACTGAAAGTTGATTTTGAAGCGATGGGTAATAGTTATGTTTTTGAGCCGGAAGTTACTTATCCTAAAATGAATGAATTGCTGGTGCCGTTGAATGCTTTTAACAGGAATAAGGTCTATTATGTGCTTCTTGCTCTGATTTTATTGATCGGAGGTTCCCTGCTTGGCAGCTATTGGTTTCTGCGTGGTGAAAACACTCAGGATGTTGCGGTTAAGACAAACACAGGCAATAGAGAAAATATCGAATTGAACGGGAACACGGGTATAAGTGAGTTCAGCGCTAATAAGAATTCGGGTTTCGATAGCAATCAAAGCGATGTTGCGGGTAATCAGGCAGGTGAACAAACAAAATCAGACAGCAGGAATGTTCGTTCTGCAGAAACTGCTTATAAGCACACAAAACAGAATAATGCACTTATAGAGCAGAACTTATCTGATAAATCGCAAAGTGGGGAAAATGTTTCTGAGGAATTAAAGAAAGAAGGTTTAACGGACAGAGATAAAGATATTGAACTAAACGGTATATCTCAGCTTCCTGATGATCTGCAGGAAATACATACCGGTAATAGTTCGACAAATGATGATTTACGGAGCAGGGATATTATACAGGGCAAAAACACCATCGTCAATCCTGATGAGATTGAGGAATCTCCTGTAACTGAACGCAGTGTAACCCCGGAAAGGACGGCTTCTTTACTGAAAATGGACCCATTATTTGTAAAGCTGACCAGCTCACCGGTTTTTATACATCCTTCCTTTGCGGGATCTATGGACAAGAACAGGATTTCTTTGGCATATAATAACCAGATGCCTTCCTACCCGGGCAACCTCATCACTTATTACTTATCATTTGATACATATATTCATTCACTTCGTAGCGGTGTGGCGCTTATCTCTTACTACAATAATGCGTTGGAAGGGACAGTAAACACCTGGTATAATGGTCTCGTTGTTTCCCCGAAAATTAAAATTAAAGACAAATTGTCTATAGAACCTGCCATGCAGCTTGGATATATTGCTATACAGATAGATGAGAAAAAAATTCAGCAATTTGACAACACCGATCCGAATTTTGGATACACTTATGTTGGAGATGAAGGTGCACTGACGAATTCTCATCTTATTGATCTGTCCGGAGGGATATTGATGCAATGGAATAAGTTTTATAGTGGATTTGCATTAGAGCACATTACACAGACCATGAAAGATCCTACGGATGCGGCTTTTATCCCAAAAAGATATTCTGCACAGCTTGGTGTTTCGCTTAAAAGATATAGAAATTCTGATTTTACCTGCTCTCCCAATATTCAATTTTCCAAACAGTATAATGCTACGACATTGCTTTGGAGTTCCAGCTTTGATTATAAATCATTGATTTGGGGAGTTGGGTTTGGCAACCAGGACCGTTTTGTAGTTATGCTCGGTGTTCAAAAAGCTAATTTCAGGCTTGGTTATAATTTTGACACACAGCTATCACAGCTTGGAAGCAATGCAGCAAGTGCACACGAAGTTTCATTACGTTATTTATTTAATCATAAACATAAAGAAGATTCAGATTTGACAGATGATGCTGTTACCTTGTTAAGATAAAACTATTGGCTGAGAATCCTCACCTCAGTTCTTCTGTTCTTTTGTTTGCCTTTAGGTGTGTCATTGCTTGCAATGGGATGGCTTTCACCATACCCTTTTGCAATTACATTTTCAGGCGATATCCCCTTTTTTAGCAGAAAATTACGTACTGAATTTGCTCTCGCTTCACTAAGTTTTTGATTGGCATCAACTTCTCCTACATCGTCAGTATGTCCTGCTATTTCAATCTTCATTTTCTTTTTGAAACTCATAAGTTCAGCAAGATTATTCAGTGAAGGATAAGAAGCTGGTCTTATTGTGGATTTTCCAGTGTCGAAGTAAACATTTTCAAGGGTATATACTTTTGGTAACTCATATTTGATGGTAAAATCAAAATTGAGATAACCATCAAATTCCGGGATTTCCAGTTCGGTATAATTCTTTTCCCCTTCAAACCCTTTGTACTGTACCTCGTATTTTTTCCCTTTTGGGATGAGGATTTTAAATGTACCATCTTCTTTTGTGACACCCGAAAACTTCTTTCCGTTATCAGGATCTATAAAAGTTATAAAATCCCCTTCTGATGGCACTCCAGCCATTGTTACAACAATAACATTGAGCAATGCCTCTGTCATAGTCGCTTTCAGTTCTTCTTCCTGACCAGATGCAAGCAGGTGAAAAAAAACCATCAAATATATCAGAATGTTTTTCAGAACAGACATCTTTTAAATCACTTTATAATTCACAAAAATAACAATACTTTGAATTTGCTTTATGGCGGAATGGATTCTCAATATCAATCATTGTACCGATCAATTCTTTCAGCAATTCCTCAAATTCAAGAATATCTTCTCTTGAAAAGATATCCTTTTCTTCTACCGATAGATGAGCATATACATTATTGTTTCTTTTCAAATATATTATTGCAGGTCGCACCATCCCATTAAAAGAAGGATTATTTTTATAAAAAAGCCATGTATAACACAGTAATTGAAATGCATAATTGTATTCAGAATCTTTAATAACAGAGATAATTTCTTTGAGACTGATCCCGCTCCGTTTAGCGCTTCCTGTTTTGTAATCAATAATACGAATGTTGTTTTCAAAACAATCTATCCTGTCTGCTTTTCCGATTATATTTACGTTCAAGCCATTCAAAGTTAATGTGCTTTCATAGTATTGCTCAAGTGCATCTAATCTAATTATCTTGTTATTTTGATACAGTTGTTCAGATTCAGCTTTCAGAAATTGCCGTAAAAGGCGTTCGGTCACTTTTTTAATCAGCAGGTTTCGCCCATATTGTATATCGCTCTTATTGTAATAGATGCTATATTTTTCGTTAAGTAATTCAGGAATCTGTGTTAACATGGACTCAACTTCAACAAAACCAAATGTCTTTCCAAGAAGTGGTTTGTATAGCTCATACAACGTATCATGCACTACACTTCCCATTGTGGATGATTCGATAACATCCTGGATCGGGTCATCATTGTTTACACCCACAACATCTCTGAAATAAAAGTCAAGAGGACAGTTGATATAGCGATTTAAAGAGCTCAGAGATATTCCTTTTGTGAGTTTTGCAATTATAGATTTATGTATTATTTCGTTTTTAATGATCTCATAATTCGTTACCGGTATCGTATTAACAGGTATGAGCATAGATTTATCAACTATTTTGCATTTAGTCATCTCATGCCGGATTTGAGTAATGTAGCGACTTGGTTCACCCAAAGCCAGGCCCTCAGTTTCTGTATTGTTATTATAAATGAGTACAGCTTCAGAAACGCCTTGCAATAAATGATAAAAATGATATGCATAAATTGCTTCCTTTTCTCTTTGTGTCGGAAGTCCAAATTCTTTCCTTATATCGAAAGGAATAAGCGAGTTTAGAGATTTACTTCCAGGTAAATGATCTTCACTTGCTGAGAGAAGAATTATCTTATTGAAATTCAGTGCTCTGGATTCAAGCATTCCCATTATTTGTAATCCTTTCAGCGGTTCACCGTTAAAATGAGTAACTGCTTTTAAACCAAGGTGATCAAATAGTGATCTTAGCGATCGTATGTTCATGACAAAAGGATTCTTTTCTATAACATTATTAAGTTTAAGAATGATCTGCTGGTAGTTTTGAATACATGCATTTTGAATCAGGTTTAATTCTTCATCGCTACTATCATTTTGCATCTCCTGAACTAGTTCAAGACAGTTTTTCAATACGATGAGAAATTGTTTTGCAGTGTTGTTGCAGTAATTAAACAGGCTCATTATAAGGTCATTAATGAAATCATCTCCTCTGTTATCAAATCCGATATCCTTGTTTGTAAGATAAATGAGCTTTTTAACACGGATAATAGATTTGATTTTTAAACCTAATGCCAGCATTTTTTCATTCTTCATTAATGGGTGATCCAATAAACGAAGAATATCTTTGTAGTAAAATTTTTTTGCAGCAGAGCGTTCTGCATTGAGGTGAAGTTCAAATATCAGAAAAAATAGGTTGTGAAGTGAAAAAGCAGACAATGGAACACCCATAGTTATGTTGAACTCCTTCAAAGTATCTGGTAATGATTGAAGCAGTGGTAACAACAAGCTTTCATCTGTAAGCACGAGGGCTGTATTTTCCAATTCAGATTTTTCCACCCAGTCGCCAATAATCTGGCCGGCTGCTTTAACCTGGGCGATGTTCCCGGGTACACCAATGATTGTAATTTCTTTTTCAGAATCATCAATTTTATCAACAATCCATTTGAATTTTTTATTAAATAGTTGCCTGTATTTCCTGATGAAAGTTCCCGCCTCCTGTTTGCAATCATCGAGATAATAAGAATCTGCATCCCATAATGTCTCTGCAACATTCATTTCAATCAACTTCTTTACAATAGTTTCTTCAGAAACGCTGAGAGCATTAAGCCCGGTGAAATAGATTTTATCCCATGTTCCTATAATGTTTATTGTTTTTGGTTTACGATTCAGAATGTTGGTGGCGGCTGAAAAAGCAGAAAGTCCTTCATGCGCAATGTTGTTAGCTAAAAGATGTTCTTTCAGTGCATTGTATTTTGATCCAAACTCAGACCAGAACCGAAGATATTCCCGTTGACTATCAGTGGGTTCTTTTCCTTCAGGATTCCAGACTTTGTAAGCATATGCTTCATTAATGTATGAAAAAATATCCTGTGAAGGCACCATATAGTTATCAATATCCCTAAAATCATTTAGCATAATTGGTGCCCAGTTCAGATAATCTTCAAAAGAGTCTGGTTGAATACAGGTGCTTTGATAAGCTATATAAAATTCAAATAACAAATCCAGTTCATCAACAACGTGAATATCTCCAAGCATCTCTACAAAATCTGATATACTGTAAATATCTGGAGCAAAGGAAACGGTTTCAATCTTTGCAGAGATCTCTTTTTTAAGAAAAACTCCTGATCTCCTTGTCGGAAGTACAATACAGACTTTATGAAGATTATTGTTATGATTGGCGATGATGTGATCGGCAGTTTTTGAAAGAAAGGACTCCATTGCTTACAAAGATACTTTTCAAGTTGACATCTTTAATTTTTTTAGTCTGTTTTTCTCAATATCTTAGCCAATTCATTTATTCACTAAATAACACCTGATTATGAAATACTCATTGTCTGTTGCAATAATGTTTGTTTTAATCATTTCTTGTAATGATAGTCAAAAAAATGAAAAGAAAAAAACGATGGAAGTTCAACAGTTTGCACAAAATTTTCTAGACAATTATGCTAAGGAGTATCAGCGACTTTTAAAAATAGCTTCTGAGGCAGAATGGAGAGCCAATACATTTATAAAAGAAGGTGATACACTCACAGATAAAGCTGTGGAAGAAGCCAATAAAAGATTTGCATCTTTCACCGGTAGCAAAGAGAATATTGAGACTGCAAAGAAATACCTGGAAATAAAAGATTCTCTTAGTAACTTACAGGTTAAACAATTTGAAAACATATTATATATGGCGGGTGCAAACCCTGCCGTGGCGGGAGATGTTGTTGATAAAAAAATAAAAGCGGATGCACTTCAGACAAAATTGCTTTTCGGTTTTGACTTCAGTATTGATGCTAAATCTGTTTCAACAAATGAAATTGATTCAATTCTAAAGGAGAGCAAGAATTTAAAATATAGGAGGAAAGCATGGCTGAGCAGTAAAGTAGTTGGTAAACAACTTAAAGAAGGCCTTGCTAATCTTAGAGACTTACGCAATAAATCTGTTCAGGCATTGGGTTATCATGATTATTTTGCTTATCAGGTTTCTGATTATGGCATGGTAACCGAAGAAATGATGGATATTAATAAACAAATGATCCGTGATGTATGGCCACTTTACAGGGAATTACATACATGGGCACGTTATAAACTTGCGGAAAAGTATCATTCTGATGTTCCGGAGATGCTTCCTGCTGACTGGTTACCTAATCGTTGGGGACAAGACTGGACAGGACTGGTAGAAAATTCAGGATTTAATTTGGATTCTGCTCTAAGGAATAAAGGTGCTGAGTGGATACTTAAACAGGGTGAAGAATTTTATAAGAGTCTCGGCTTCGATCAACTTCCCCGGTCGTTTTGGGATAATTCCAGTTTATATCCCTTACCTAATGATGCTGGGTATAAAAAAAACAACCATGCTTCTGCATGGCATATGGATAACGCATATGATGTGAGATCATTGATGAGCGTTGTGCCCAATACAGAATGGTGGGGAACAGTTCTCCATGAATTAGGACATATTTATTACTACATGACATATACAAATGACAATGTGCCAATTATATTAAGGGGTGGAGCTAACAGGGGATTCCATGAAGCAATGGGTAGTTTGATCGGGCTGGCATCCATGCAGAAATCATTTCTGATCAACAGAGGACTAGTACCCGCTAAAGCAAAAGTCGATGAGATGAATGCCATGTTGAGAGAAGCTTTGGATTATATCGTTTTTATGCCGTTCAGTGCAGGTGTGATGACTGAATTTGAACATGATCTTTATGTATTAAACTTGCCTGTTGACCAATTCAATAAACGTTGGTGGGAACTAAAATACAAATATCAGGGGATTGTACCTCCTGAAACAAGAGGTGAAGAATATTGCGATGCGGCATCTAAAACACATATCAATAATGATCCTGCACAGTATTATGATTACGCAATTTCCAATGTGTTACTCTTTCAGTTTCATGATTATATAGCAAATAAAATACTGCATCAGGATCCACACAACACCAATTACTACGGAGATAAGAGAGTGGGTAAATTTCTTCATGATATAATGTATCCTGGAGCAACTATGAACTGGAGAGACAATATGCAGACAAATCTCGGGACCGGATTATCTGCAAAACCGATGCTGGACTACTTTAAACCCTTGGTTGATTATCTAAAAAAACAAAATGAAGGGAGAACCTACACTCTTCCAGAAACCATTTAAATAAGCAAAATATTTACCAAATCACGGCCATGTCTTGATCTGGAATGTAATAAGCATTCCCTTGATTACAATGGAATGTTTTGTAAAATTCCGGCATATTACTTAATGCTCCAAACACCCTGAATCTTGGAGGAGAATGCGGATCCAGCATAGCAAGTCGTTTGGCTTCTTCATCAGTTGACTTCGCTTTCCATAACTGGGCATACGAGATGAAAAATAACTGATCGCTCATATATCCATCTATTTTATAGTCTTCTTTGCCTTCTTTTGCCTTCTGGAAGGCATAATAAGCCATGATTAAACCACCCAGGTCAGCTATGTTTTCTCCAAGCGTGAGTTCTCCGTTGATAAAAATACTATCCAGAACTTCAAATTTATTGAATTGCTCCACCAGCTTATTTGTTCTTTTTTTAAAACGTGCCGAATCTTCTTCAGTCCACCAGTTGCGTTTATTCCCATTTGCATCAAACTGTTTTCCCATATCATCAAACCCATGTGTCAATTCATGGCCGATGACAGCTCCGATCGTACCATATAAAACTGCATCATCAGCTTCAGGATCCATAAAAGGAGGTTGTAATATACCGGCAGGGAAACAAATGCTGTTTGTTGTAGGATTATAAAAAGCGTTAACAATTTGAGGAGGGATTTGCCACTCTGTTTTGTCAACCGGTTTGCCAAGTTTGCTCAGATGATATCTTACCCAGAAACGTTGACAGCGAATGCAATTTTCAACAAATGAATGATCGGTTAATTGAAGATATGAAAAGTCCAGCCATTTGTCAGGGTATCCGATCTTCCGAGTTAAAGAATCCAGTTTGGCATATGCCGTCTTCTTACTATCATCACTCATCCATTCCAGGTTTTGAAGGCGTTCCCTAAACACCAGAATTAAATTGTCAATTAACTTATTTAACCTCACTTTATTTTCCTTAGAGAATGCTTTTTTAACAAATTCCTTTCCCAGTAGCTGCCCCATATTGTGATTGGCGCTTTCAAGTGAACGCTTCCACAGTGGATTCATCTCTTTGGTCCCACTCATGGCTGTTCCATAAAAACTGAAGTTTTCACGAACAAAATCTTCACTGAGGTTACTAGCCATTTTGTGTAATAAATACCATCTGAAATATACCTTCCATGAATTTAAATCAGTATTTTGCAAAAGTACTTCAACTTGTTTGAAGAAATCAGGTTGAGCAACCATTACCTCTTCAGGATGGATGTTCAGCAAATTCAGGTAAGCACTCCAGTCAAATGAAGGGGTTAAAGTACTTAAGTCTTCCAAACTCATTAAATTATACTGAGCATCAAGATCTCTTTGCTGTACCGCTGTCATGGCATGTTCAGCAAGTTGAGATTCAATATTCATAACAATATCTGCGTTTTCTTCTGCTTCTTTTGGTTCCTGACCGGTTAAAAGAAACATTTTCCTTATATGAACAAGGTAAAGATTCTTCAGAGGACCTGCTTTAGCAGGATCATAATATAATTCGGGAATGGGCAGACCCATCCCTCCCTGGGATAGTTCAAATAAATAACGTTCGCTGTTCTTCATGTCCTGATCTACTCTGAAATCGAAAAGAACCGAAACATTTATAAGATGAAGATGAGCGATTAATTCAATCAAATCAGATTTGGAACCGATAGAATTGATCTTGTCTAACTCATCTTGCAGAGCTTTTATGCCTATTTTATTACGTGATGCAGTATCCATTGCAGTACGATAAAACATCCCAACTTTACTTCTGTCACTTCCTTCTTCAGCATTTCTATCATTGGCAGCATCTTCAAGAATAGTTTTGATTAATTCGTAGTTTTTATCACGCAATTCGTTAAAGCTACCCCATCTGCTCTCTGTAGAGGGAATATCGGTATTATCCAGCCATTTTCCGTTGGCAAACCGATAAAAGTCTTCGCATACTGATGTTGTTGTGTCCATCATGCTGAGGTTAACTCCTTTCATTTTATTATCTCCTTCTTCATTATTGGTTTCACTACATGAAGTAGCCAGAATACAAACAATGAAACATGCGGTACCAAAAGTAAAAAGTGTATCTGATTTTATGAACATGTATCTATTATTTATAGAATGAATAGAATCGCAATATACTGAGTTTTTTTTTATCATGCAAATTGTACAAAATTTATTCACATTTGATATCATAACACTAAATGGTTTTCATGATGGAAAGCTTAAAAATTTCATAACTTGCGACACTCAATTAAAAGATGAAGGAAATAATAAAGAATATAAAAAAAGAGGGGGAGTTCATTGCAATGATTATCAGGAATAGTTCCGAAAGAGATGGATCGGGTTTTTATACACCCAATGATCTGTCACAACAAGTGGCGGTAATGAAGCATCCTGCAGGTAAGGAAATTGAAGCCCATTCTCATAAAGCAAATAAAAGAGAAGTGCATCATACACAGGAAGTGCTTATAATATGCAAGGGTGAACTAAGGATAGATTTATATGATAAAAATATGGTGTATTTTGAAAGTTATATTGCTAAAGAGGGAGACATCATATTGCTTGCCAGTGGTGGGCATGGTTTCAAAGTGTTAAAAGACCTGGAGATGATAGAGGTGAAACAGGGCCCTTTTATCCCGGAATCAGATAAAATCAGGTTTGCAGGAGTCGGTTTAAAGGAAATAAATATAAAAGAACTATGATCCCGGTTAATGAGCCTTTATTGACCAATGATGAAAAAGACAAACTCATTGCTTGTATAGAAACAGGGTGGATCAGTTTTGAAGGGCCTTTTGTCAGAGAGTTTGAAAAATCTTTCTCCGAATACAATCATAGGGAGTATGGTATTGCCGTGAGTAGTGGGTCAGCAGCTTTGGATGTGGCTGTGGCTGCTTTGCAACTCGAAAAAGAGGATGAGGTGATCATACCCTCTTTTACGATCATTTCCTGTGTCTCAGCCGTTGTCAGGTCAGGAGCAACTCCTGTACTGGTAGATGCTGATCCTTTAACATGGAACATGGATGTTAATCAGCTTGAAAATCTGATTACTGCTCGTACAAAAGCGATCATGGCTGTGCACACTTATGGTTTGCCAGTTGATATGGATAAGCTTCAGAAAATAGCAAATACTCATAAACTAAAGATTATCGAAGATGCTGCGGAAGCTATAGGGCAGACATATAAGAACAAACTATGCGGTAGTTTTGGTGATATCAGCATTTTTAGCTTTTACCCGAACAAACATATTACAACAGGTGAAGGAGGCATGATCTTAACCGATGATCTCCTGTTGGCTGAAAGATGCAGGAAGTTAAGGAATCTATATTTTGGAGACACTAAACGATATGTACATGAAGAACTTGGCTGGAATTACAGAATGACTAATATGCAGGCAGGGTTGGGCCTGGCACAACTTGAAAAATTAGATCAGTCTTTGAAAAGAAAAAGGGAGATCGGGAATTATTATACAGAACTGTTGTCGGACATTCCAGGGATACAACTACCACTTCCTGAAACTTCTTATGCTGAGAATATTTATTGGGTTTTCGGATTGCTTTTAAAAGAAGAGATTCCATTTGATGCTGAGTGGATCATTCAAAAACTTCGCTCACTGGATATTGGCAGCAGGGCTTTCTTTTACCCTATGCATCTACAGCCGGTATTTAATAAAATGGGATTATTTTATAAAGAAAAATATCCTGTTTCAGAATTTCTTTCCAGGCGCGGACTGTATTTGCCAAGCGGATTAACATTGACAAATAAGCAAATAAAGGAAGTGTCTGATGCTTTGCATAAAATTTTAGCTTAATTATGACTTTGAGAAAAATCGATATTTCATCATTTAAAAAAGATAGATCTTTTTATGGTACGATGAGATTGTTGATTACTGTCAAAAGTTTTAATCTCAAAAAGATAAGGAGAAGGTACCTCTTATCAAAAAAAGAGAAAAGTGGCAGGATAGGTAGCGTTCAGAGAAGACAAATGGTAAAAGGTGCTATTGTAGAATTTATTGTCAGAGATGGAAGTATATCCTCAGATATACTGTTGGAACTCACTGAACCCCGTGGAATATCTGCTAATGACGATTATATCTGTATGTCTTCAGAAAATAAAGTATTCGTCATATCAAGCCGGGACGTTCAAATAATTGAAAATAAATGGTTCAGTTATATACATGGTTTAGATTTAGGAGATGACCATAATTTGATCCTATCATCTTCAGGACTGGACACCGTTTTTGAATATGATCTCTTGTCTCAGCAACAATCCTTTGAATGGTGTGCATGGGAACATGGCTTTAATAAGGGTCACGATCCGATTACAGGGAAAAACATCATTCTTACACGGAACGTTGACCGGTACAAAGAATTGCAGCAGCACACAACTGATGTATTACTGATAAATGATCCTCTTAAAGATACATTGCCAACAGCTAATAGGGCAGCTTTTATTAATTCAGTTGCATATATTCCACACACAAACAGTTTTTTAGCAACTTTTTTCCATGAAGGATCTGTTTATGAAATTGATAAATCCACATCAAAAGCTAAGAAGAGAATCACGGGTCTGCACAGTCCTCATGGTGGTAGGTGGCACAAGGGAAAACTTGTTGTTTCATCAACCACAGAAGGAGCATTGGTTATTGGAGACAATTATTATTTAACAACTGCATTGCCCGTAAAAGCAGAAAGTTTGTCTGGAATGGAATGGATACAAAATGTTGGCATATCAGAGGATATTTATGTGTTGATTGACTCAAATCGCAATGCTTTGATAATATTAAATCCCGTTAAATCGCTTTATGATATGGTTCACTACAATGAGAATTGGGCTGTTCAGGATATGGCGTTTATAAGTGAAAACAATAAGTCTGTAAACCACATTCGGGATATAGGTGCCTGATCCTTTTTATGATTATATCAACCAGCGTATTACTTCAAATGCTTCAGCATAGGATGATTTCACTTGTTTACCTCTTACAGCTGCAAGGCTACGAATGAAGTTCGCATCAGCATAATACCTGCCTTCCTGTGATTTATATTCCAGAATAGACGATATTTTGGAATTGATATTCCTTTCTTCAAGTTTAATATACAGATCATGCTTAAAGTGCAGATTATTCCACGGCAGTTCATAACCGATGATATTGCAGTTTTTGAATGCCCTGACACCTTCCTGGTTTATTGTTTTATGGTCCTGATGCACATCATAAGAAGATGGTAATATAACCAGTTCGGGATTAATCCTGGATTTTAATATGATGAGCTCTTCTAAAATATTCTGCCTGTTTTCGGGGAAATGGCGCACCGGTATATTGTATTTGTATATACTCCTGCTAAAATTTCCTAAATGGGATACTGCTCTTTCCATTTCAGTGAATAAGATGTCATCAGGTGTTGAGTCCGGTAAAGATTCAATGCATGGAGAAAACACAGCAATGTGTATTTCAGCTCCTTCACTGGCAATTCTGTTGATACTTCCTCCTGCACCAAACTCTGCATCATCTGGATGTGCAGCTAATACCAGTACTTTGTTAAACCCCATAGCAAATCAATAGTACCGACAAATATAGAATTTCAAACGATCATCAGGATTAAAAAACCACTTTTGAATAATTAGATTTGACAGAGGCTATTTTTCTAACTTTGCACTCATTTTTATATATGGAGTGGAAAGCGAATATTATCAGGCAGACTTTCTTTGATTTTTTCAAGAAGAAAGAGCATCGTATCCTGTCATCATCTCCGATGGTTTTAAAAGACGATCCTACATTGATGTTTACCAATGCAGGAATGAATCAATTCAAGGAGATTTTTTTAGGAAACAAAAAAGCTGAATATCGAAGGGTAGCGAATTCTCAGAAATGCCTCAGGGTATCCGGCAAGCATAATGATCTTGATGAAGTTGGTGTGGATACATATCATCACACCATGTTTGAAATGCTTGGAAACTGGTCTTTTGGAGACTACTTTAAGAAGGAAGCTATAGAATGGGCTTGGGAATTGCTGACGGAAGTATTCAAAATTGACCCGGACCGCTTATATGTAACCGTTTTTCAGGGAGATGCAAGTGATAATCTGAAAGCGGATGATGAAGCTGAGGCGGTTTGGAAAAGTTTGATTCATGAAGAAAAGATATTACACTTCGGGAAAAAGGATAATTTTTGGGAAATGGGCACTACGGGACCTTGTGGTCCATGTTCTGAAATACATATTGATCTGAGGAACGATGGAGAAAGAAAGAAAATCACTGCTAGGGAGTTGGTCAATACCGGCCACCCACTGGTGATCGAGGTATGGAATCTTGTGTTTATTGAGTTTAACAGGAGTTCAAATGGTATATTGTTGCCATTACCTCAAAAACATATTGACACGGGAATGGGCTTTGAACGCCTGTGTATGGTTTTACAAAATAAAAAATCGAATTACGATACCGATGTGTTTAATGGATTAATCTCCACTATTGAGTCAAATACTAAATTAAAGAAAGGTGAGGATGAGCAAGTTGATGTATCGATGAGGGTTGTTGCAGATCATGTGCGGGCAGTTGCTTTTGCTATTGCTGACGGTCAGCTGCCTTCTAATGCAAAGGCAGGTTATGTTATTCGAAGGATATTGCGTAGGGCTATAAGGTTTGGCTACAGTTTTCTCAATAAAGAAGAGCCTTTTATTTATAAACTTGTTCCGGTTTTGGTTGAGCAGTTTGGAGATTTCTTTCCCGGGCTGGCAAAGCAGGAGGAACTGATTTCAAAAGTGATTCGTGAGGAGGAAGAGAATTTTTTAAAAACACTCAACAATGGAATCCAGCGCTTATCAGAGTTTATAGAGACAAACAATAATAAAGCAGCAAATAAAATCATACCTGGTGAACTGGTATTTGAATTATATGACACCTATGGATTCCCTTCTGACCTTACCCAACTGGTGTCGCAAGAGAAAGGTTGGCAAGTTGATATGGAAGGTTTTAAATCTTGTCTTGAGGCTCAAAAGCAAAGATCTAAAAAAGCCCAAAAAATTTCCGGTGGAGAATGGGTAGAAGTGTTAAAGGATGATACTGAAGAGTTTGTAGGTTATGATTATACTGAGACAAATGTCAACATTACCAGATACCGGAAAATCAAAACAAAGGATGGAGACATCTATCATCTCGTTTTCAACATCACTCCATTTTATGCAGAGGGAGGTGGTCAGAAAGGAGACACCGGTAAAATTATTTCAGGTAGTGAGGAGATAGAAATTCTTAATACTTTCCTGGAACATCAACTGATCATCCATCTTACAGAACGATTACCTGCCGATCTGGAAGCCACATTTAAAGCAATAGTGAATAAAGAAAAAAGACTCCTGACTGCATGCAACCATTCCGCAACACATTTATTGCAACAATCTTTGAGAGAGGTATTAGGTAAACATGTGGAACAAAAAGGATCTTTGGTAAACGAAGCCTATCTGCGTTTTGATTTTGTGCATTACAAAAAACTGACTATGGAAGAATTGGGGGAAGTGGAGAAGCATGTCAACAGTATGGTGAGAGCAAATTTGCCAAGGGATGAAAATAGACATACACCATACCAGCGAGCTATTGATATGGGTGCAATAGCACTTTTTGGAGAGAAATATGGAGATGTTGTTCGGGTTATCCGCTTTGGTGATTCAATTGAATTTTGCGGTGGAACTCATGTGGACAATACAGGCCAGATAGGTTTATTTAAAATTATCTCTGAAAGTGCTGTTGCAGCAGGGGTTAGAAGAATAGAAGCCATCACTTCTTCCAAAGCTCAGGAATATATTGATGCAAAGATGAATGAATTAGCCGAAGTCAGACTATTGTTAAAAAATCCTAAAGATACTGCAAAAGCGGTGAGTGTTTTAATGAATGAAGTTGTAGCAATGAGAAAGAAACTGGCTCATTTCAAGTCTGTTGAAATCAAATCCCTGAAGCAGGATCTTCTGCAAAAGATGCGAAATATCAATGACGTTAATTTTATTGCAGAAAAAGTGGAACTGGACAATGCTTCTGTCAGGACAATTGCTTTTCAGTTAAAAGCAGAAGTAAAAAGACTCTACCTGGTTTTAGCTTCTGAATACGGAGGCAAAGCAAACATATCTGTTGTCATTTCCGAAGACTTGATTAAAGTGAAAGCGATTACTGCAGATAAGATCATCAGGGAACTCGCTAAGGAAATAGATGGGGCAGGAGGAGGGCAGGCTTTTTTTGCTACAGCCGGAGGTAAAAAACCGGGTGGAATATCCGCTGCATTAAAGAAATCGGAATCGTTTATCAGTGATTGAAATTCACTTTGTCAGGCAGCATATATTATTTTAACCGGTAACATAGGTTTTGACATCAGCTTCTGATATTTCGTCTCCACCAAGTATTACCAGGCGCTCGATGACATTGTGTAACTCCCTGATATTACCTGACCAGTTTCTTTTTTGCAAAGCATCCATGGCTTTCTGACTGATTTTCTTCTTTGGAAGTCCCTGCGCATCACAAATCTGTTCCAGGAAATATTTTGCCAGGATAGGAATATCATCTCTTCGTTTATTCAGTGATGCCACATGGATGATAATAACACCCAGTCTGTGATACAGGTCTTCCCTGAATTTTTGCTCTGAAATCAATTTTTTTAAGTCCTTGTTTGTAGCGGCAATTACGCGGGTATTCACCTTGATATCCTTATCGCCACCAACCCGTGTTATCTTGTTTTCCTGTAAAGCACGCAACACTTTAGCCTGGGCAGACATGCTCATGTCACCTATCTCATCGAGAAAAATAGTTCCGTTATTGGCAAGCTCAAATTTCCCGTTTCTTTGTTTGATAGCAGAGGTAAATGAACCTTTCTCATGTCCGAAAAGTTCACTCTCAATCAATTCAGATGGAATGGCTGCACAGTTTACCTCGATAAATGGCCCGTCAGACCTGTTGCTACAGGAGTGCAGTTCCCTGGCCACAAGCTCTTTGCCTGTCCCGTTTTCTCCTGTTATCAGCACCCTTGAATCAGAAGGAGCCACTTTCTTAATCATTGCGCGTATGTTTTGAATAGCTTCAGATTCGCCAATCATCTCCATACTCTTCTTCTTGCCGATCTGTTTTCTCAACTTTTTAATCTCATGTATGCTGCCGCTCCTCTCAAGCGCATTCCTGATAGATATCAGAAGGCGATTGAGATCCAATGGTTTTGAAATATAATCAAAGGCCCCTTTTTTGATGGCTTCCACAGCAGTTTCTATGTTTCCATGCCCGGAGATCATAACAACCGAAGTATCCTGCGGCATTTCAAGAATTTTCACCAGCACTTCCATCCCATCCATCCTGGGCATTTTAATATCACATAACACTACATCATATCCTCCTTTTTCCAGCATAGCCAGACCTGTCATGCCGTCTTCAGCCTCTTCCACTTCATATTTCTCATATTCCAATATCTCTTTCAGCGTGTTTCTGATACTTTTTTCATCATCGATGATCAGAATTTTAGACATCTCATGATTTCTTTTTGGTTATTACAGGGACGAAATTAAGAATTATAACGGTTTGCCGGGTCGCCAGCCGTTCATGATATACCACAATGCTCCTTCTATCGGTGCATATCCCGAACAGTACATCTTTTGAACAGCTTTGTCTTTTGTCTTGCCCAGCGCATATCCGGGATTGAAATAAATATCCTTTTCACGACAATATTATTTAAAAATTCAATCAGAATGATCTCCAAACTGATTAATACCTTTAACTTTGAAGCACTATGTTTGAAAATAAAGTCAAAACAGAATTAAGTGAACTGGGAGAATTTGGCCTGATCAGGCATTTGGGCAGTAAATTCAACCCGGCACGCAACACGACCATCAAAGGAATAGGAGACGATGCCGCTGTAATCGCTGCCGGGCAGGAGGTAACGCTGCTCACAACAGACCTGCTGCTGGAGGGTATTCATTTCAATCTTACTTATGTGCCTTTGAAGCATCTCGGTTATAAAGCCGTGACGGTCAACCTCTCTGATATCTATGCGATGAATGCCGAACCGGAGCAGATCACCGTCAGCATTGCGGTTTCTGCAAAATTCTCCCTTGAAGATGTAGAAGAGATTTATACGGGCATTCGCCTGGCATGTGATCGTTATCATGTGGATCTTGTAGGAGGCGATACTTCCTCTTCTCTCACCGGATTGATGATTTCCGTAACTGCTGTTGGCAGAGCAAAAAAGAAAGATGTGGTTTTCAGGAAGGGAGCTGAAAAAAACGAACTGATCTGTGTGAGCGGTGATCTCGGCAGTGCCTATCTCGGTTTGCAGATTCTTGAGCGGGAAAGAATGGTTTTTGAAACCAACCCCAATATCAAACCCGACCTCGAAGGACATGATTACCTGCTGGAACGACAACTGAAACCCGAAGCAAGGAAGGACATCATTGCCCTTTTCAGGGAAAAGAAGATAAAACCTACCTCCATGATAGATGTCTCTGACGGTCTGGCTTCCGATCTTCTGCACCTCTGCACACAATCGGGTACGGGTTGTGCCATATATGAAAATAAGCTCCCCATTGACCACACAGCCGTGCTGATGGCTGAAGAATTTAAGATGCTGCCATCCATCTGCGCTTTAAACGGGGGAGAAGATTATGAACTCCTGTTCACCATAAAGCAAAACGATTATGATAAAATTGCCGGCAATGAACTCGTTTCGATTATAGGCCACATGACAGATGTGGATGGAGGCTATCAGATGATCACCAAAGACGAAGTATCAATCGAACTCAATGCACAGGGCTGGGATGCTTTTTTAAAAAAAGAAGCTAAGTCCTGATAGAAACAGCGGGCACAAACCCCGCCACAGCGCCTTTTGAAGCAATAAAAAGAGTTCTCCCGTGCCATGGGAGAAAGGGTTTTTGTGCTGTTTTTGATTTTTCATGCGTAATATATTGATATTAAGGGGTTAACAATAAAATCTGGGTTTTTCTGCCTGCCAAAAAGCTCTCCCAAAATGATTTTGGGAGACCCCAAAGCGGCTGTGGGAGACCCCAAAGAGGCTGTGGGAGACCCCAAAGAGGCTGCGGGAGACCCCAAAGAGGCTGCGGGGAACTCCAAAATGGCTGCGGGGGACTCCAAAGTGGTTGCGGGGGACTCCAAAGTGGCTGCGGGGGACTCCAAAGTGGCTGCGGGAGACTCCGAAATGACTTTGGGGGACTCTAAAGCGGCTGCGGGAGACTACAAGGGAACCGGGAACTGGTGATATAAGGAGGTAAAAAAATTGCCGAACCACAAAGAGAATCAGGAATTAAAATTTGAGGAGTCAGAATATAGGAGTCAGAATATAGAACAGACCCATACAAAGCAAGTTTGTATTACGCAACAACCTTGTGAAACTTGACAATTATTGATGTATAAACCATGCCTGAAATGATAAAGTTAAGTTTCTTTTTATCTGCTCGCTTCAAAAATTTTTCTAAATGTCTTTTTGAAAAAAAATGTTGAAAAAAATTAGGATTTCTGACTTTTTTATATATTTACAAATTAATTCAGTTTCAGTATATAAACCATACCTGAAATGATAAAGTTAAAAAATTTTCCTCTGTTGCTTTGCGTTTTTTTGAGCGTTATCAGTTGGAATTTAATTGCACAAACAACCGTAGATGTGGTTCCCAACTCCGGTACCAATCAGAGCTGGGTGATGCGAAACAATGAGAGGAGCATGGCCCTTGGCACGCCAGGCAAGCAATACCTGCTTACGTTCTACTGCTCTTCTTCGGGCATTAACGGGGATCAAAGGATATATGAATCATTAGACAACGGAGCCACCTGGGCGCTTAAAACAACGGTGCCTTATTTTGGCGGAACGATAAACTACAACCGCTTCGGCTCTATGGTGATGGCATCAGACCAGATAACCCTGCACGTAACCTGGGGAGGCATCAACTGGGGCAGCACTACATGCGCCAGCGGTTACCAGCCATGGTCCATCTTTTATGCTACTTACAATACCGCTACAAACACATGGAGCGCTGTGGAGAAGTTATTCAACGGCACCAGCACCACCAGGTTTATGGAATTACCGGATATTGATCTTTATACACGCAGTGGCAATGAACTTCCTGTAATATGCTATTATGGCAAAAATACGAGCTGGATCTCCTATATGAACTATAAGATCAACACCACAACCTGGGCATTCTCTGCCCCGGGCACACTGCTTTCTTCATCAGATTTCTTTTGCGCCCCCTCTGTGGTAGTGGATGCCAATAACGATTTCATCTTTACCGGAAGGGTAAGAGCCACCCAGTGTGCCTCATGGAAAAACCACATGTACTGGCGCTGGTGGGATGAAAGCGCAGCCGCCTGGGGAAATTCAGATGCGTTTGTCCACCCATATTCAGCCAACCAGCATTCTTCGGTATTTGATGATGCGGATAATCTGTTTGTAGCTGTCGTTTCAGAAAGAAGTTCCGCATGTGCAGTGAAAAACGGGCTGTATGTGGCAGTAAAAAACAGCGGCTCGTCTGTATGGACTTCCTACTTTGTGGATGCTGCAGGCGGTGGATATGCCAACGGCACTGGCGCTTATAATTTCGGCATCTCCAATGTGAACGGACTCATCACTGTGGTGTGGGCTGACAACAGCACTTTCCCTACCATCTATAAAGCCGAGTGGAACGGTTCCGGATTCAATCCCAAACAAATCATTGTGAATCCTGGCGGAGAATCATACCGTTTTATAAACACATACAAGCACGAAAACAACGCCTACAATTGCCTTTTGTTCGATTATGGCGACCAGTCAACAAATCCTTATGATATATGGGTTTACAACTGTTCCCCTCCGCTTCCTGTTGAATTGCTGAACTTCTCATGCGAAAATTCCAAATCTTCCATAAACCTGAAATGGAGCACTGCTACCGAAACCGACAACGATTATTTCACCATAGAGAGAAGTGGCAACGGTATCTATTTTGAGCAGATAGCGAAAGTGCAGGGGGCAGGCAACAGCAGCACCACCTTACATTATGAGTTTACAGATCGCGCCCCACTTAGCGGGCCTGATTATTATCGGCTTAAACAAACCGATTATAACGGTAAATACGAGTATTCTAAGACGGTTTTCACCATGTTTTCCGGGGAAGAAAAGGACGTGGTAGTTGCCAATGTTTATCCCAATCCTGTGAGCAAGCGCCTCAATATTGATGTGAATGCTCCATCAGATGTTCCCGTTAAAATGGAAATAACGGATGTAACCGGGAAAAAGGTTTTGGTTAGTGATGCTGCATTAAGCAGCGGAATTAATAATCTGAATATTGACATCTCGGATTTGGCAAGCGGACTATATCATATTAAGCTATTGAATGACTTTGAAGTGATGGGAACCACCAGGTTTGTGAAAAACTGACAGATCATTCCACAATACTATATTTCGTTTTGCCTCTTTCCTTCCTGTTTTGGGAGTAACATGATCACCCCAAAACTAACTACTGATAATCAGCCATTGGTTGCAATCTTATAAGCTATTGATTTCGGATAGAAATTACCGGCTTTAATAAACTAATAATACCGCAAAACAGTGAAACCCGACCGTTCGTTAATACTCATTTCTTAGATTTGTATAAATCATTATTTTGTTCCGGTGCATATAAACCCTGATTACATTTTGAGACTTTATTGTGTAAACATACTCCTGTTTCTCTTGATTTCGGGGCAGGGTAGGGGGCAAAGCAAGCTGTTTGATCATTTTACACACAAAGACGGTATGCCTTCCGGAAGTGTATATGCCAGTATACAGGGTGCTGACGGGAATATGTGGTTTGCCTGTACTTCTTCTTTATGTTCTTTTAATGGTATTTCTTTCACCGTTTATCCGCTCGAAAAAATTGCAGGTGATGAGGTTTGCATAGGAATGACCATGGACAGGAGCAACAATCTTTTGTGTTTCACTTCAAACGGTAACATTTACAAACAGCAGGGAAATAAATTCATTCGGCTTCCGTTGCAATCATCAATACTTGAAGAGCATATTATAAACAGCATATACAGTGACCGTACGGGTGGACTTTTCATCAGCACTGTGATTCCGGGTGGGCTTTACTATTATAATAAGGAGCTTACATTATCTGAAATAAGCGATATAAATGCTTGTTCTTTTTATATAAAAAAAATAAAGCAGGATGGCTTTGTGTGGGGTTCAAATCATGCTGCCGATGTAAATAACAAACTGCGTGTCCTGACCTCTGAAAATCCCTATACCATCACACTATCGGAGAAAAGCGAATATTCCAAAAGCTACTTTTTAGTTTTAGAAGATAGAACCTATCTGTTTGCTAAAGATTTTGAACTTATTATTCTCGATGATCATCAATTAATAAGCAGGGTGTTTGTAGAAAATAATGTTCAGTCTGTGTTGCAGGATAAGGAGGGAAAACTGTGGATAGGCCTTTACCAGAGTGGGGTGATCAGTTACTCCAACAGCGATATCAATTCAAATGTTTTTCATAAATATCTTGGCGGGAAGACCGTCTCATCAATATCTGAGGATAATGCCGGTAATATTTGGTTTGCAACATTGGGAGACGGCATATACTTCCTGCCTTCAAGAACGGTGCTCGCCTATAAACCACCCCAGATTTATTCCAGTGTGAATAATAAAAACGTGGAAGAAATACAACATGCTGTGGTTTCCAATACACGACCTGAGATATCTGCCATAACAGATTTCAGGGTGATTAATACGGACACCACCCGATATGATACGATTCCTCCTACTATTTATATTTCAGGAATACGAATACTAGGAAGAGATACAGTGGTACAGAGTTCTTATAGTCTTCCTTATAATATGAATTACATTACGATCAGTTATGTAGGTTTTGCCTATAGCAATCCTAATGTTCTGCAATATAAATACACTATGGAAGGATTGAATACTGAGGTTGTCTATACAAACCAGTCAACTGTGCAATATACAACACTTCCTCCGGGAAAGTACAGGTTCAAAGTAAGTGCAATGAACAAGAAAGGATACTGGAGTGAATCTCCTGCTGTGATAGAGTTCGAGGTCATGCCTCCATTCTGGAACACCTGGTGGTTCAGAATAACTGCTACTACATTTGGTATAATGGCTATAATTCTGATCATGTACCTCTGGATAAAATCTGTCCGAAGAAAAGAGCAGCTAAAAACAAATATTAAAAAACAGATGGCAGATCTGGAATTGCAGGCACTTAAAGCACAAATGAATCCTCATTTTATTTTCAACACCATGAGCTCTATTCAACACCTGATTGTGACAGGAGAAAAAGAGGATGCGCTTAAATACCTCTCACGCCTGGCAAAACTCATGCGGATGATCATGGAGAACTCTTCTAAAACAAGGGTGACAGTACATGATGAGTTGGTTGCACTTGAATATTATCTGCAGCTTGAATCGCTGAGGTTTAAAGACAAATTCTCATATAGTATTATTATTGATGAAATGGTAGATACCCAATATGATTCTATACCTGCAATGCTGCTTCAACCTTATGTGGAGAATTCCATACTGCATGGATTTTCTGAGAAGACAATAAAAGGACATTTAACAATAGCTATCGGCAAAAATGAAGAAGGCCTCTGTTGTTCAATTGAAGATAACGGAATAGGAAGAGAAAGGGCGGAAAAAAAGAAGAGATCTTCACGGATGCATGAAAAATCAAGAGCTATGTCTATCACAGCAAGCAGATTAGAGTTGCTGAAATCTATTAACAATACAAGCATGAGCGTTGTTATCAAGGATATGAAAGACAAAGACCGAATACCATGCGGAACAAGAGTTGAAATTTTTATACCTTTTGAAAAAGATACATTATGAGCACAAAAGTTCTGATCATTGACGATGAAGAAGGGGCAAGAGAGTCTCTCAAAAACATTATTCAGCAATATTTCGACCATCTCGAAATCATTGGAACATCGGATTCCCCAGATTCCGGATATGAAGCAATATGTCGTGAAAAACCTGACCTGGTATTTCTCGATATTGAAATGCCGGGCGGTAGTGCTTTTGACCTGCTGGAAAGATTTAACATCGTTGACTTTGATATTATTTTTGTTACAGCTTATGATCACTATGCCATAAACGCAATCAAATACAGCGCCCTGGATTATATCCTGAAGCCGGTGGATATAGATGAGCTTGGCAAAGCGATTGAAAGACATTTCAGGCACAATAGATCGATAGATCAGCAATTAAGGTTACTTATGGATAATTTGTCGTCAGACAAGATGCTGACAAAAGTTGCATTGCCAGATAATGAAGGAATGTTATTTGTCGATATTTCTGAAATAGTCCGTTGCGAATCTGACGGGAATTATACGAACTTCATTATAGAGGGTGGGAAACGAATCATGACTTCAAAAACACTTGGTGAGTTTGAAGAAATGTTTGCAGGATCGGTGTTTTGCCGTATTCATCGTTCACACATGATCAACCTGAATCATGTTAAAAAATATATCAGGGGTGAAGGCGGATTTGTGATTATGGATGATGATTCTGAAGTTGAAGTGTCCAGGCGCAAGAAAGCCGAATTCATCAACAGGATGCGAAAACAATAGAACACCTCCCCCGTTTAATTACTTTTTCCAACCGCTGACACAATCAATACTTCCACTCGTTAGTTATAGCTGGCATCGGCATGAATATCTACGTAATATTGCTTATAAAATCATTAATCCAAACATCATGAAAACACTTAAACATATTTTTCTCTCGATCGTCCTGATAGCCCAGACAGGCCAGATATTTGCCTACAAATACGAAGGCACGGGAAAAGAGGCCCCCCATCCCGATGATCA
>CAZUDW010000026.1:0-7605 GCA_964619305.1 uncultured Flavobacteriales bacterium
GATACCCAACAGCAATAAGCCGTTTATAAAGACAGGGCTAACGATCAATCTATCATGCTGAGGCTTCTCTTCACAAAATCCGTCAGCCGTTCTCCGGTGAGCATCTGCTGAGAAACCATAGCGAGGTCCCTCAACTGCCCAAGCTGTTTCTCCTGTTTCTTCTTGTCTTTCTCTTTCAGAACCTTTGAGATCAGCGGGTGGTTGGTGTTGACCAGAAGGTTGTAAATCTCCGGCATATTTCCCATCGTTCCTCCCCCACCAATGGCACTCATGTCTTTCATCCTCCTCGAAAATTCCGGCTGAGTGATGGTAAAAGGCATATCCGTTTCATTCATGCTCTCAAAAACAACGTTGAACCTGCTCTTATCCACCACTTTTTCTATGACAGGCTTCAGCTTGTCTTTTTCCGCATCAGACAATTTGGAAGGGATGATCTCTTCTTTGGCGATCAGTTTATCGGTTGCATCGGAATCAACGCATACAAATTTCACTTTTTCATTTGTCTGTTCCAGCTTCCCTGCCAGGTGGGCGGTGAGAGGGCTGGTCATTTCAATAACTTCATAAGACCTCTCCTTTGCAGCGCTGATGTAGGTGTGCTGCTCCTCGGGTTTTGTAGCATAAAGGATGACGATATTACCATCTTTATCCGTCTGAGCGGTTTTGATTTTTTCCTTCAGCTCTTCTAAAGTGAAGTATTTACCATCAGAATTTTTATAAATAGTGAAAGCACCCGCTTTTTCTGCAAACTTCTCATCGGTTACAATGCCATATTCAATAAAAACGCGGATATCCTCCCATTTGCTTTCAAAATCCTTGCGATCATTTTTAAACAGTTCATTCAATTTATCGCACACCTTTTTGGTGATGTGAGATGATATCTTCTTCACATTCGGATCGCTTTGCAGGTAAGAACGTGAAACGTTGAGTGGAATGTCCGGTGAGTCGAGCACCCCGTGAAGCAATGTGAGAAATTCCGGAACAATTCCTTCCACGGAATCGGTCACATAAACCTGGTTGCAATAGAGCTGTATCTTGTTGCGTTGCATCTCAAAATTGCCCTTTAGTTTAGGAAAATACAAGATGCCTGTCAGGTTGAAAGGATAATCTACATTGAGGTGAATATTAAACAAAGGTTCTTCAAAAGTGTAGGGATAGAGTTCTTTATAAAATTTATCATAATCATCCTTTTTGAGCTTAACGGGTTTTTTCTTCCATGCAGGTGAAGTATTGTTGATCACTTCCCCTTTAAATTCCACTTCTACCGGCACAAACTTGCAATATTTGGATAACAATCCGCTGATGCGCGCATCTTCGAGATATTCAATTGAATCTTTTGAGATGTGCAGTACCACATCTGTCCCTCTTTCCTTTTTATCTACAGGTTCAAGCACAAATTCGGGGCTTCCGCTGCATTCCCATCTCATCGCT
Organism: uncultured Flavobacteriales bacterium; assembly: GCA_964619305.1. Classification (GTDB taxonomy): domain Bacteria; phylum Bacteroidota; class Bacteroidia; order Flavobacteriales_H; family CAZUDW01; genus CAZUDW01. The sequence continues at coordinate 1,429 of CAZUDW010000026.1, forward strand.
TTAGCCTTTTTATAGGATTTGGTGAATATTTCAACTCTCTCTGCCGCCATAAAAGACGAATAAAAACCAAGCCCGAAATGCCCGATAATGCTTGTTTTATCTTTATATTTTTTCAAGAACTCCTCAGCACCGGAAAAAGCAATCTCGTTGATATATTTTTCTACTTCCTTTTCCGTCATTCCGATACCCCTGTCTTTCACGGTGATGGTTTTCGCCTCTTTATCTATCACCACCTGTATTTTCAGATCACCGGACTCGCCTTTGAAATCACCCATCGAAGAAAGGGTTTTAAGTTTGAGGGTGGCATCAACCGCATTGGAGACCAGTTCTCTAAGGAATATTTCGTGTTCGGAATAAAGAAACTTTTTGATGATGGGAAAAATATTTTCCGCCTGAACGTTGATTTTACCTTGAGCCATTTTTTCTGATTTTAACTTGAACTGTGTCGGTCAAACCTCATGCCATTGAACTTATACTGACAATATGTCTGTTTGAAACGACTTTGTGACGCCAGCAGCCGGTATAATCTGAAACAATTTTCTTCACCCCTGATTTATTGAGCAACAGTGAGGGAATCCTGTGCTGAGTTCTTATCCTTGAGCATCTGAATTATTTCCTCATCGCTCATGTTGAGTGTAGCAATGGCTGCTTTTGCATCTTTTGCAAAGGTATGATCGGGATAATTTCTAATCAGTTTTTCATACCACTCTTTTGCCTTCGCTTTATACTTTATATGTTCATCATATACAAAAGCTATTAGAAACACAGCATCCGGTGTTTTGGCATTTTTTGGATAAGCGTTGCAAATACGCTCCAGCACTTTGATTGCTTTCTGGAACCTTGATATAGCGATAGCAAGCTGTGCTCCTCTGAATAAAAAGAGCGGTGACAGGGAATCCTGCGGAAAGCTGTCAGCAAATTGTTCATATAAAGCAAGAGCGTTTTCGGCTTTGGCATGATTGGGAGCTGCACTTTGTTGGCTTGTATCAGACAGAGCTGCATCAGCAGCTTTTATTTGTTCCAGCAGATCTGACCTGAAAGCATTGGGATCAACGGTGTTATCACATGCTGCTAAAAGCATGGCAAAAGCCAATATTGAAACAAATGTATTTTTCATAATTGTCGTTTATATACAAAAATAGGATTTCCGAAAATCTGAAGAACAGCAATCAACAAATTTACTTTATTTACTTCATCTCTTTCTTTTTCTTCTTTTGGGATAATGCATAGGGTATTTCACATCCACATTACCGGTGGTAATATCGTTGAGTTTTCTTCGCAGCAATCGTCTTTTCAGCGGATTGAGACGATCAGGAAATAAAATACCGTCCAGATGGTCATACTCATGCTGCATGACGCGCGCCTTGATATCATCATAAACTTCTTCATGATGCACAAAATTCTCATCTGAATATGATATACGTATCTTTTCTTTCCTCATAACATCTTCCCTGATGCCGGGTACGCTGAGGCAGCCTTCTTCAAAAGACCACTCATCGCCAAACTCTTCCAGTATCTGTGGATTGATCATCACTTTTTTAAATCCTTTTAGCGAATTCTTTTCCTCCTCATCATTAAAAGGAGTGGCATCCAGCACCAGCAGGCGTATGGATAAACCGATCTGAGGTGCAGCAAGCCCTACTCCTGGTGCTGCATACATGGTTGCAAACATATTTCTGATCAGTTCCTCCAACCCTTTATAATCCTTTTCTATAGGCGATGCTATTCTTTTCAGCAAGGGATGTCCATAAGCAAGAATCGGCAATATTTTCACTTTATCTGTCATAGTGTTTTAACTTATCTTATAATTGGATTTATACTCCAACCAGGATTGCAGAATGATGGTAGCGCTTATTTTATCTATTATTGCTTTATTCCTGCGTTTCATTTTCTTCATTCCACCATCCACCATAGCCCGTACCGCCAGCTTTGATGTAAATCGCTCATCCATCCTTTCAACATGTAACCCGGGAAATCGGGCACACAGCTTTTTTATGAATTTGATGATGTCTTTTTCAATTGCAGAATCGCTGTTGTCCATTCTTTTCGGCTGCCCTATCACAACCATGTCTACTTTTTCCTTTCTAAAATATTCTGCAAGGAAATCGGGTACTTCATGCGTTTGTATTGTGGTAAGACCTGTAGCGATCATCCCCAGCGGGTCAGTTGTAGCAATCCCCGTTCTTTTTAATCCGAAATCAATGGCTATTGTTCTTCCCATATTGAAGTAAACGACAAAATTAAAAAGATTATGCCTTACTTTTGTGCTTTATGAAAGATTTACAACAGTTGACAGAAAAAGCATGGAAGAACAGGGAACTTCTCAAGGAGAAGGATGTTTCTGATGCAATAGAACAGGTAATCAAAAAGTTGGATGATGGCAGCATACGGGTTGCTGAACCCATTTCAGATGGGTGGCAGGTCAATGAATGGATCAAAAAGGCGGTGGTATTGTATTTTCCGCTCAAACAAATGAAGACCATAGAGGTGGGGCCTTTCGAATTCCACGATAAAATCGCCCTGAAAAAAAATTACGCAGAACAAGGTGTTCGCATGGTTCCTCATGCTATTGCCCGTTATGGTTCATACCTTGCCAAGGGAGTGATCATGATGCCATCTTATGTGAACATAGGAGCTTATGTTGGTTCAGGCAGCATGGTGGACACATGGGCTACTGTGGGTTCATGTGCCCAGATCGGCAGCAACGTTCACCTGAGTGGAGGTGCTGGCATTGGTGGGGTGTTGGAGCCATTGCAGGCGGCTCCTGTTATTGTGGAAGACGATTGTTTTATTGGTTCCCGCTGCATTTTGGTAGAAGGTATTCGTATAGAAAAAGAAGCCGTACTCGGTGCCAATGTTGTGCTCACTAAATCAACCAAAATATTTGATGTGAGCAGTAAGGATGTAAAAGAATATAAAGGTTATGTTCCAGGCAGATCGGTTGTAATCCCTGGAAGTATTCCAAAGGAATTTCCGGCAGGCACATTTCATGTTCCCTGTGCATTGATCATTGGGAAGAGAAAGAAAAGCACAGACAAGAAAACCTCTCTCAATACTGCCTTAAGAGAATATAATCTCTCTATTTAAATGATCAATCCCAAAAAGAGGACGTCTGCTCCATCCAACATCACTGTCAGGCTGCCCAACTGGATGGGCGACCTGGTGATGAGTGCTGCGTTTATACAGCAGTTGAAACAACTTTATCCTGATGCGAAAATTCAGGCCATCGTTAAAGATAATCTGTCAGAACTCGCAACTCTTATTCCCTGCATAGACATCATCACTCCTTTCGCTAAGCAAGACCACCCGGGCCTGGGCGCAATAAAACAATTTGCCAAAGTGTATGCTGCTCACCCATCCGATATTTTTTTCTGCCTGCCTGATTCTTTCTCATCTGCATGGATGGCTTATTACTTTTCATCATCGCACAGGATTGGTTACAAAAAGGAGTTGCGACAATTACTACTTACCCATTCCTATAAAAAACCAAAAGGGCTGCATCGGGTTGAAGAGTATATCAGGCTGCTTGAATTATATTCCGGTGCCAGATTAAAGGCAACACATATTAAACTCAACTCCCCAACAAATGAGGAAACTACCAAAACATATAGGAAAAAGATGGTTTTTCATTTTAAAAGCGCTGCATCCTCACGCAGTTTGTCAGTTGAGAAAACGGCTGAGATCATCCGGACGATACTCGATAATAAAGCACAACAGATTGTGCTAATCGGATCAAATGAAGAAAAACCCTTTGCTGATGAAGTGATAAAGACTTTGAATTCATCCATGGTACTAAACCTGGCAGGCAGTCTTTCCCTGCTGGAATTGGCAGCCTTACTAAAAAATGCCTCTTTACTTCTGAGTGTAGATTCCGGCCCTGCTCACCTTGCTAATGCTTTTGGAACAAAAACAATCGTACTCTTTGGTCCTGGTAATAAAAAAAACACAGCTCCTTATAATGATAAGAAACTGCATATTATTCGATCTGATAAAGAGTGCAACTGTGGTGTGAGGAACGAATGCATTTATGGAATACCACAGTGTATGGAGTCGTTTTCAGCAATGAGGATTACAAATATTATATTAAAAGTCTTAGCTGAATGACAGATGAGATACATAAGGCATTGGAAGTGTTACGAAATAAAGGGGTTATACTTTACCCTACCGATACAGTTTGGGGTATTGGCTGTGATGCTACAGACGGGCAGGCTGTCAAGAAAGTCCTCAAGATCAAAGGCTCACAAGAGAAGAACGGTTTGCTTGTGCTGATGTCTGATATAGAAATGATCCTCCGATATGTTTCTGTTTTGTCGGAAGAAGAATGCGATTATCTTGAAAGATCAGAGAAACCAACTACAGTCATAGTTAAGGGGGCGCAAGGTCTGGCCGATGGAGTGTATGCATCTGATACAACACTTGGAGTTAGAATTCCAAAGGATAATTTTTGCCTGAACCTGATAAGATCATTAAAATCCCCACTAATTTCCACTTCTGCCAATAAAAGCGGAAAACCAACACCTGCTACTTATAAAGACATTCCCGATGCTGTTTTGAATGAGGTTGATCATATTGTAAATTTGCGGCAGGAAGAACAATTGAGTACCAAACATTCCAGGATATTGAAATTCGATAAGCAATCAGGACTATCAATACTACGATCGTGAAAGTTAACCTAAGTGAACATATAAATCACCCTTTATTTAGTGAGATAGGTAAAATTGCCGGATCAAAAGGATGGAAAGCATTCGTTATCGGTGGCTTTGTCAGGGATGCTTTGCTGGGAAAGGAATCTAAGGATATTGATATAGTTACTTCAGGTAGTGGAATTGGACTTGCACAGGCATTGGCTAGCTATGATGGAAAAAAAAGAAAGATAACAGTATATAAACAATTCGGAACCGCCATGCTTAAATATCATGGGATGGAACTGGAGTTTGTGGGAGCGCGCAAAGAATCGTATAAACACGATTCCCGCAACCCGGTTGTCAGTGCAGGGACTATAGAAGATGATCAGAGAAGAAGAGATTTTACCATCAATACTATGTCAATCAGTCTTGAAGAAGATGATTACGGCCGCTTGATCGATCCTTTCAATGGACTGGAAGACCTGCTGCATGGAATAATCAGAACTCCACTCGATCCGGATATTACTTTTTCAGATGATCCTTTGCGCATGATGCGCGCTATCCGATTCTCATCACAACTTGGTTTTGAACTGTATCCCGAAACAAAAAAGGCTATTCATGATAACAGAGAAAGAATTCATATCGTTTCTCAGGAAAGAATAACCGATGAGTTGAATAAAATAGTCACCAGCAAAAAGCCATCTGTAGGATTTTTACTTATGTTTGAAACCGGCCTTCTGGATGATGTTTTTCCCGAACTGGCTAGGATGCAGGGCATCGAAACCATCAATCATATTGCACATAAAGACAATTTCTACCACACCCTTCAAGTGCTTGACAGTGTGGCAAAGAAAAGCGATAATCTGTGGCTGAGGTGGGCTGCCATCTTGCACGATATTGCTAAACCGTTAACAAAAAAGTTCGACAAACAGAATGGCTGGACTTTCTATAGCCATGATGAACTGGGAGTAGTAATGACAGCTAAAATATTTAAAAAGTTTAAACTACCACTCGGCAATAAAATGAAATATGTCAGCAAGCTGGTGAAACTACACCTGAGGCCTGTTGCTCTTACAAATGATCAAGTTACAGATTCAGGAGTGAGAAGATTATTATTCGATGCCGGAGACTGTCTTGAGGATCTCATGACTTTGTGTGAAGCAGACATCACATCGAAAAACGAAAAAAAGGTTGCAAGATACCTGAATAATTTCAGGAATCTCAGGAAGAAATTAAAGAAGGTTGAAGAACAAGATAAATTACGCAACTGGCAACCACCTATCTGCGGAGCAGAGATAATGAATACATTCGGGATAGGTCCTTGCAGAGAAGTAGGGTTGATCAAAAATTTTATCCGGGAATCAATTCTGGACGGTATGATTGGGAACAATCATGATGAAGCATACCAATTGATGATCAAAAAAGGAAAAGAACTTGGGTTGATTAAATAATAGAATTTTGTATCTTTGATTTATGATAAAAACATTCAGGTTCAGAGTACTCATTGACCATCCGGATGATATTTTCAGAGACATTGATATCAGCAACAACC
>CAZUDW010000026.1:7705-28005 GCA_964619305.1 uncultured Flavobacteriales bacterium
TGGAGGAAAGTGAAGATACAGATTAGCATGCAAGTATGCCGAATTCCCTGATAGTTATTACAGGACCAACTGCTGTAGGAAAAACGGATGTCGCTATAAAAGTAGCAGAAAGGTACTCCTCAGAGATCATTTCTTCAGATTCAAGGCAGTTGTATCGGGAACTGAATAAAGGAACTGCCAAACCAAACACTGAACAATTATCTGCTGTAAAACATCATTTTATTAATCACCTGTCCATTCATGATAAATATAGTGCTGCATTATTTGAAACAGAAGCACTCGAAGTGATCATGTCACTATTAAAAAATCACAGAATTTGTGTTATGACTGGCGGCTCAGGATTGTATATCAATGCAGTTTGTAAAGGTATTGACGAGTTGCCATCGGGCGATGAAAAGATCAGATCATTACTGCAGGAGGAAATAAACACAAAAGGGCTAGAATATTTACAAAATAAACTTGCTGAAGTTGATCCTGAATTTCATGTAAATGGAGATATTGCCAACCCGAGACGTGTGATGCGGGCGCTGGAAGTTTTTCAAATCAGCGGTTCGACATATTCTTCACTCCTGAAGAAGAAAAACAAAAAACGATCATTCAGGATTGTGAAACTATTGTTGGAAAGACCGAGAGAAGAATTATACAAAAGGATCAATACAAGGGTAGATGCTATGATGGAAAGCGGTTTGCTGAAGGAAGCAGAGAACTTATATCCTTTCCGATCTCTGAATGCTCTTCAAACAGTTGGATACCGGGAGATTTTTAAATACCTTGATAAAAAAATTGATTTGGATGAAGCTATCAGGCTTATCAAACGAAATACGAGAAGATATGCCCGCACACAGATATCATGGTTCAGGCAGGAAAAGGACGTGCCTGTTTTCCACCCTGCTGATGTACAATCAATCTTTGCATATATTGATCGGCTAATTTAAATTTCAAAAAGAATATCTGTGGATTATACCCGCCAGATATTGCTTTTGTTTTCATTATAAAAATATACATTTGTTATTTGCTGCCTGTTATGGGAATTGAAAAAAAAAAGAAGCTCAAAGAGAAACGCAGGAAAAAATTTTCCAAATCTGTTGCTGTTCATGGTAATAAGAACATCCGCAAAATGGGTTTGTTCGCAGCATGCTTCGGAACTATCCTGTATATAAATACCTTGCATCACGGTTATGTACTGGATGATTTCTCTGTGATCAAAGAGAATTGGGTCACTCAGAAAGGACTAGATGCTATTCCCACAATCTGGGAAACATCTTACCGGTACGGATATTGGAACAGCCAAGGTTCTTTGTACCGCCCTATGGCGCTTACTCTTTTTTCTTTGGAGTGGGCTATCTTACCGGATTCTCCTTCACTGGCTCATCTCATCAACATCTTGCTTTACGCTCTATGTGGTTTTTTAATTTTCAGATTCCTTTCAGATATTCTGAACAGGCACCATCCGGCAATACCATTTATTACCACCCTTCTATTTATGGCTCACCCCCTGCATACTGAAGTGGTAGCAAACATTAAAAGCAGCGATGAACTCTTATCTTTTGTGTTTTCCATTGGATCGGTGTCCTACTTGTTAAAACATATCCGTAACGATGAAAGACGTTATCTCATCATTTCTTTAATGCTTTTTCTGTTCGCAATGTTTTCTAAAGAAGGATCAATCACTTTTCTCATTTACATTCCTTTAATCTTATGGTATTTCAAGGATGTAACCTTGAAGAGGAGTTTATCTTTAGGTGTTCTTTATCTTATTCCTGTATTCATTTATTTCATAGTGAGAAATGCTGTTCTTGGTACGATGGTGTCACCGGGCGCAGTGAGTGTCATGGATAATATGTTGACCGGTATTCATAATTCAGTTGAAAGGTTTGCTACCGAAATTGCTTTGTTAGGCAAGTATATGTGGATGGCAGTGTTCCCTCATCCTCTTGTTTGCGATTATTCCATCAGACAGATCAGTTCATATTCCTTTGGAAACCGGGAGGTTTTGATCACTCTGGCAATACTGTGTTTTGTTGTGTTGTTTCTTTTCAAAACCCGCAAGCAAAAAAATGTACTCTCTTTTGCCATGTTGTGGTACTTCTTTGGATTGGCATTGTATTCAAATATCATCCTAACAATAGGATCTCATTTTGCAGAACGTTTCCAGTTTGTGTCTTCTCTCGGATTTTGCCTGTTGCTTGCCACTCTTCTAAGCAAGATTTCCGGTAAAACAAATAAAGCAACAAATGCCCCGTCTTTTGGTAGTTTGCTTAAACACAACAAAATCGGTTTTAGTATCCTTGCTGTAATCCTTGTTTTGTACAGTTATAAAACAGTTTCAAGAAACAAGAACTGGAAAAGCGATTATGTGTTGTACTCTCATGATGTTAAAAATTCTCCAAACAGTGCCCGTACACATTATTATTTTGGTCTTGAACTGATGAAGACAAAAGCCCTGCTCGCTCCAAGTGAACAACTCAAGCAAGCATATCTGGATTCTGCCATTGCAGAATTTTCCAAAGCCGCTTCAATATATAAGCAATATGCAGATGCTTATGACCAGCTCGGACTGGCATACTATCGTAAAAATAACTATGAAAAAGCAGTGGAATATTATAACATAGCACTTAAATACAACCCGAAAAAAGCAACAACCTACTCTAACTTAGGGGCGATCTATTTCAATTCAAAGCAATTTGAAAAAGCACTGCAGGTTTATAAAGAGGCGATCAAATTCAACCCAAGATATGCTGACGCCTATCAGAACATGGGAAGTACGCTGGCAACACTTGGAAGGATAGATGAAGCTATTGCTGCTTTTAAGAATGGCCTACAATATGAGCCCAACAATCCGCAATTGAATAAATTCCTCGGTATCACCTATCAGAACATGGGCGATAAACAGAATGCCGATTATTACCTGAACAAAGCCCGGTCACTTCGTGCTGAAATAAACTGAGTTTATATAACAGGCAGCAATAGTATTTCTGCAATTTTATTAACGAATGCAACGATATTCATTTTAAATCGTCTATTCTACATTAAACATTAATTTATTGTTCAACTCTAAATCTATATTATGAAGACAAAACTTGCGCTTATTTTATTGTCAGCAATATTGCTTGCTTTCGCTACTATTCAATCCTGTAAAAAAGCTATTCTTCCTCCACCGGCTCCTGTATTTGCAGGAGATTTGAGCTCTTTTTATAATGATTATGCTCCACAATCCCAGTTTTTTACTATAGATGCTGGTTCTAATAATGAAATTACTGCAGATGAAGGGACTAAAATCACGTTTTATTCTAATACACTGGTAGATCAAAATAATCAACCTGTTACGGGAAGCGTTGATGTTGAGGTCAAAGAAATTTACGATAAAAGCAATATGCTGACAGGTGGAATAGGTACCTCAACAACAGATGGTGTGATACTTGAATCCGGTGGAATGGTTTACATCCATCCCACACAAGGAAGCAACACCTTAAAACTGACTAATGGTTCTTTTGTGGATATTAAAATGCCTGTGAAGGCAAGTACACCTAATTACAATATGCAGGTGTATTATGGAAGTTCATCAAATGGCAGAGTTGAATGGACAGCAGCCGATACTGATAGCACATCAATTGTAATTGGACAAGACAGCTTGTATAATAATTACACTTTCTATTATTATTTTAATAGTTATAATTTCAACTGGATCAATACCGACCATCCACCCACTGAATTACTAAGTTCGCCTAGAACTGAAATAAAAGCTGTAGTACCGGCTGCTTTTTCAAATTCCTGCACGGGATTTGTTTTTTTTAATGGTTTGAACGCTACAACAAAGTTTTTTGTTGTTGACACAAATCTAAGTATTCCAATCCAACTCCCAATAGGATTAGATATTACCTTGGTATGTTTTGGGAAGTTAGATGATCAGTTTTTTGGAGCAATACAAGAGGTTACGGTGACAGATGGCATGGAGGTTGATCTCAACATGAAAGCTATGACTGAAAAATCATTCATGAGCCAGGTAGGTGCCCTGAATTAATATTTTTACAAGATATACCTAAAGTGTTGTCATTGCAAACCGTTTTACGTTTTATTCGTCTTCAGGATATTTTCAGCAGATTGAAACAGGAACATCATCAATGAGCATCGGTTATCACCTGCCGGAGATAAGATGTTGCTTCGTTGCCGAGATTAAATAAGAGATCGGCAATACTTAAGTTTGGTATGAAACCAAGTTTGTCTTCAAACACCTGGCTGTAGCGAGGAAAATTATATGTAGCATGATCAGAGAAGGAAGAACGCATATCGGTTCCGGCTGGTTTTTCTGTATAAACAGTGCTAAAAGAACACGAAGGAGAAATTCCTAAAAAGCTAAAAACGGTTTGCATTATCTGCTCATTAAAATCACATAAAAATTCAAATTTTTTATGATAGAACGGTGCCAGTTCCTCTTCATAATATTCAAAAAAAGGAGATGAACGGTATGCCGATATTAGCGAGCGCCAGTGCAGATGCTGCCATTTGTGATCATTGCAAATCTTCTGCTCTTTTATAGGGGTGTGTTTTCCCATATGATGTACAGGTACAGTGAGACGCAACACATTATTTGTTCCGTATATCAGACAATGATTTCTATATGTTTGCTTGATATAATTCTCATGCACATCAATAATATTTTCTTTTCCTGAGAGCAAAGCACAGTAATAATCCAAAGGACCGAGATAAAACATCGGGAGTAATAAAAAGTCATTGCCGTCACTATCTGCCTGCATGATCTACAATACTTTTTTAAATAACCTTGACCAACGAATACCTCCCGATGCATATTTACTTTCTTTCTCTATGGAGAACAATATCAATATTGCCCTGCCAAGCAGATGATCTTCCGGAAGGAAACCCCAAAAACGGGAATCATCAGAGTTTTGCCTGTTATCCCCCATCACAAAGTAATAGTTCATACTGAAAGTATAATACTTGCAGAATTTATCGTTGATAAATATGCTGTCGCCTCTTATTCTCATTTTATTTTTTTCATAATGTGTAATAATTCTTTCATATAGCGGAAGATTAGAGCTGTTTAGGATCACAGAATCTCCTTTTTTAGGAATCCACAAGGGGCCGAAGTAATCTCTGTTCCAGCGATATTGCTTATTATAAGGAAAGATCAAAGAATTCCATTCAGCTTTTTTATTTGCAACTGCCACCACAGATTTAATACCTTCTGTATGCATGATCTGCAATGCAGTTGTATCGGTCATTGACACTTGCCATTCACCGGCCAGGGATATCTTTCCCCCCTCATATACCTGCATGGATCGGAAAAACCGGGGAGTGAGTGAATCTGTATCAGGCATTACCCGATAATTGTATTGCACGGTATTCTGGTTTTTCAATATCCTGTCATTTATCAATAACCGTCTGTAACTAATCTTAAGTGTATCTCCCGGTAATGCAATCACTCTTTTGAGATATAAAGATCTCTTATCTACCGGAAGATCATCTTCATTAGGATAATTAAACACTACAACATCATTATGATGAACAGAGCTTATTCCCGGAATTCTGATGTAAGGCAGCTGAATACCGTCCCAGAAAGTGCTTGAATTATCCTGTGAAGTAGAGAAGGAAAAAGGCAGAGAAAGAGGAGTTACAGGCAAACGTGCACCATAAGAAAGTTTATCAACCAGTATAAAATCCCCCGGCAGGCAGGTAGCAGACATGGATGTTGAGGGAAGGGTGTACAACGAAACGACAATTATTCTCAATACAAGGACAATGAATACGGCAATGATAATGGAACGTATCCATTCCCTTAAGTACGATCTTTTCCTGGGTGTCCTGCGTGCATTCAAAGGTATTTATTAATGGATTCCCGTGAACAAACGTTCCCAGCGAATACCTCCAAACCAACTTTTTTCTTTGTCTTTGGAAAACCAAATAAAAAGTGCCTTACCTACAATGTGATCTTCAGGAACAAATCCCCAGAAACGGGAATCGGCAGAATTGTGCCTGTTATCTCCCATCATGAAATAGTAATCCATTTTGAATGTGTAGGAATCGGTTTCGTTATCATTGATGAAAATTTTATTCCCTTTCACTTTCAGTTCGTTGTGCTCATAAGCACTGATAATCCTCCTGTAAATTGGCAGATTGTTTATTGTGAGATGCACAGTAGAACCTTTTGACGGGATTACGATTGGGCCATAATAATCCTCAGACCAATGACAGGAGGTGTCATTTGGGAAAATACGATTTGTAGGATCGGGCATAGGATTGTCTATTGCAAGACGAACTTCTTCAATTGTTTTCATCTGCTTCAACTGGATATATTTATCTATTGTCAACGGGAGATAATATAGATTTTCTCCCACCCTATGAATATCCTGATAATTGATATTATACTGAGTTTTGAGAATCTCGCTGTTTAATGATGTCTTTGATCTGACAAGGAAGTTGTATTGCATCTCAGGTGGTAAAAAAGCTGTATCACCATTGATCATCAATATACTGCTTTTCACCTGCAGTGTATCTCCGGGAACAGCAATGCATCTTTTGATGTAATTTTCCTGTTTATCTACAGGGCGAATTGTAATAGGTCTGTTTTCCAGCACCCATTTTCTACCCATCTTCAAATATACTTGATCTCCTTTCAACTCTCTGCCGGATGCCATATCTGTTCTCTTAAATTCAAATGCCTTGTCTCTGACGATCTGAGCGTAACCCCTGTTTTGTTCATCGATTACAACGGTATCTCCTTCAGGAAAATTAAAAACCACTACATCATTGCGTTCAACATCTTCAAACCCGGGAAGACGGTAATAAGGTAAAGTCATCCATTCAAGATATGACGGTATGCTTTCTGTTAGGGGAAGTGTGTGATGTGCAAAAGGAAACGACAGAGGTGTTATTGGTATTCTTGGCCCATAATTGATCTTGCTGACAAACAAGTAGTCTCCCATCAATAGAGTTTTTTCCATGGAAGATGTAGGTATTGTAAAAGCCTCTATAAAATAAGTTCGGATAATACTTGCAGCAATAACAGCAAACAATATTGCATCTCCCCATTCCTGCCATTTATTCCTGAACTTTCTTTTACGCTCCGTTGGACCAATATAAGTTACATCTTTACTAAACCCAAGGTATGGCAGATATATAAACGGAAGAAATATTGACAAAAACACTTCCTTATTCGACTTTTTTCCGAATACAAATGCCATGTTCACATTCATAATGATCAGCATTAAAACATTGACTCCCGGAAAGATAAGCAACAGCACCCACCACCAAGGCCTTTTGATCAGTTTCATCCAAACAAAGAGATTGAGTCCGGGAATTATACCTTCAATCGGTTTGCGTCCGGCTTTTTCAAAAAGTTTCCAAAAACTGACCAGATAAGAAATTAATATGATTGAATATATAGCTATTTTCATGATTGTTTTTACTTTTTATAACGGCTTGGTCATCTGATATTCTATATGAATTGTTAAATTTTGTTAAATATCAAAACCTAACTGTCTGGTTTTATGATAACTTGAATTATTAAATGATGTCACGCTTACCATAATGTTAAAATCTAGTTAAGTTATTAATAATAAAGATGTTAAGTTTTTATCCATGACGAAAATATTGCCTCTCTTGCTTGAGGTGAAGCATTCGAAACTTGAAATGAAGCACATGAAGGTTGAAGTGGTGCAGTTGAATCCTAAACGGACACTCTGCAGGTTCATATTATCTCTCTGTAAATTCATTCTTCCGTGCTGAAACTAAACGCCTAACATATCAGACATGGTGAATACTCCCTTCCTTCCCTGCATCCATTCGGCTGCTTTTATTGCCCCAAGTGCAAATCCCATTCTGTTCTTTGCTTCGTGTATAATTGTCAGTGAATCAATTTCAGAATTATACTGTACTTTATGAGTACCCGGGATTTCTCCTTCCCTATGAGAAATGACAGCAATTGCATCCTTAGCAGCTTGTTCTCCTTTTATCCAATTTTTCTTCCTGTCCAGTTTACTGTTAATCGCTTCTGCCAGTTCAATGGCAGTACCGCTTGGTGCATCTTTTTTGTGGATATGATGGGTTTCATCAACACTCACTTCATATTCGTGTTGACTATTCATAAGAGCTGCCAGATCTTTGTTTATTTTATAAAACATGTTTACCCCTATACTGAAATTACTTGCATAAAACAGACTCTTATCTTTTTTTATGCAAATATTCTTCACTTCATCAAACCTGCCATACCACCCGGTTGTGCCAACAATGGCCGGAATACCGGCATCGAAACATTTCATTATGTTTTGCACGACTGAAGCCGGTTCTGTAAATTCTATTGCAGTATCCACACCAGCAAGATCACTTACTTTATAATCTGCATTATTGATATCGGCTATGAAGCAAACTTTGTGCTCTCTCTCTTTTGCCGCCAACTCCACAGCTTTACCCATTTTTCCATAACCTATCAATGCTATCTTCATGCTTTCATAGAAAAAGCAAAGTTATAATTTCAATGTGAATGATATGGCAGGAATATTTTGCCCGTTAACATCACTTTTAAGAGCAGGTGTTACATGCAAAGTCAGATCATCACTGACATTAAAATAGAATAAATGGGCGTCAACATTGGCATCAATGATATTGAGAATATATATGCCTGCAGTTGCTATATATGATATCTCCATGAATTTGTGATAATATTCAACATATTCAAATATTTCAGTACTGCTGTTGTATGGATAGGTATCTATTGTGGATGGGTCATCATCAATTTTATTGATGTAAGCTTGCCTGTAATCCAGATAGTTTTTCCTGTTCCACAGAATGAAATACACTGAAGTCCCCAAACCGGAATAGATAATCGGTAACTTCCAGTATTTTTTGTTGTAAATCTGTCCAAGCCCCGGCACAGCCATTGACATCAGGGTTGCTGTTCGTGGTCTGTGTTTATTTATATCAACACCTTGCATTGTATCTCCTTTCGTCTCGATTGATGTCTTCTGGGCATCAACGAAAAAAGAAATTAGCAGGAAAATACCAGGTAACAGGAATTTCAAAACCCTGAACATAATTAAAATAAACAGGCAAATATAACGAAAGACAGTAGTTTTTATTATTTTTTCAGTTTGCTGATAATATCTTCCATGTCTTCTTTTGAACTGAAATGAATAATCATTTTACCTGAACCGTTGTGCTTTCCTTTTATATCTACTTTGTGATGGATAAAGGCAGATAATGATTTACTTATTTTCGATAAGGCGGGATCAGTTACATGTCTGTTTCTTTTCCGGGTTGTTTTATGCATCAGACTTGCATTTGCACGAACCAGGTTCTCAACTTGTCTCACAGAAAGGTCATGTTCTACAGTTTCTTCGAAGAGGGCAATTTGCAGGTCAGCTTCTTTCACAGTAATTAAAGCACGAGCATGGCCCATTGCAATTTTTCTTTCCCTAAGACCTTTTTGTATTTCAGCAGGCAGCTGCAACAAACGCAGGTAATTCGTTACCGTAGATCTGCGCTTATTCACTTTCCTGCTAAGGGCATCGTGGGTGAGCCTACATTCATCAATAAGACGTTGATAACTGATGGCTATCTCAATTGGATCTAAATCTTCACGTTGAATATTTTCTATCAATGCCAACTCAAGCATAGATCGGTCATTTGCAATGCGGATATATGCAGGCACCTGCGTCAATCCTGCCAAGGCAGCAGCTTTAAGACGCCTCTCTCCTGATATGAGCTGATACCTCCCAAAACCCATTTTTCTTACCGTAATTGGTTGAATAAGCCCGTTTAATTTGATCGAACCGGCCAACTCTTCAAGAGCTACATGATCAAAATGCGTACGCGGTTGAAAGGGGTTTGAATCGATATTTTCGATTTTAATATCCGCCACCCCTCCAACTACTTCATGCTTGGAAGAACCAAATCCGGATGTGATGTCGGTGTCCGTATTTTCAAGCAATGCGCTAAGGCCGCGCCCAAGTGCTTTTTTTTTAGCTGACATATTCTTTCTTCATCGATTCACCGTCACTTTCAAGAATAAACTTCCTTTGTTTAAGTAACAGTTCTTTAGCCAGGTTCATATAATTGATACAACCTATGCAGGAAGCATCATGCAATACAATTGTCTCTCCATGACTTGGAGCTTCACCAAGTCTTGTATTGCGGTGAATGATTGTATTGAAAGTCATCTGCTGAAAGTGCATTCTCACCTCATCAACAACCTGATTTGCAAGACGCAATCTTTGGTCATACATCGTCAGTAATACACCTTCTATGTTAAGTTCAGGATTTAATCTTGTCTGTATAATTTTTATCGTATTGAGCAATTTACCCAATCCTTCCAGTGCAAAATATTCACATTGAATAGGAATGATCACAGAATCAGCTGCAGTAAGACTGTTTACAGTAAGCAATCCCAGAGAAGGTGAACAATCAATGATAATGAAGTCATAGTCATCAACTATGGTGCTAATCAACTTGCGCAATATCTTTTCTCTTTCAGGTAAACTAATAATCTCCAGTTCTGCCCCTACAAGGTCAAGATGAGAAGGAAGTAAAAATAAATTGGGAGTGGATGTTTCCAGAATTGCATTTTGCATCTCGTTTTTATTCACTATACAATCATACAAACTGATTTTGATGTTCCTTGGGTCAAAGCCCACACCCGATGTAGCGTTAGCCTGAGGGTCAGCATCAATCAACAAAACTTTATTCTCCAACACACCCAGGCAACCGGCCAGATTAATTGCTGTTGTTGTTTTTCCAACGCCACCTTTCTGATTTGCAATTGCAATTACTTTCCCCATAGTTTCTGATGTTTGTCATTTCCTCTCTCCTTGACTGAAAGACTGGAGCGACCTAAAAAATGAGTCGTAAAATTAAAACAAGTACGGGAAAAAGGACCTTGTTTTACCCATCTAACTTGTAAACACAAATGTGTTAATAATTCTTCTGTTGTGTTCGCTGAGATATAATTTATTTTTAAAGTATGAGCATTTCTCTAGGACTTAATAGACGAATGAAAAATATAGTTGTTACTGAACCGGCT
Source organism: uncultured Flavobacteriales bacterium (assembly GCA_964619305.1). Taxonomy (GTDB): domain Bacteria; phylum Bacteroidota; class Bacteroidia; order Flavobacteriales_H; family CAZUDW01; genus CAZUDW01. The sequence continues at coordinate 18,738 of CAZUDW010000026.1, forward strand.
ATCTATTTCAATGTCATTAAACAAATTTGAGCTATTGTTTAAAACTTTTAATTCCAATTAATGCTGATCGAAAATTAAATAACTATTAAATCCACACTGGAATAAACCGGGTTTATTTATCTTCTTCTGATGATGATTCTTCCTCTCCTGATGATGATTCTTCCTCTTTTATCGTATCGTTATCATCTTTTCCTAGATCATCAAAACTTACATCGGCAAACTTAGTATCTATACGTCCTATACTGATATCATTCTGCACTTCAATCACTTTTTTTATTGAGTCCGTAAGTGCATTTGCGAATTTTTCAAAATCTTCTTTATATAAAAACAATTTGTGCTTCTGATAAAAGAAAGTACCATCTTCATTGAATTTCTTCCTGCTTTCAGTTATTGTAAGATAATAATCTCCAGCACGAGTAGTACGCACATCAAAAAAATATGTACGTTTTCCTGCCCTTACAACATTTGAATAAATATCTTCTCTCCTATAGCTTTTATCTGAATCTTTACCTTCAATTGTCATAGCTGTTATTTTTAATTTAAATGAACATAACAACAAAACTACAATATTTTTCTGATATATGTCAAGTTTTTTCTTATTTTATTTCAGTTTTATAACTAATTGTGCCTGAAACAGGTCGAAATAAATACCTTTTTTGTCGATCAAATCCTTGTGTTTGCCGAACTCTATGATATTTCCCCCGTCTAAAACCATGATCTTGTCACAAAATTTCAACGATGATACTCTGTGACTGCAAACAATACTTACTGACTTTTTCATTAAAGGCCTGAGGTTGTGAATGACCTCTTCTTCTGTCTTGGTATCAAGAGAAGACAGACAATCGTCTAATATGAGGATACTCGGTTCTTTTATCACAGCCCTGGCGATAGCTACACGCTGCTTTTGCCCTCCTGATAATGTGATTCCTCTTTCCCCGATTAGAGTATGGTAATCTTCTGGAAACGACATAATTTCATCGTCCACAACAGCAATCTTTGCGGCTTCACGGATATTATTAATATCAGAAGAGTCCACTCTTTTCCCGAATGCGATATTATTTGAAATTGTGTCAGAAAAAAGAAATCCATCTTGAGGTACATATCCGATCGAGAATCTAAGATCATCAAGATTGATGTTGCTTATCTCCTTGTTATTTATTAATATCTCTCCTTTTGTTACATCATAAATGCGGCAAATAAGGTTAGCAATAGTGGATTTCCCGGAACCCGTTTTCCCTATAATACCTAAAGATTCGCCCTTCCTTACTTTAAATGAAATTCCATTGAGTACTTTTATTCCGGTATCAGGGTAAACAAACTCAACTTGCCTGAATGCTATTTCAGAGCATTTTTTAATCTTTACGTTTGTGTTGTTGATAATTTCAGGTTTGACATCAAGAAATTCGTTGATCCTTTTCTGTGATGCAGCAGCACGTTGCACCAGGGAAGTAATCCATCCGATTGCAGCTACCGGCCAAGTGAGCATATTGACATATATCACAAACTCTGCTATATTCCCTGTTGTTACTTCCCCTCTCATTACAAGCAACCCTCCCACATAAACAGTTAAAACGGTACTGATACCTATCAATAATATCATCATGGGCTGAAAAAGCGCCTGCACCCTGGCAAGACCAAGATTTTTTTCTTTATACCTTTCACATTCCTTCCTATACAACTGTTTCATATCGTTCTCTCTAAGATACGTTTTGAGTACCCTTATTCCTGAAAATGTTTCCTGTGCGAACGTGGATAACATTGAAAGTTGTCTTTGCACCTTTTCGCTTTTACGGTTGATAACATCGCTGACAAAATATATAATCAAAGAAAGTACAGGCAAAGGAATCAGCACGTATAAAGTAAGTTTGACATTTACACTGAGCATAGCAATAATCACAAATACAAAAAGAATCAGAACATTGATTGAATACATGATAGCAGGACCAAGATACATTCGTACCCTGCTTACATCCTCACTGATACGGTTCATTAAATCTCCGGTGCTGTTGAGTTTATAAAAGGATGCGCTCAATTTTTGATAATGTGCATATACTTCATTTTTTAAATCGTACTCTATCAATCTCGACATCACTATGATTGTTTGTCTTGTAAAAAACAGGAACAACCCGTTTATCAATGCGCTGATTATTATCAGCCCTGCCATCAACAGGAGTGTCTTGGATGTGGACGTATTGAATGTGCTTACAACAACTGAGAGAATATCGTTTTTTAATAGTACCTCAGTATTCAAATGGCTGTTTATAAAATCAGTAGTGCTTCTAATAATCTGTGCAGGAATGATAGAGAATAAACGCGAAATGGCAATAAATAAAATACCCAGAATAAACCTCCAACGATACTTGAAAAGGTATTTATTTAGATGTTGGAGAGATTTCATAATTATATTCTATATATAGATTTGTTTTTATCTACTTTTGTCATCTCTCATGCAAACTTTGTAACGGGAGCCAAAAATAAAGATAATCGTGGTGGCATAAATATATTGTTCTTTAAAACGTCATGCTCAACAGAAGATATTTACGTATCAAGGTGTTACAGGCACTTTATGCATTCAGGCAATCTTCGGAAAGTGATCCAGGAAGAAATCTGCACGAGATGTTTAGAAACATCGAAATAATGGTTGAACTTTATCTTTACCTCCTTCAGTTGATTGTTGAAATGAAAAGCTTAGCTGTTACACGCATCAATGAAGCACACAAAAAAAAACTCCCAAATAATGAAGACATTAATCCCAATTTAAAGTTTGTTAACAACAGGATGATTAGGATTCTGTCTGAAAATGATCATTTTCAACATGAAATCTCAAAAAGAAAAATATCCTGGGAACAGGATGGACACTTATTGAACAGACTTTTTAGAGAGTTGCTTGACTCTTCAATTTACAAGAATTATATGATTCAACAGAATGATTGTTTTGAAAAAGACAGGGAACTTTGTTGCGGGTGGATTAAAAAAATAATTCTCCCGATGGATTTAATACATAGTCATTTTCAGTCAAAAAACATTTATTGGTATGATGATTTTTTCATTGTATGTTTCAATATTTTAAGGACTTTTAAAGGTATCAAAGAGAAGAGCATCCCCTCGACAAATATTCTTTTGCCACTATATAAGAACAGGAAAGAAGACAAAGAATTTACTAAAAGACTCTTCCTTAAAACAATTGAAAGACAAAGTATATATACAGAAATAATTGCAAAAAAAACGCAGAACTGGGAAATTGATCGCATAGCCCTGGTAGATGCCATACTTATGAGTATGGCGATATGCGAACTACTAAACTTTGAAACAATTCCGGTTAAAGTAACTCTAAACGAATATATTGAGATTTCTAAGGATTATAGCACTCCACGTAGCAGGGTTTTTATTAACGGAATACTCGACAAAATAGCAGATGAACTGAAGAAAGAAGGAAAAATAAAAAAAAGGGGTCGTGGATTAATTGAATGAACTATTCTTAATTATGATAATTGATAAAATGAAGTAATTTTGCACTGAATATATAATATTTACAAAAAAAGATAAACTGCTTAAATGAAATCAAATTTGATTATTCTATTAATCGTATCAGCATTATTTGCTGCCTGCAACAATGATGAAATAACAACCGACATTGTTAACAATCCCAACAGTGCTTCGGGCGAACAGGACACGATCAATATGCCTAAAATTAAGTTTACGGAAGAAGTGTATGAGTTTGGATCGATAAGCCAGGGAGAAAAGGTGAAACACACTTTTAATTTCACCAATGTTGGCAAGAAAGATCTTGTTATTTCATCAGCAAGGGCAAGTTGTGGTTGTACTATTCCAGACTGGCCACGCAAACCCATAAAACCGGGAGAAAAGGGTGAAATCAATGTTGTTTTCAACAGTGAAGGCAAGAAAGGCAATATCCATAAACGCATCACTGTAGTGGCAAACACACAACCCAGCACAAATATTGTTGCAATTAAAGGAGAGGTGATCGCTCCTTCTGACGATCAATAATTAAAACAAATTTTTAATATGAATATTATACTATTTCTACTCATGGCGCCAGGGGGAGAACAGAATCCGATGAGTTTCTTTATTATGATGGGCATGATCATCATAGTCTTTTATTTTTTTATGATAAGGCCGCAATCGAAAAAAGCGAAAGAACAGCGCAAATTCCGTCAAGCCCTCGAAAAAGGAAACAGGATAGTAACTATTGGAGGAATTCATGGAAAAATTGCTGAAATAAAGGAAACAACTGTAATCATTGAAACAGAGGGAGGGCACAGGATGAAGGTTGAGAAGAATGCTATTTCAAAAGAGTTCACGGCAGAACAGGGAGAAACTGATTTAGGGAAAAGACGATAATCAATCCGGCTGATGACCGATAAAAAGCGTCCATTTTTCGATCTCTCATTCATCTACCGTCTGCGCTTTAAAAAAGATTATTATGCTTTTTCTATCTGTTTGCTGTTGGCAACGCTTTTCTGGCTCCTTAATGCCTTATCTAAAGATGATTATAAAACAATCATCCGTATTCCTGTAAAATATGTAAATCTGCCGGCAAACCTCTCTGTGATGAATCGTCTGCCTTCCTCTCTTTCTTTTGAGGTGACTGCTGATGGATATTCCCTGCTTTTACAGTATCTTAAATCAGGCAAAGACACCATCATCATCCCGGCTGAAGAACTGCAAAAACGCAAAAAAGGAAACAGGCAACAGGCTTTCCTGAGCACAAAAAAAGTGTTCGGAAAAATCGCATCTCAACTCACTCACGGAGTAGAAGTTACGCGTATTCTTACAGACAGCATCTATTTCGATTTTGACCGCAAAATTACCAGGCTTGTCAGGGTAAAACTGGATACTTCCCTGAGTTTTCATCCTCAATATCTCCTTGCCGGTGATATAGAATTGAAACCAACTGCCGTCAATGTGACCGGTCCCGGCAGCGTGATAGATACCATAACAGAAATAATAACAAAGCATTTACAGTTTGATGATCTCTCGGGAAATATTACAACTAATGTAAGTTTTGATCTCCCGCCTGGTGACACAAGCATCAAAGTGAAGCCAAACAAAGTGCTGGTGATGGTGCCCGTTGATAAATTTACGGAATCCTCAATCAAACTACCTGTAAAAACGCTCAATCTGCCCGATAGTTTTAAAATTAAATTATTTCCCGATAGTGTGGAAGTATTTTATAATGTGGCTCTCTCTAAATTTGACAAAGTACAAGCAGAACTTTTTACCGCAAATGTTGATTTCTCAACTTCTGATGGAATGAAAGCTCAAACACTGCCGGTAAAGATAAATCGTTCACCTGCTTTTGTGAAACTTATCCGCTTTTCTCCCAACAAGCTGGAATATTTCATACGTAAGTGATGAACAGGATTGGCCTCACCGGTGGCATTGGTAGTGGCAAATCACTTGTCTGCAAGATATTCATGCATCTTGGCATACCAGTGTTCAACGCTGACCAACAGGCAAAGATCATTCGCCAGGAAGATAATACCGTACAGAAGCAGATATTGTCTTTATTCGGCACAAATGATTCCACTTCACTGGCTGCACTTGTTTTTGCTGATAGAAAAAAGCTGGATAAGTTGAACAACATCATTCATCCCGCTGTGCAAAAAAAATACAGGGAATGGCTATCTCTTCAAAAATCCCAGTTAACGATTAAAGAGGCAGCCATATTGTTCGAAAGCGGCAGTTACAAGGACATGGATAGCATCATCGTTGTGACAGCCCCCGAATCCCTCCGCATCCGAAGGGTGATGCAGCGTGATAACATCACTAAAAAGGAAGTGCTGGCAAGAATGCAAAACCAGTGGCATCAGGACCAACTCACTAAACAGGCAGATTATGTGATCTGCAATGATGAAAAACAAATGCTGCTACCTCAGGTGGTAGCTTTATGGGAAAAATTAAAAAGAGCAAGTTAGAGCTACCTGATACTACTCCAACCATCCCGACATAAACCCTTGCTAAATATTAATCCAAAAAACGATTGTGCTCCTTATAACTACAGTCATAATATACTGCTATCTGATATCTATCGAACTGTATCTGACAATCAGTATTTTCACTCCTTTATCAACCAACTGAAACAACTGATCCATATCCTTATTTGATATGGCCACACATCCTGCAGTCCAGTTCTCTCCGCCCGCATTGCCAGGCATTCCACTGCCTTCACCATGTATCTCGACCAATCCGCCTAGATTAGTTAATTGGGATGGTGCCTGTCTATATTTCACTGCCCGCACGATCTGATTGTACTGAGTATTATTGATCAGGTTAGAATCAAGACCAACTTCAGCATGTTTTACTGATGGATAACTGATCAGAAATGCCTTATAGAACTGTGACCATGGCTTTTTTTCAGCTACATAAAACGCTCCTTCAGGTGTGCGACCATCACCGGATTTAACTTTATCCAAATAAGGATCCCACCCCATCTCAATGTTGCAACTATAGATTTGTCTGCCCGATTCAATAAGATACAGTTTATATTCTGCCTTATTGATGATGATCGCCTTGCTGTTATCAGTTTTTGACTCATCAAGAATGGATGCAACCTGCTTGTCGAACCCCGATAATTCGTGTTCTGTAAAATCAAATTTTTCTTCTGGCTTAATGCCTCTGGCTGGATAACCATATAGTTTTTTGTTGACGGATACATCCATATTTGAGGTATCCGCTTCCTGAGCAAACAACTTCATTCCTATAAAGACTGAAATTAACAGAGTAATAAAGCCGTTTTTTTTTCTATGTTTTTCATATCGCTTGTTTTATAATTTTTCAACTTCCTATCAACTTTTGGAGGTCTTCTTTTGAGGTGATCAAAGCTTCCTGCTTCTTAAGATCAAATATGTAAAAAGGATTTCCCGAACTTCTTATAAAGTCAAAATTGATATTGTGGTACTGTTCCGGTGTAAACAGTGCCACCCTGTTATCGTTAAGAATCGCAATGATCCTGAAATTTTTCTCCTGAGGATCCAGATACAGCTTCTCCTTCCAATCTGTCCGGACTTCAATGACGGTATTATTTCCAACAAAGCAAAACACTTTTTTAGGTGAGAACCTTGCATTCTGCTCCATTCCTTCTATTTTGAATTTCGGCTCTACAACAAGCATGTTGTCGCGCTTTCTTACCATATCACAATTATATATCCCAAAACCGGAGATTTTGATATTCCTGTAATATTCAGTCTCCATAGCAAGGCGCTTTTCTTCCTTTGCAAGATCGATCTGGTACTGTTTATACTCTTTTTCCCATTTTTTAGAGGATCTGGCAAACAACTCCCTCAAAGGCATCACGATCTCAGCCCTGATAGTAAAGGGTTTCATCCCTTGCAGTTCATAAGCATACCAATAGTAATGGGTAATGCTATATACATTGCCCTTGATTTGTCGCACTTCACAGTGATTACCTTTCTGGTATCTGGGAAAATCCCTCCCGGAGAGGTTTTTCCACACCATCGACTGTGCCGGGTATTCTTTGCCTTTATAGAACACATTACCTCCGTTTATTAGGTCATACATCTTCAGTCCATACTTTTTTGCCTTGTTTTTATATACAGGATTGTCCAGATTCCTCCATATTTTTTGTCTGTCAAAGTTTAAATAGACATCGAGAAAAGAGCCGTAGTTCAGCACAAAAAAATCATTATCAAAAGGTACTTTGCAGACCGATTTCATCGAGTTAATTCTTTTTTTAATCGCTTCTTTTTCCGGGTTGACAACCGGTTGTGAATAATCAAGAAACACCCATTCATTTCTGCTCTCATCAAAGCTAAAAACATTATAACCCGGATCGCCAGTTGTTGAAACAAGTCCTACCTCTATCTGTTTCCCTCCGGCAAGCTGCAACTTACGATCATTCTGCTTCGCTCTGATCTCAAACATACCGGCAGTCTGAAAGTTGCGATTCTCTCCCTGACATGTATAATCCATGGGTATGCCGGAAAGAAAAACATCAAGCGCATTATGATACTCACGAAAACTCAAGGTTACATCACCGCTGACCACTTTCCCAAAAGCATCCACCAACGCACCGGGTGGTATGATTATTCTCGATCCGGAAACTGTACGGATCGTATCTCCCGCACCGGCATCGAGTGTGTAATCCGTAAATGCCGGTGTCAGTTCCCAAAATGGTGGTTTAATTGCACTTTCAAATGTGGTTTGTTTTTCGGGTGCTGTACACCCCGCAAGAAAGCATGCAGTTATTGCAAAAGCAACGACCTTTCCCACCTGTTTAATCATTTTTGTCTTCATAGCTCCTGTGTTTTAAATGGTTAGTAAAATAATTGACCGATATATCGCTGTAAACAAATTGATCTCCTGTATAATGCGTTCCGTAAGGGAATGTCCTGGCATACGTAAACCGCCTGATCTCCTGCTCCGAACAATTAAACCCGCAATTATAGGCAGTGGCAAAAAACCGCAGTTTCTCTACCCTGTCCTGAAAATTAATAGCCGGAAATCTTTCTTTGGTGATGTCATAGAAACACGACAAATAGCGCATCTGCCAATCCTGACTACGCATCCTGTTCAACCGCTCTCCTCTTATGGCTGATGGACAGGTATCGTTAAAAACAGCTATATAGCCATATCTGCCCCAAAGAGATTCTGAATCTCTCACATAACACTCAAGCCCCTCCACAAACGAAGGTTTCATCTGGAATCTCCCTATTGAAAAATCCGCAACAGATGAACCATAGCTTACATAAAATGCTTCCAGTGCTTCTGTCTCGAAAAAATCTTTGAATATTGAATACCGTATCAACTCGGGAAATACGATGGCTTTCAACATCAATTGATCCTTATTGTGGCTGCTTAACCGGTTAAATGCAACGTCATACTCATTAATAAATGATATGGCATCCTCATAATCGTCTCCAAAAAACACCCTGTAATTGTCTGCTCCACGCTGTATATCTTCTGAAAATACCCCAGAGGATTCAATGGCCTGCCGTTCGCTGGGCAAAGTTCCACTCAGCATACAAATGATCAATATATATAATATTACCCGCATCAGATTCCTGTTTTCCCGGTATTAACGGGATTTTATTACTAATATTATATATTGTTTATAAAATATTATAGCTCTTTTACAATATTTATTTATGTTTTAATATATTTATTTATTTTTTTATTTTGATTATTAAAATATCTTCAGTATATAATCTGGATGCCTGAGAAAATAATTGAATAATGTATTTATTTTTCTGATGCTACCTGCCTGATCTCATTCAGGACAAAAAAT
>CAZUDW010000027.1:0-27914 GCA_964619305.1 uncultured Flavobacteriales bacterium
GATATCATTTAGTACATTATTCTCATGGAAGAATGCTTCGCTAACCTAAGCGAAATATTTAGCTGCGGTATGGGAGAGGTCATTTATAAAAAATTAAAAGCAAAGCATGGGGAAATACCATTATATTAACAGGAAGGAGAGCAAAAGACAAAACAGCCGGGTAAAAAGTTAAAAGCAATGAATTTTTTCTTGTTAACTGATGTTCAATTGTCCTATTGTTCAAAAGTTCTGTAGAGTTTACCTTTAAATCATATGTAGTTTAGGATATAGCTTTTTTTCCCTTCTTATCTGTTCCATATCCCTTTTGCTTTTCCCTGTATGATTTTAAAATACTGTATGGGTGTGATGAAGATATCCGGCAGCAGGGACAGGCAGGTTCCAAGCATCACCCCGGCAATGCCGAGAGAAAGATCACGCGCCAGATAAACCGAAACGGGGATATTGATCACCCCTGCAAATATGGCTATGATGAGTTGTATCCTGATCTTCGATACCCCGTTGATGAAATTTACGAATATCATGTTCCATGTGGAGATGAGGGTGAATGCGGCCATTACTGCCGAGAGATAAAAGGAGATTTTTACTTTTTCTCCAACCCAAATCCTGTAAACAGGAGTTGATAGCAGCAACATAAGCACCGCGATGAGTACCACTGAAAACCAAATGCGAAGCAGGTTGCGTGTGGTGTTTTTTATCCACTGTATGTCTTTTTTTACCCATGCTTCTGTAAAGGCAGACCAGTAGGGGCCTGTAAGAATGCCGAAACCCACAACGAGTATATTAAAATATTTAAAAGCCACATGATAAGGAGTTACCTCCTTCGGCCCGAAAAGCCTCGTTATGATTATCTGATCGGTTGAAAAAACAATTATTGTTGTGATCTGGATGACAAAGAACTTCCATCCGATACCCATCAGTGCAGGGGTATGACGGAAGTTTACAAATCGGGGGGCAGGAGATAAATGTTTGTATTTTGTCCTGAAAAGCAATATGCTTGCCGATAGTGGAACTATCAAAGTAAGAACGCTGTATGTAGTTCCAAGGCGAATAAGTGATCGCTGGCTGAAAAACAACAAACCCAACACGCCCAGCAAAGTGAGCAGATTTCCACCTGCATTGATCAGGCTGTTGATTGCCGGATGCTGATCTGCTGTGAGCACCATTCCTATTAGGCGGACAATGAACTGAACGCAAAAAAGAGTAAATACGATCAACACCAGGCTTGCAACTTCCTGCTGCATTTCAACGGGAGCATTCAGCAATTCCCCCCAGTTGATAAAATGATAGAGTGGCAGAAATATGAAGTAAATAAAGGTGATGATCATCATTAACAATGCATAAGTAGTGCTCAGGTAGCTTCTTGCCAATAATTTGTCTCCATGTGCAAGAGCTTCCGCCAGACGGTTACGTAGCCCATGTCCCAGACCGATATCAAACAGGCCAAGCCAACTCACCATGTAGGTAAGTGTAATCCAGATACCGTAACGCGTGGTATCGAGATAACGGATGATGAGAGGAACGAGTGCCAGGCTGATGAGGACGCTTAATCCTTTGATCAGAACAGAAGCAATGATGTTTTTTCTTGCACGCACTCCTCTTGGAGTACCTTTGTTGATAAAGGAGATCAAATCCTTTATCATGCCCTGAACATCTTCTTCAATCTGGCAGCAATGCCATTTTTACGATCACTGCCATAATAACCATATCCATAACCATAGCCGTAATTGTAGGCATAGTTGATACCATGGGTCTTTACTGCATTGAATAGAATGCCCGGTTTGTTGAATTTGTTATCGGCATACATCTGATTGATGTGCCTGATGTGCTGTTTTCGGGTAACATCCTGACGAACTACGAACAATGTCACATCTGCATGTCTGGCAAGCAGGAATCCGTCAGTAACCAATCCTACGGGTGGGCTGTCTAAGATGATGTAATCATATTTTTTCCTGAGGGTTTCGATCAGTTCATCCATCCGTTTGCTCATGATAAGTTCAGAGGGGTTAGGAGGTATAGGCCCTGATGGAATTACATCAAGATAAGAATCCACTCCTGAGTTTTGTATGATATCTTCACTACCTAAAGTGCCGGCAAGGTAATTGCTAAGGCCGATGTTGTTTTGTAAACCGAAATCATCGATAATTTTTGGTTTGCGCAGATCGACTCCTATCAGAATTGTTTTTTTCCCGGAGATCGCAAATACAGATGCGAGGTTCATGGCGCTGAATGTCTTTCCTTCAGTTCCAATGGAAGAAGTGATCAGCATAACTTTCAGATCATCAATTGCAAGATATTGCAGGTTGGTTCTAAGAGTGCGGAATGATTCTGAAATAACAGACTGTGGCCTTTCTTTTATAACAAGGTTACCTGATTCTTCATTAAAAGGAATGATTCCTATTAAAGGAAGGCGTTTCAGTTTTTCCAGGCTATCCAGGTCGGTTATTTTATCGTTGAGAATTTCTTTAAGATAGATCAGGAGGATGGGAAATAAAATGCTTATCAGTAAAGCAATGGCATTGATTTTGCTCTTTACAGGCTTTATTGGTTTGAGCGTAGGTCTTGCTTCATCAACAATGATGTTATCCGATACGGAAGACGCTAAGGCGATTTGAGTTTCAGCACGTTTTTCAAGCAGGAACTCATACAAACCTTCCTTGACTTCAAACTGTCTGTTTATAGCCAGTATATCTTTCTGGACACCGGGGATGGTTTTTATCTGTGACTCAAACCTTGCCAGTTCCTGCAACGTCTTTTGACGGGATGCAACCAACCCGTTTCTGATACTTTTGATATTTTCTGACAGTTCGCTGTATGCATCCCTGATCTTTTGATTCAGTATATTCAGTGTAGGGTTGTCTTTCTCAAGCGTGTTGCTGTAGTTTCTCTTTTCTTCTTCCAAATCGCTTACACGGTTTATCAGCCTTATAAGCAACTGGTCGTCAAGACCAATAGAAGCAGGTGCAACCTTATTCAGATCATTGCCTTGTTTGATGTAGTTCTCCAGATAATCCACGAATCCTAATTTGATATCTGTTTGTGATAATTGATAGTCCATATTGCGGATATTCTCCATGATATTGGCAGCTTTAGCTCCAATGTCGGTAACGCCTTGCTGTGATTTATAGGAAGCTAATTCCCTTTCAATTTTAACGATATCCGATGAGATCAGGTCAATCTGATCATCAATAAACTTAAGCGTATTCCTGGCCATCTGGTTTTTTTGCTCAATATCATTTTTAATATAAACATTCATCAAAGTATTCAGATAATCGACTCCTTTGTCAGGAACAGTGTGTTCAAGACTCAACTCCAGCATGGAAGCGTTGGCATTGGGAGATGCAACCTGCAATGCAGCCATGTAATAATTGACCAGAGCAACGGGATCTCTGAATTTTAACTGGTATGTCTTCCTGTCATAATCTGGATTGTCGAACTTTTCCGTGCCAAAGCCTTTGTTCCATATCACTGTAAACAATCCAAGTTCATTGCTGATCTTCTTCCCTGTTTCGTAATCAAACGATTTTCTGTGGTCGTTCAGTTCATAGGATAATCTGAAACGACTGCTGTTTTGAAACTCAACTATGATATCCTGAGCAAAGAAAGCGTTATCATACATGGTGTCCTGAATGATGGTGAATGGACAAGAATGGTACATTTCAGTCGTTTTCAGGTCGCCTACCAGGAAATATTCTATACCAAATTCCAGGGCTGAAACGCTTTTTTCGTGTAGATGCCTTGATTTGAGCATTTCGATCTCGTTCTCAATTGGTCTTCCGGAAGGTGCCAGATCCAGTTCTTTCAATACTTTCTCCTTCCCAAGAGAAGATGACGATTCGTTTTTGATTAGCATTGTACTTTTAATCCTGTAAACGGGTGTAGAATACCTGTAGGTATAATGAGCAATCACTAAGGCGATAGGGATGGAAATTGCAAAATAATACCAGTAATGCAGGTATTTTAATACAAAATGGCGAAGATTAAAAGGCTCTTCTTCAATAAAATCTTCTTCCTTTTCGCTGGATTCTGTCATACAGAATGAGGTCTTATATTCACGCAAATATAGGAATTAGCAGAATCCTGTCACTATGCTCAGAAAGCATGTAACTATAGCAAATTGCATAAGGTTTTATGCATTCTTCTAAACTTGAAAATAAATTGTTCATATCGTGGCACTGTAAGCAACCAGTGTACGGTTAACCTTCTTCACCAGTCCCTGCAATACTCTGCCCGGACCGACCTCTGTAAATTCTGTTGCACCATCAGCAATCATATTTCTCATGGTTTGAGTCCAAAGAACAGGAGATGTCAATTGTTTTACCAGGTTTTGTTTTATCCTGCCAGGATCGGTTTCCGGACCGGCACATACATTTTGATATATAGGGCAAATCGGTTCTTTGATTGAAGTATTGTTGATCGCTTGTTCAAGCTCAATACGTGCCGGCTCCATCAGCGAAGAATGAAAAGCGCCACCTACCTGCAATTGAATCGCTCTCAGTGCACCGGCAGATTTCAGCATTTCACAGGCAATTTTGATAGCATCAACACTACCGGAAATCACCAACTGTCCCGGTGAATTATAATTGGCCGGTACAACCACACCATCTATATCTTTGCAAATCTTTTCCACCTCATTATCATCCATTCCAAGTATGGCAGCCATGGTTGACGGTTCTGCTTCACATGCTTTTTGCATTGCATCTGCACGGGCACTGACCAGCAATAAACCATCTTTATAACTGATGCATCCCACTGCTGTAAGCGCTGAAAATTCTCCAAGTGAATGTCCTGCCACCATATCCGGCATAAAATTATCACCCATAACAGAAGCAAGTATTACTGAATGAAGAAAAATGGCTGGTTGTGTAACTTTCGTTTGTCGCAGGTCCTCTTCTGTCCCGTTGAACATCACATCAGAAATAGGAAAACCTAGAATTTCGTTGGCTTGCTCAAACATTTCTTTTGCCAGGGTATATTTTTCATACAACTCATTTGCCATACCTGGAAATTGAGCACCTTGTCCTGGAAATAAATATGCTTTCATATCTTGTTTTCTTATTGCAGTTTGGCAGATATCAGGTGAATAAATTCCTCTCTTGTCTTCTCACGTTCAAACGCACCGGTGAAGCTGGAAGTGGTAGCTATTGAGTTTTGTTTCTGAATTCCGCGCATCTGCATGCAAAGATGTTGAGCTTCCAGAACAACAGCCACGCCTAGAGGTTTGAGAGCCATATTTATACAATCCTTGATCTGATCGGTGAGGCGTTCCTGCACCTGAAGTCGCCTGGCAAATGCATCAACCACTCTCGGGATTTTGCTTAATCCGACTATATAACCATTTGGAATATATGCCACATGGGCTTTTCCAATAAATGGTAACAAGTGATGCTCACACAAAGAATATATTTCGATGTCTTTAATAATCACCATATGTTTATGATTCTCCTTAAAACGTGCAGAATTCAAAATTGCTGAAGGATCCAGATCGTATCCGTGTGTCAGGAACTGCATTGCTTTTGATACCCTGACAGGTGTATCCTCTAACCCTTGCCGTTTCGGATCTTCTCCCATCAGTTTCAGTATTTCTTTGTAATGAAATGCAATTTTATCAATCAGATTCGTATTGAAATGTTCAGACTTAATGTATCCTTTCTTTATTCCCTTCTCATTATTTTCTTTCCGTGTCATAATAATTCTATTCTATAGGTTAGTTTCACCATAATATTCTACAGTATTGTTTTCAGTTTCACTTAATTTAACGCAATGAAGAATCACACCACTGTTGGCAACTGGTTGAGCCAGCCTTTCCCAGATAGCTACTGCAATATTTTCTGTTGTAGATATTTTTCCTTTAAGGATATCAGTATCGGTATCTATGTTTTTATGGTCTATTTCATCAATGACGAATTTTTTTATTAACTCACTTAATGTTTTCAGGTTCATCACGAAACCGGTTTCTTTGTCCTGAATGCCTTTAACAGTTACAAATAGCTGGTAATTATGACCATGCCAGTTAGGATTGGAACATTTGCCGAAAGCTTCCAGGTTTTTATCATTCGTCCATTGCACATTCCACAACTTATGAGCTGCACTGAATCGCTCCCGCCTTGTCAAATAGATCATATTCGATATGATTGATCGCCAAATATACGGGAATTTGAATACATTTGTCTTTATGAGGATTATTCTTACGTCTCCGACAACCTTAGAGATCAAACCTTTGCTTGGCAGTTTCGGAATAGACGATTTATCTGTTGGAAAGCTTATTAATGTAAAAGACGGGTCTGTTGATATGGATATTCTTATCAGTGGGATAGGTATGCTGTCAACTGCATATTATCTTGGCAAAATGCTGAACCGCTCTTACAACATGGCTTTTCAATTAGGAATAGCCGGGAGTTTTTCAAAAGATTATCCACCGGGAAGTGTACTGCACGTTTCATCAGATTGTATTGCAGAACTGGGTGTTGAGGAGAAAGATCATTTTATACCTGCTGCTGAAATGAATATTGGAATTTATCCTGAACTGCTTTTTGAAAAATCATGGCTTCACAACAGGAATGTCGCTAATATCCAAGCAGTTTTGAATTTGAAACAAGTAAAGAGCATAACAGTAAACACTGTACACGGGCAGCAAGCAAGTGTGAATAAACTAAAAAAGTTGTATGACCCTGTGCTTGAGACAATGGAAGGAGCTGCTTTCCTATTTGCGTGTAAGGACTTAGATATTGCATGCGCACAAATCAGGACAGTTTCGAATTATGTCAAAAGAAGAGATTTGCAGGAATGGGATATGAAGCTTGCTGTCAAAACACTTAGCGATTTTGCAAATATGATGTTAGACGAAATTAAGCAGCAATGAGATTAAAATTTGGATTCTCTCCCTGCCCGAATGATACTTTTATGTTTGATGCTTTGATCAACAGGAAGATAGATGTTGCAGATTTGGAATTTGAAGCATTAATTGCTGACATTGAACAATTGAATCTTACAGCCCTTAGGAAAGAAGCAGATATCATTAAGATCAGTTATGCTCTTTATCCTCAAATCTGTAAGAACTATCAGTTATTGACGAGCGGAAGTGCTTTGGGAAATAATTGTGGCCCTTTATTGGTATGCAAAAAAGAGATGAATTTCAATATGTCGGATGTTTCAGCATATTCTGTTGCTATTCCTGGTAAAAACACAACAGCAAACAGGCTTTTGACAGTAGTATTCCCACAGCTAAGAAACAAGAGAGAGCTGTTGTTTTCAGAAATTGAAGATGCTGTTGCCTGTGGTAAGTTAGACATCGGTCTCATCATACATGAAAGCAGGTTTACCTATGAAACAAAAGGATTGAAAAAAATAGTGGATTTAGGACAATACTGGGAATCTGCAACAGATCTGCCGATACCTCTTGGAGGTATTGCAATACAACGCGATCTGCCGATGTCAGTAAAGAAAGAAGTGAATGATTTAATTCGCCAAAGTATTTTGTTTGCAATGAGCTGCAATGATGGGCTTTCTGCATTTGTTACCGGTAACGCAAATACAATGGATGATGATGTTATGCGAAAGCACATCGCTTTGTATGTGAACAATTATTCGGTAGCTTTGGGCAATAAAGGGAAAAATGCAATTTATAATTTCTTAAATATGAACCCGAAGAATGGAAATCCTTCAGAATTACAAATTAAAATATTCATTGATTCATGATTGTTGTAACAGGAGCAGCAGGATTTATCGGTAGTTGTCTGATAACAAAACTCAACGAAGAGAGATTCTACGATTTGGTCATTGT
Organism: uncultured Flavobacteriales bacterium; assembly: GCA_964619305.1. GTDB lineage: Bacteria > Bacteroidota > Bacteroidia > Flavobacteriales_H > CAZUDW01 > CAZUDW01. Next base: position 7,781 of record CAZUDW010000027.1, read on the forward strand.
AGATGATTTCTCCAGGAAAGATAAGAGAGAAAATTGGGAGGGCAAGCACTATAGTGCTTTGGTTGAAAGAGGAGATTTTGTCAGATGGTTAAAAGAAAATCACAAATTGGTTGAGTTTGTTTTCCACTTAGGAGCCCGTACAGACACAACCGAGACAGATATTACTGTTTTCAATGAACTCAACCTAAATTACTCTAAACAAGTTTGGCAAATTTGTGCTGAATTCGCTCTTCCATTGGTTTATGCTTCTTCTGCTGCCACATACGGTGACGGATCAAATGGATATCATGATGATCATGACTTGATTGCAAATCTCAAACCTCTGAACGCTTACGGGAGATCAAAACAGGAATTTGATCTATGGGCAATTGAATCAGATAAAAAACCATATTACTGGGCAGGACTCAAATTTTTTAATGTTTATGGCCCGAATGAATACCATAAAGGAAGAATGTCTTCTGTGATTTATCATGCGTTTCAACAGATTAAGGAGTTCGGAAAAGTAATATTATTCCGATCTCACAATCCTCTTTATAGGGATGGTGATCAGAAAAGGGATTTTATTTATGTCAAAGATGTTGTTGACACCTGTTTTCGCATGATGATAAAAAGAAAACATCCGGGCATCTACAATATCGGGAACGGTCAGGCACGGAGTTTTTCAGATCTGGCTTCAGCTGTCTTCGATGCTATGGATATGAAAGAAGCGATAGAATTTATAGAAACTCCTGCGGATATCAGGGATAAGTATCAGTATTTTACACAAGCAGAAATCAGTAAATTGAAAAATGCAGGATACACTTGCACATTTTCATCATTAGAGGATGGGATCAGGGATTATGTGCGAAATTATCTCAGGGAAAAGATTTATTATTAACCGGACACTTTGTGTTTAGGGTAGCTGATTTTTTACTTCGATCAGGAATTCTTTTATTTTATTGAGGGATTGTACAATTTCTGCTGTATTTTTTGTTTCAGAATATTTGGTTTTTAATTTTATTTTAGCTCCTTTCAGAGTATATCCTCTCTCTTTAACAAGATGATAAATTAATTTCAGATTGTCCACGTCATTTTGTGTGAACATCCTGTTTCCTTTTTTATTCTTTGAGGGTTTGATGATGTCAAATTCTTTTTCCCAGAAACGGATCAAAGATGGGGTGACCTGCATGGTCTTAGAAACTTCCCCGATGGAATAAAATAGTTTAACCGTATCTTTCTCCTTGTATGGCATAATTTAATTTGAGTGTAAAATAAAGAATTATTTTTCTGGAATCAAATCAGAAATATGAACAGTTTAATATTCACCGGAATATATGCGAACTTTGAGTTTCTCATCAAAGGGTCCAATAAATATTATATTTGCGCTTCTAATTAATAATTTGATGAAATATAGTCTTGCGGCCTTTATTATTACGTGTTCATTATACTCATGTGTTAATTCTGAAAAAGAAGGACAACAAACAACAGAGGTTGATCAAAAAACAGGAGCTACAAAGAGTTTTACTACTCATTATGATGAGGAAAAGCATCTGAAGAATGTTCGCCAGATTACTTTTGGAGGGGATAATGCTGAAGCATATTGGAAATTTGATGGCTCCGGTTTTGTTTTCCAGGCTACAAATAATGTTTGGGATGCTGCTTGTGATCAGATATTTATTGCAGATACCGGTGTGGTTTTTAAATCGGATGTTCCAAAAAGGATCAGTACCGGATTAGGACGTACCACCTGTGCATACTATTTGCCAGGAGATTCTACAATTTTATATGCTTCCACTCACTTGGGTTCTGATTCTTGTCCTCCTAAACCGGAAAAACGCGAGGATGGTAAATATATCTGGCCGGTATATGCTGATTATGATATTTTTATTGCTAATCTTAATGGAGAAATTATCAGCAGATTGACCGATTCCCCGGGTTATGATGCAGAGGCTACTGTTTCTCCAACAGGTGATAAAATTGTGTTTACTTCTACCAGGTCTGGAGATCTGGAGTTATTTACCATGAACATTGATGGGAGCGATATCAAGCAGATTACTGATGTTCTCGGTTATGACGGTGGAGCGTTCTTTTCTCCTGATGGTAATAAACTGATATTTCGTGCCTCCAGACCTGAAACGGATGAAGAAATTGAAGACTACAAGCAATTGCTCTCAGAAGGACTGGTTGAGCCGGTTGCTATGGAGCTATTTATTTGCAATGTGGATGGCAGTGGGTTACAACAAATTACGCATCTTGGAGGTGCGAATTGGGCACCATTTTTTCATCCTTCAGGACAAAAAGTGATTTTTTCTTCCAATCATGCCAATGAAAAAGGATTCCCATTTAATTTGTTTTTGATCAACATAGATGGTTCTGATCTTGAACAGATTACATGGGATGGAGTTTTTGATGCTTTTCCGGTTTTCTCTCCTGATGGGTCGAAATTGATTTTTTCGTCTAATCGAAATAATCATGGTACTCACGAAACCAATTTATTTATGGCTGATTGGATTGAATAATCATTCTCAGAATGATGCCATCTCACGCTTAACGTATTATATTATCTGTCATAATATAGAAAACTTACATAGCAAAAACAGAATTATCCCCTGTTTATGATCCTGAAATTCAACATATCCTGGAAATTTATTACATCTGTAAGGTTTAGATTTGTTTTTTAAAGATTAAATACCATTAATAATGTTATTTTCCAATCCATTATTTTTGTTATTGCAAAAAATATTATGAAGCAGAAATTTTCTTTAATAATAGCGGATGAAAAATCTGAAATTCAGGATATGATTGATTTATATGACTTGAATTGTCAGATACTTGAAATCACTCCTGCAATACCTAAGATCACACAATTGAAAAGAATGCTATATTCCAATAAGCCTGAGCTTGTACTATTAGCAAATATTTCAGGAGGAGTTTCTGAAAAACATTGGAAACTGGTTATTGATAATGCTCCAAAAGCTTCAATAGTAATGGTTCATGATAAGGAATCAGCAACAGAATTCATAAGATTATTAAGTAATTTTTTGAATACTAATAAAGATGAGATAAAGAATGAGCATACCCAAAAAGCTCTGTTGAAAGCCACCAATAAACTGGAATTACTGCATAAAATTGATAAGGTGATTCAAAATGCCGCCACAGTGGAAGAATTGTGTACAAATACATTATCCATACTTGGTGAAACAGATATTTATCATGATCATTCATGCATTGCTCTTATTGATAAATCTGAAGAAAAACTTCATTTTATTTCAGTTAATAGCAGAGCTAAACGCTATTATCAGATAAAACCAGGTATGCAATTACCTCTTTCATCCCTTAAGTGCATTGATGAATTGAAACAAGACCGTTCATGTTGTGTGAAAGATCTTTCTGAATGTGTAGAATTATCTGATGCTGATCAAATGATTTTAAAAAACGGTCAATGTTCATATTTAGTTCAGCCTCTGATATATAAATCAACATTGATTGGAATACTGATTCTTGATTCTGTCAGAAAGAGGAAATTTACTACGGAACAAATTGAAGTCATTTCTGAATTATCGGGACAATTAAGTCTGGCCATAACTGAATTAGTAGCCAGGGAAGAGCTTGTTGAAAATGAACAGTTGATGAGGGTTATTTATGAACAGGCTCCTGTGGGAATTGCAAAAATGGATTCAGAATGTAATTTCAAAATGGTTAACGAGAAAATGTGTGAAATATTTGGATATTCACACGACAAAATGCTTGAAATTTCTCTATTTAACTTATCTGATCCTTCTGATCTTGCTTTAATAAAAGACATGCAGGAAAGATTTATGAAAGCATCCATTAAAAGGAACTTCCAGTATTCAAAATCATTTGTGCATAAAAAGGGACATGTCATTTATGTAAATAGCATGTTTACTTATATCGAACAAGGTGATAATGGATACTATATCGCTGTTTTTGAAGATGTTACAGGTAGGGTCAGGGCTCATAAAAAACTTGAATCACTAAATAAAGAACTAAATACTTTTATTTACAAAGCATCACATGATCTGAAAGGTCCTCTGGCATCTATATCAGGACTGGCCAGTCTGGGAATTGACAGTATGAAAGATGAGGGATCTAAAGAATATTTTAGAATGATGCATTCCAGTATTGCTCGTCTCAATAATATACTCGATGAATTATTATCCATTTCGAGAGGTGCAAATGCAACAATTCATCTTGAAGAATTAAATATAAAAGAACTAATAGATGAAATATACCAAAGCCTTTCTTATGCCGATTATGCTGAGAATATAAAATTTGAAAATAATACAAACATTAAAAGGAAGATTTTTAGCGACAGGGAAATACTAACTTCCACTTTACAAAATCTGATTGTTAATGCCATGAAATATCAAAACCCGGAGGAAGCGAATAAATGGGTGAAGGTTACAGTAGACGAATCTGAAAAAAACAATGGAATTAAAATAGATGTTGAAGACAATGGACAGGGAATTTCAGATGAAATAAAAGACAAAATATTTGACATGTTTTACAGAGGTAATGAAACCTCTGAAGGAACAGGTCTGGGTTTGTATATTGTCAAGAAAAATATTGAGAAATTAAGTGGTGATATTCAACTTTTAAGGAATGAAGTCAATGGTTGTAAATTCAAAATATTATTACCAAATTAATAACTATAAAAAGTAAAACAAAGATGACCAAAAAACCTAAAACTATTTTTAAATCTGTCATGCTTGTTGATGACAATGAGATTGATAATTTTATTAATCAAAAAATGCTGGAAGGTTGTGGTTTTGCTGAAAGTGTTTTTGTTCATACAAGCAGTAAAAGTGCACTTGAGTTTTTAAACAACCTGGTAAGAAACTACGACAGTATTCCGGAACACTTGATACCAGGGGTAATATTTTTAGATATTAATATGCCTATTATGGACGGGTTTCAATTTGTTGAGAAATTTGCAGAATTACCTGCTGATTTTAGGAATAAAATTAATATAGTAATGCTATCCACGTCAATCAATCCGAATGATGCATTGAAATCAAACGATAACCCTTATATTCTTTGTTTTCTAAATAAACCTCTTAATCAGAAGTATATTGATGAAATTTCGGCTATGACAGGACATCTGAACGAAGTTTAGACTAAAAAAAGCTGGCCACTAACAGCGCTGACTGATGCACAACCTGCCCCGATATCGGGAATCCTTCTTTTTTGAAAAAATTTACTTTCAATATTCCGGCAAGCGCACCCGTCATCGGGGTACGCAAAAAAGCGATGGAAAAGGGTGGTAGACCAGAGTGCGGTGCTGCCGGGCGTGTGGGTGGGGCAACTCCTCGTCTATGTCGTAACCCGGAAAATACAAAATGTCCGACAAAAGATTTGTAACTTCGTAACAGAATTAAAAGGACAGAAAATATTGATGTTCACAACCATTTCTCAACTCATTTCCTAATTGCAACCAATGAATGAAGATGTAATTAATATTGCTGAAACGTGGCTTAGCGAAGCTTATGATAAAACGACCAGGGATGAAGTATCTCAATTACTTGAAAATGATCTAAAGCAATTGTATGATGCTTTTTATAAAAAACTGGAATTTGGCACTGGCGGTCTTCGTGGTATAATGGGAGCCGGTACAAACAGGATGAATATATATACGGTTGCTATCGCCACGCAGGGACTTGCGAATTATCTGAAAAAATATTATAAAAATAAAGAAATTAGAATTGCTGTTGCATTTGATTCGAGGAACAACAGCAGCAAATTCGCCAAAAAAACTGCCGAAGTTCTTTCTTCAAACGGCATCAAAGTGTTCCTGTTTGATGACATCAGGCCAACACCAGAATTGTCTTTTGCTGTTCGCCATTTGAATTGTCATAGCGGAATCGTCATAACTGCATCTCATAATCCTCCTGAATATAACGGTTATAAAGTGTATTGGGAAGATGGCAGTCAGATTGTGGAACCTCATGACAAAGGTATCTTAGAAGAGATAAATAAAATAGGCAGTATCAAGGACGTTAAAAGTGGAGAACCTGGCGGAAGAATTAAGCATATCGGTATTGAAACAGACAATGAATTTCTCTCTTGTGTAAAAGATTTGATTGGAGAAAAGAAAAACAGCTCGCTTAATATTGTCTATACTCCTTTACACGGAACCGGTATCAAGTTGTTGCCTAAAGCTTTTAAAATGAACGGGTTCAATCATGTTCAGATCGTTGAGGAACAATCACAACCTGATGGCAATTTTCCTACTGTTGATTATCCAAATCCTGAAGAACCTAATGCATTGCAGTTGGCAATTAATAGAGCTGTTAAATCAAAAGCAGACCTTGTAATCGGTACTGACCCTGATGCAGACCGGGTAGGTAGCGCTTACCGAAATCCTGATGGGGGTATGACTCTCCTAAATGGGAACCAGGCTGTTGCATTGCAAACATACTATCTGCTCGAAAAGGAAATATCCTCTGGCCGTTCCTTAAAGGATTCCTATGTTGCCACTACTATTGTAACAACTGAACTGGTTGACTCCATTGCGAAACATTATGGAGTTGATTGTTTCAGAACGTTGACAGGATTTAAAAATATAGCTGAAATAATAAGACAGAAAGGCAACAGACGTTTTATTGGCGGTGGTGAAGAGAGCTGTGGATTTATGGCAGGGGATTATGTACGTGATAAGGACGCTGTTACTTCTGCGATGATTTTAGCAAAATGTGCCGACAAAGCGAAAGAAGAATATGGTGGAATTTACGAACTACTCCTGCACATTTACAAAAGATTTGGATTTTACTATGATCGCCTGGTTTCTTTGACAAAAAAAGGTGCGGAAGGAAAGATAATAATACAGAACATGATGGATGGATACAGGTATAACAGCCCTGAAAGAATCGGGGGCATAGAAGTTGTTGAATGTATTGATTATCTTCAGAATGATACCGGTTTGCCAACTTCAAACGTGATACAGTTCAGGTTAGCTGACAATACGCTAATCACAGCAAGACCATCAGGAACAGAGCCAAAGATTAAATTTTATTTCAGTCTTAAGGAAACCCTCAGAAGTAAAGAAGAATATCTTACCCTATTGAAAAAGCTGGAAGTAAAAACCGATGGATACATTAAGGCACTTGATTTATAAAATGTCACGTTAAAAGTTCTGATGTTCAGGTCTCAATAAGTCATTCACCATTTTTACAGGAGTAAAGGTCAGTAGGGGAACTTCTACAAAAAAGGTTTGCCATCCTGCCATTCCTCCATTCCATAGACCGGGTCGTTCCAGTGTTCTGATCGGCTGACCCTGATAATATTTTTCAGTGATAATACAGGCATCTTCATCGCAATAATCAGAAAGATTAAATAAGGTGCCATCACTTCGTTTAAACGAACAGACGATATCTACCGGATTGAAATGAGTTGCTGAGTTGAATAGTTTTTCCTGTTTCCTGTCTGATAGATCTATCTGAGCTTTTTCTACTATCTGTAAAGACTCCCCTTTTCCATTATCAACCCAGAAAGGACCTCCTCCTGGTTCAGCCTGGTTCCTTACCATTCCACATACTCTAAGCGGTTTCTCAACTTTTTGTTGTAATTTTAATTCGATTAAATATCCTGCCAGGGCTTTTTTCCATTTGAGCATCTGACTTTTTATTCTGTCAGGCTGCACGTTGTCTATGTTTTTAATAAAAATCAAGTCAGCATCCAATTCATTAAGATTTTTCAGTAAAGCGCCATGTCCTGATGGTCTCATAAGAACTGCTCCGGTTTTATCCTTCACCAGTTTATCATCTACATCAATGGAGATGGTATCAGTAGCGTGCTGTTGAACCGAATATGAAACAGGAATATTTCTGTCATTAGCTATATTCTCTTTTATTTCGTTGATATGTTTCTCTACAGCCGGTTGATGTGATTCCGAAACAGTGAAATGAATTTCAATAGAACACCCTTCTTCTGACCATAGTATGGTTTCTGCCATGTGTTCACCAAAAGCTGTTCTATATCCATTCTTATATTTATGAAATGGAATCATACCTTTTGGTATGTTTAAAAAATCAAGACCATGTTCATCCAGAAGATACGAAATCAGTTCATTTTCATTCTCAATCCTTTCCTTAAATAATGAGGCAAAAGCAAAGTGGTGTATGTTTTCTAAAAATATCCTTCTTTGCTCAGAGTGTATATCTCTCAATGCGTTGAACATACGCGATGCAGCACCTGAAGCAGGAATAAACTTAAGCAGATGAAAATCCGCAACATTTTCATCGAAGAGATTAACATATTTTTCAAACTCTGCTGAAGAAAACTGTTTTATTCCATCTCCAACAACACAAGGGCGTATTATTCTTGTTTTGCCAACCCCGTTCTTCAGGATCATCAATTGTTTAGCAATTTCTTTTTCAGAAATTACTGTTTTGCCAGGCTTGATAAAGTTTGATTGTGGTTTAAAGGTACTCAAATGCAAAAGGAATAAATTCTTGTTAAGTACATTAACGTAAACCTGAGAACACTAAACACAAAAAAAAGGTACTGAATATCAAATCACCTTAACAAGTCGTTTCTAATTCTTTTTTGAGCAATCGAATTGCAACTTCAAAAATCCTCGTATCTTCTAATTTTACAAAACCACCATTCACACCTTTTTCAAAATGTACCATTTGAACATCTCCCTCCGTAAAATTGGAACCGCCAAAATAATTTCTAACAGTTTCCACATTTAAATTCAGTTCATCGGCAATGACCTTCATGCTCCCTGAAGGCAGGTTGTCTTTAATTTGCCGTAGTTCTTCAAATTTAATGATCATAGAACGTTTTTTTTGGTTATAGGCAAATATAGCAATTATTATTTTTTATCCCTGTCAATTAATAAAAAACTTTCAACAGCCAGTCTGTAAGAACTTAGACCAAACCCACTTATCAATCCTATACAATGCAGTGTTAACAAAGAATTACGTCTGTATTCTTCTCTTGAAAAAACATTAGATATATGCACTTCTACAACAGGAGAATGGATGGCAGCGATTGCGTCAGCAATAGCTACTGAGGTGTGTGTATATCCTCCCGCATTTAATATCACTCCGTCATATTGCTCAGATTCCTGTAGTATATTGATAATATCACCTTCCATGTTACTCTGGTAATATGTAAAATCAATTTCGGGATAACTCTGACAGAGTTCCTTATAATAATTCGAAAAAGACATGGATCCATAAATAGCCGGTTCCCTTCTGCCCAATAGATTCAGATTCGGGCCATTGATTATTAACAATTTCACTTTAACAAGATTTTATTTATTTTACAAACCATCTGAGACAAACTTAATCAAAATGCAATATAAATATGGATTGGCAGAGTACCATCAACGGATTTAAATCATACATGCAGTTGGAAAGAGCAATGACTTCCAACTCCGTAACCGCCTATCTGAATGATGTAAACAAGTTGAGAATTTATATGCAGGGAAAGGATAAAATAATAGCACCTGAATTTGTAAGTCTGCAGGATATTAAAGACTTCATAGCTGATCTTAACCGCATATATTTCAGTACCAGATCACAAGCCAGGTTGATATCGGCTATCAGGTTGTTTTATAAATATTTAATGATAGAAAAGTTGATCACAAACAATCCCATACAATTGCTTGAAGCCCCCAAAATTGGCAGAAAATTACCTGTTGTTTTATCGGTGAATGAAATCCAACGGATATTAGATGCCATAGATTTATCAAACCCTTCGGGAGTTCGTAATAAAGCGATTATTGAGACACTATATGGTTGTGGTCTGCGAGTGTCTGAACTGATCAATATTAGACTATCGAACTTTTTTTTCGATGATGCTTATATTAAAGTGTTGGGAAAAGGTAGCAAAGAAAGACTCGTTCCGGTCGGCACTTATGCGTTGAAAGAAATAGATAATTACCTAAAAGGCGTCCGCATACATCTGAATATAAAACCGGAGTACAGGGATATACTGTTTGTTCAAGTTCCGGTTCGATTGCCACCAAAAAACGAACATTGGTTATCAGGAGGCATTTCAAGAATCCGTGTTTTTAATATAGTTAAACAATTGGCAGAAAAAGCTGGTATTGATAAAAACATCAGCCCACACACTTTCCGCCATTCATTTGCAACGCATCTGATTGAGGGGGGGGCTGACTTGCGTGCAGTGCAGGAAATGCTGGGTCATGAGTCCATCACAACAACTGAAATATACACCCATCTCGACAAAGAGTACCTCAGGGATGCTATCATAACATATCATCCTAGATCTTGATTCGCCTGAGATCGTGGTAATATGAAATACCATTTTATCCTTCACTCCGCACCGGTTATGAAAGATGCCGAAATATTTTTTCTTGTTTTTTTTATTTTTCATCGGTTTTCAAGTTAAAAACACAAACTTAACCGATGGTCTGAATTTCGGGGAGTATTACACTTAGTAGGTATTAATTTATCTTAATAACGAAATGAAAAAATTACCGGTGTAGAATTAAAGAACTTTCCAAATCAAAATTATCAGGGATTCTTTTTTGGAAACAACTATTTTTTGTTTGGATCAATTGTAAATACAGTATATTTATCCTATATTAAAAAAGGTTAAGGTTGGATTGTTGATTTATTTAATTTCACAACCAGAATAATTAGTTGTAACAGAAAAAGTATTGAAGACAACAGGTACAAAGAATTTCCTGGTTTATCGTTCATCGGCAGGGTCCGGCAAAACCCATACGCTGGCAAAGGAATTTCTCAGGATTGCGCTTAAAAGTGATGACCCTGCATACGTCAGGCATATATTGGCTATCACTTTTACCAACAAGGCAACCGGAGAAATGAAGGAGCGTATCTTGCAGGCATTGGCTGCATTTTCCGGAAGGAAGCCGCTTAACCACAATGCACTGGCTTTAAAAAATGATTTGCTTAAGCTCATGAAAATTGATGAAGCAGAACTAACCCGCAAGGCAAGCGGAGTGCTGGATCACATTCTTCATCACTACAATGATTTTTCAATAAGTACAATAGATAAATTCGTGTTGCGTATTATTCGATCTTTTGCAAGGGATGTCAAATTGCCAAACCATTTTGAAGTTGAACTGGATGAAAATATTCTGCTGGATGAAGCTATCAATCGCACTTTGGCCGAAGTGGGTCTGAATGAAGAACTTACATCTCTGCTCATCCGTTATTGCATCAGGCAGGTAGATGATGAAAAGAGCTGGAATGTTGATTCTGCTTTGAAGAAATCAGGGGCAGATCTCTTCAAAGAAAATGCAAGTGAATTCATTGATAGAAATAAAAAAATAAGCATTAAAAAATTCAATCAATACATTGGAATTATATATGCTTTTATGCAGGGTTTTGAAAAATATTTGCAGCCCTTGGGGCAACGTGCCGTCCAACTGCTGGACGAATCGGGAATCCCCAGGGAAGATTTGGCAGGAGGGAAGAATGGTATTGGTGTGTATTTTCTGAAATTAAGTAAGGGAATAAAAATATTTCCGACTCCTACTTTACTGAAGTATGCGGATAAAGAGGATTGGAGCAAAAAGGATGCATCCACTGAAGTGAAATACCGGATTCATTCAGTGCATGACCAGCTTTTGGAAATCTTTTCTCAGATATTATCCTATCTCGATCAATATGGTGACCGTTATAAAACGTATCAGATCATTTTAAAAAACATTTCTGCCATGGCTGTTCTGACAACTTTAAACAAAAAACTGGCTGATCTGAGAGATGAATACAAAATGGTTCATATTTCGGAGTTTAACAAAAGGATATCTGAAATAGTAAAGATTGAACCAGCTCCTTTTATATATGAACGGCTGGGTGAACATTACAGGCATTTTTTGGTGGATGAATTTCAGGACACTTCCGTGCTTCAATGGCAGAATCTTCTACCTCTTGTGCATGATGGCCTTGCAGGCGCTCATTTCAGTATGCTTGCAGGAGATGCCAAGCAGGCGATTTACAGGTGGAGGTCGGGAGATGTGAAGCAATTCATCCGATTGCCGAAAGTGCAGGGTGCCGGTAGTAATGCATTGCTCATGGAGAGGGAAAAGGCACTTGAACAAAACATATCGGAGATAAATCTCGAATACAATTACCGTTCCGGAAAGAATATCGTTGAATTCAATAATTTCCTGTTTGGAGAGTTGGCTCAAAAATTAACTCCGGAGTTGGGGAAGGTATATGCATCTCATACGCAGAAAAATATTTTGGAAGGGGGCTATGTTTCCTTTGAAATACTCAACGATATGCCGGAAGGCGAAGATCCACATCTTGTCCGTTGTTTTGAAATATATCATGAATTACTGGAAGATGGACATAACACCGGGGAACTCGCCATACTTTGTCGGACAAATGATGAGTGTTCAGAAATAGCAACTTACCTTATGCAACATGATATACCTGTCGTTTCTGCTGACAGTCTTAAATTGAGTTCATCGGGGAAGGTGAATTGTACCATCCTGGTGCTGAAATCACTGCTTAATCCTGACGATACCGAATTGAAATGTGCAGCTATTTTGCTTTTATTGAAGGAGTATGTCATACAGGCTGATCTGCATACCACTCTCTTGAAATATTGTAATGATGAAGCCGATCTTTCCGTCTCAAATCTGCTGGAAGAAAATGGGATTTTAATCAATAAAAAGGAATTACTCGCCATGCCTCTGACAGATCTACTTGAATCTCTTGCCCGTGTGCTTGGATTTATGCAATCAGCAGATACTTTTATCCTGACTATGCTTGAGTGTGCCCATGATTATTGTCAGCGTATTAATTTCGGATTAGCTGCTTTTCTTGAGCAATGGGATGACAAATACTCTGTGAAAAACATTACACTTCCCAAAACCGGTGATGCTGTCCGGGTGATGACGATACATAAAGCAAAGGGGCTTGGGTTTCCCGCTGTGATAATACCTTATGCTTCATGGAAAAAGAGAAAGGGAAAAGACAGGAAGTGGTTAGCTTATAAAGATAAATACCTGGCAGGACTGAAGAGCATTGTGGTAGGATTGAACGATGACCTGAAAGAAACACCTTACGCGAAAGATATGGAAGAAGAGAAGGATATGACCTATCTGGACAACATCAACCTACTGTATGTTGCCTGCACGCGACCTTCAGAGAAATTATACATTCTCAGTGATATACCCGGAAAAAGTGAACTTGGAAAAGATTTTATTCCAATCATTGAAAAACATCATGATTGGAATCCTGAAACGCAGAAACTGGAGACAGGGGCAAGGAAAAAAAGCAAAAATGGCGGCAAGATCAAAGCACTACCTGCAGAGATTGCTTCCATGCCTTCAGCATCTTGGAAAGGTCGTATCAACTTTGTAAAGGGTAGGGGAGAAGGCATTAGTTACCAGCGCGGAATCAGCCTTGATTATGGCATGCTCGTTCACCAAACCCTGTCTTTGATACATACCATAGAAGATGTGGACGATGTGATGGCAATGATGCGAAAGGAAGCCACTGCAAATACTGAATTGATAGAAAAGACGGAGAAAACCATCCGGAAAATGATGGAAAATAAATCGATAAAGTATTTTTTCAGGAAAGGCGTTGGAGTATTTAACGAAAAAGAACTGCTCCTGCCGGGATCAAGCAATATCCTCAGGCCAGACAGGATAGTGATGGAACGGGATCATACCGAAGTAGTGGATTTTAAAACGGGGCAGACAGATGAAAAACACATTGAACAGGTGCGAAATTATGCCAAAGCTTTGAGGAATGCGGGATGTCCCGATGTCGAAGCATATCTTATTTATACAGAATCCATGAACGTAATACAGGTATGACTACACCGGAACTCAGATGGGAATGCAAATCCTGGCAGGAACTTTCAAATGAAGATCAATACAAGATTATCCAGCTGAGAATAGCCGTGTTTATCATTGAACAAAAATGTTTTTACCAGGAACTGGATGGAAAAGACAAGGCATCTTATCATGTTATGGGAAGAAAGCAGGAGGGTGACATGCTAGCTTATGCACGCATTCTACCACCTGGAGCCGCTTTTACAGAGCCTGCAATCGGCAGGATATTGGTTGCAGCTTATGCCAGGGGCTGTGGTTTGGGAGCGGAACTAATAAGAAAATCCATCGATTATTGTATAAACATTTTTGATTTGCCCGCTTTGTGTATTTCTGCCCAGTTGCAACTCAGGAAATACTATGAGAATTTAGGATTTATTGCTGAGGGAAACCCCTATGATGAGGATGGCATTGATCATATTAAAATGCGCTATAGCAGGTTATTACATTAAAAAGAATTTCCATTGAACATTCTGTTATACAAGGAAGAGTGCATTGTAAAAGATTGGAGTAATGCAGAATAACGAAGCAACAGCTCATATTACTAAATTTGTTTTGCTTGTAGCTAAATTCCCTTAACTTTGACAGTTGTTCGTAAGAGCTCAACAATTTGATCACAAATGAAGTATAAGTCTTTTTTCGTATTGCTTTTGTTTATTCCTGTTTCACAAATCAACGCACAAGTGAAAACTTCTCCCTGCGATTTAAAGATCAGTCTAGGAGCAGATCAGGTGATTTGCAAAGGTGACAGTGCGATATTGTCAGTTGATGGAAGCTATCAGAAATATCTATGGTCTGATGGCTCAACACTGGATAAATTACCAATCATGCGGAACGATACGGTTTCTTTGCTGGTAACAGATAGCAATGGCTGTGAGGCAAGAGATACCGTTGTCGTCAAAGTTGCTACATCATTGTTGAGAGGTGAGTTGCATGATGCGGCTCATGATGCTTTGGGCGGAGCGCTTGTTTACTTGCTTATATTACACAAAGAGGATAGTTTAGTTACGGTTGAGGACAGTTGCATAACAGATGAAAAGGGTGTGTTCTCTTTTGCAGGAAAATCGGGGAAATATTATCTGAGAGCAGGCAGAGTAAAAGACAAACAGGACACCTATTATGGCGATTCCCCTATCATTCAGACAGCCGTGGCAGTAGACATTTCTTTGTGTGATACTGTCTCGGTTTCAATAGTGATGGGGAAATTAAAAAGTAAATCAGGATCGCACAGGCTGGGAGGGAAGTTATTGAAACATGGCAAGACGATACAGGGAATCAGGCTAATATTATACAATGCAGATCAGCAAGCTGTAGCTTTTTCTATCAGTAATGATAAGGGAGAGTTTATATTTAAAGATATTGAGGAAGGCAGTTACAGCATCTGGGTTGATCATCCATATATAGACAATACGGGTAGTGTCAGCATTGATATATATGCAGGTCTAACTGAAAAGGATGAACTCACTCTTATTATGCATTCGAAATTTGTAGAAATCCTTAACTATGCGGCAAAAAGCATTGAGGCTGCACAGAAAGATCCTGGGCATGTGTATCGTCTTGTGCTGAACAGCCTTAAATATGATGATAAGGGAAAATCGCTCATCATGGATGGGGACAAGATCATGCCGAAACCCGGAATTGCTCAGCTAAGTAATCTTGAACAACTTGAGCTTTCTTATAACCAGCTAACAGAGCTTCCTGCTGAGATGGGTAAATTGCTTCATCTCCGGTCATTGATATTAACAGGAAATAAATTGAAGAAGCTGCCAAAAGAGTGTGGTGAATTGAAGAAATTAAAAGTGCTCAATTTAAAAGACAATATACTGAATGAATTTCCGGAAGCAGTACTTCACATGACATCGCTTGAAGAACTTGTTCTTAAAATCAACGAGATACCTATGATACCGGCAGGACTTGGACAGTTAAAGAATCTGAAAGTGCTTGATCTTGGCAGTAATTTTGAACTGGAATCGCTACCGGATGAAATCACAGGTTTGCCAAAACTGGAAAAACTTTATCTTGAAAGTTGTTCATCTTTAAAATCATTGCCGGAAGGAATAGAAAATATGAAACAATTGAAGTATATCGACCTCAGCTATACCAAAATACCACAGAAGAAAGTGGAGAATCTTAGAAAAGCTCTTTCCGGATGCAAGATTAAATTTAATAAGAAATAATCGTGTTAAAAGTGAAACTTTATTAAATGTGCTAAAATTCAACCCTTTAATGTTATTTTTGAAGCATGATCTGTAAGCAAAGCATTGGTATCCTGATTTGGTTTTTAATTACACTACTGCCGGTTGCAGAGGCACAGGATCAGCACCGTATTGACAGTTTACAACATGCAATAAAAAACACCGGGTATGATACTGCGAGGGTGAATACAATGCTTCAGTTTGCTTCGGCATTCAGAAACAGCAAACCTAAATCTGCCATGCTTTATACCCGGGATGCATTGAAGCTGGCAAACAGTCTGAAAGAGAAAAAAATCATCTCTAAATGTCTGAATTTTATGGGACTTTTATATGATGATGCAGGAGACTTTGAAAAAGCGCTTGAATATTACCAGAAAAGTCTTGAGATCAGGAAGGAAATAGACAACAAAAAAGGAATAGCATCCTGTTATACGAACCTGGGTGTATTATACCTCCACAACAGCGGGGATGTAAAAACAGCTCTTGATTACTACTTTAAAGCTATGACTATTTATGAAGAACTTAATTATGATAAAGGATTGAGTAAAAGCTTAAATAATATTGGTGTTCTTTATAAAGCAAAGGGAGATTATGAGAAAGCACTGGAGTATTATCTAAAAGCACAAAAAATACTGGTTCGCCTTCATGATGAAAAAGAAATAGCCCGGGGTTTGTCCAACATAGGGAATATTTATTATGCAGAGGAATTCTTTGACAAAGCGTTGGAATCATATAATAAGTCGTTGAAAATCAGAAAACCCTTAAATGATCTTTCAGGGATAGCCAATTGTTATAACAATATAGCCGCCATATATTATCACAGGGGTAGTTTATCACAGGCTCTTGATTATTCTTTTAAGGCACTGGATATTTATAAAGAACTTGGAAACCCTTCTGATATAGTAAGAGCATTAAACAACATTGGTTCTCTCTATGAAAAACAAGGTAATTATGAGAAAGCAGAAGATTATTGTTTGAGGAGTCTTGAAATGGCAAAAGAATACAAAAACAGAGAAGGTGTTAAAGATGTTTATGAGGCACTGACTAATATCTATGAGGCACAAGGAGAATTTCAGAAAGCAATTGAAATTTATAAGAAATATTCAGAAGTAAAGGACAGTATTGCAGTTGAAACGAATAAAGCTAATATAGCTGAAATGGCAGCTGAACATGAAGCAGAAAAACAACAGAAAGAAATTGAAATTCTTCAGAAAGAAAAAGCAATTCAGGAAATGAAACTCAACAGAAACAAACTGTTGATATATGCAATCTCTGCAGGTTTTGCGTTACTTCTTATTCTTGCTCTCGTAGTGCTGAGAGGGTATCGACAGAAAAAAGCAGCAAATCAGAAACTGGAATATCAGAATGAGGAAATAGGAAAGCAAAAAGCTGTAATAGAAGAAAAAAACAATAACATTACCGACAGCATAGAATATGCAAAACGAATTCAATATGCTGTGTTGCCACCTGTTGAAAGTATCAAACGTTTTCTGAGGGACTATTTCGTTATTTTTATTCCAAGAGATATAGTAAGTGGAGATTTTTACTGGATAGAAAGAAATAAGGATAAAATATTTATAGCAGCAGTGGATTGTACCGGACATGGTGTGCCGGGCGCTTTTATGAGTTTTCTCGGGTACAATCACCTGAATCAGGCAGTGAGAGAAGAGCGTTTGACAAAACCATCGGAGATTTTAAATTCACTTAATGAAGCTGTTCGGGATTCTTTGCATCAGCGTAACATAGACAACGATGTGAATGACGGGATGGACATCGCTTTATGCTCTATTGATACAGAGCGAAGGATTCTCGGATTTTCGGGTGCTAACAATCCTCTTTATTATTTTACAGGACCTGAAGAAAAAAAGGAATTGTTTGTAATCAAAGGCGACAGCAAAGCGATTGGTGGAGCACAGTCTGAAGGTCAGACTTCTTTTCATAATCATGAAATTGGATTGTTGCAGGGTGATTCTTTCTACATTTTTTCTGACGGACTCACAGACCAGTTTGGCGGGCCTTTTGGGAAAAAGTTCAAATCGAGGCAACTAAGAGATATTCTGGTAAAGATTCAGCAAGAACCGATGGCAGTACAGAAAGATATATTAATGAAGAGCTTTATGGATTGGAAAGGAGATTTGGAGCAAGTGGATGATATTTGCCTTATTGGTGTCAGGGTATAACAGCTTCCCTTATTGTAGATTATTGTAAAACCAATTTACGAATTGTTACACCTTTATCGCTGACAAGCTTAATAAAGTAAACCCCTGCAGCGTAATCCAACAGATCAAACTTATGTATGTAGCTGCCCGGCCCGGAATAATCCTCAAATTCTCCAACGACATTCCCCTCAGGATTTGTGATTGTGATTGTTATATCTGATTCAAAATTCATCTTCAACATGACAGTAACTTCTTTTTGTGTGGGATTGGGATAAGCAGTGAAAGAAATAGCATTATGTTTTTCATCAAAACCGGGAGGGAAAACACCGATGGTATCGCATTTTATATCCTGTCCGCAATTATTGGTTGCAACCAGGCAAACCTGATATGCGCCCGGACTTGCATACGTGTGGGACGGGTTTTGCAGAAAAGAATTACCGGCATCGCCAAATGTCCAGTACCAACTGCTTGCTGCAAAGGAAGCATCGGTGAAATCAATGGTCAGACCATTGGATATAAAAGTAAAATCAGCAACAGGAAATAAACTGTCGCACCAACACATCAATTCTATTGCAACGCTCGGCTTTTTACTTATCGTATTGGCACTGCCTGAGGGTACTCCTCCACCGGCTGCCTGTCCTTGTCCTACCTGCAGCGGGGGAGATGATACAAGGGTGTTGCATTTGCTTTCGTTACATCCGCTTTGACCGGTGTCATTGAGCATAACATAATAGATGTCTCCCAATCCGGAGCCATAGGAATCAGTATATCCAGCAAAGAGATAACCGCCATTGTTCATTTGTTTAACCGAGCTGATATGTTCAAACCCATTGCCACCATATTTCATTGACCATATCAAATCGCCATTATTATCTGTCTTAACCAAATAGCAGTCTTCACCAACGGCACCAAATCCTTTGGTTTTTCCGCCAACAAGAAAACCGCCATCGCTAGTCTGAATGACATCACTAGCGTGATCTATATCAACGCTTCCAAATGTCCGTGACCACAGTGTATCGCCTCCTGAATCTGTTTTAATTAACAATACATCATAATCGCCTGCACCAAATGAGTTGGTGCTTCCTGCAATGATATAACCCCCGTCACTTGTCTGCTGCACTGCATATCCATAATCATTTCCATTGCCTCCATATGTTTTTCCCCATTGCACATTGCCAGAGGCATCGGTTTTCAGCAACCACAAATCTTCATTTCCCGCACCCCAGCTCACCGTGTACCCTATGACCGCATATCCGCCATCATTGGTTTGAATAACCTGATCCGCTACTTCGCTTTGGCCCGAACCGTATTTATTTGTCCATAATGTATCTCCATTCGCATCGGTTTTTATTAAGAGAAACTGGAAGTCTGTGAAGAAATTATAAGCGCCAATGATGAAGCCATTATCGGTGGTCTGCCTCACGGAGACAGCTTTCTGAAGAACGTTATCTCCGAACGACCTTGACCATTGTACATTGCCATCACCATCGGTTTTTACCAAATAAACATCTTCAACACCGCCACCGAAGGATTTTGTGTATCCCGCAATAACATAACCACTGTCATTTGTCGGGGCCATGCTATAAGCCTCATCCAAATTGCTTCCTCCGTATGTTTTTACCCAAAGCGTGTCTCCGTTGCCATCTGTTTTAATAAGGATAAAATCGCTATTGCCTGCTCCGTAACTCTTGGAACTGCCTGCAATAATATAATTGCCGTCAGCCGTTTTTTCCAGCCACCTGCCATACTCCGGCTGGCCGCCTCCAAATGATTTCTGAAATCTTACCTGAGCCGTGGAATAAATTTCAATGATACAGAAAAAGCATATCATTAGAAGCGTTGTATGTGTTTTCATCTGTTGAAGGTTATTGCAGCACAAAAATATAAGAATATCAATACATGGCAAGGATATAAGAGTTTGCTCAATACGCTTAAATAGTGGTTTTTTTACTCAGAAACTTTGCCTGTTCACCCGGATACTTAAGGAA
>CAZUDW010000028.1:0-27114 GCA_964619305.1 uncultured Flavobacteriales bacterium
CATTTTTTATATCCTCAGTATGGTTTAATTAAAAAGATGAAAACATTGGTTAATTATTTTTCTTTTTACTGCCCTTGTAAAGGCTGAATTTTAGAAATTTACATTCAAGCGGGCCGTTGTAGAGCCTGTGTTTTTCGCCCGGATGCAGTCCAATGTGTTTAAGAGCTTCATTATTTGAACTGAGTATCCATGCATCCGATCCGGTGAAGTGTTTTTTAAGTGTATCACCTATCATTTTATATAAACCGTTTAAATCTCCTGAACGCATCCTTTTGCCGTAAGGAGGATTCAAAATAAGTAAATTCTCCTTGTTTTGTGCATGTAAGTCTGTAAAAGCCGCTCTTTTAAATCTGATCAGATGATTGATTTCATAACAAATTGCTGCTTCCCTGGCGATGTCAACGGCTTTGTTTGAAATATCAGAAGCAATGATATTGACATGCGGTATTTTTATTTGATCTGTTGCTTCTGTATGAACTTTTTCCCAAAGCTCAGGATCAAAATCCCGCCATTTCATAAAGCCGAAATTGTTGCGCCTGGCACCCGGAGGGATGTTGGCAGCCATCATTGCTGCCTCAAATGGAATGGTACCGCTGCCACACATAGGGTCTAGCAGCGGTTTTGTGAAATCCCAACGGGAAATTTTCAGCATGCCGGCCGCCAGCACTTCATTTAATGGTGCGATGTGCCGTGTGTCTCTGTATCCGCGTTTGTGTAGAGAGTCTCCTGAACTGTCAAGTGAAATACTGACCTGATCTGTTGCAATGTGCACATTGATCCTGATATCAGGATTAAATATATTCACGGATGGACGTTTACCTGTTTTTTCACGGAAATGGTCTGCAATGGCATCTTTGACCTTTAATGCAACATATTTGGAATGGGTAAAATACTCTGAAAATACCACGCTGTCAACTGCAAATACCTGTTTGGTCTCCATCACTTCACCCCAGTTGAATTCTCTGCAATGTTCATACAGTTCATCCTCATTTTGGGCATTGAAAGAGTAAACAGGCAATAGAATCTTCAGAGCTGTCCTGAGTTGCAGGTTTGCTTTATACAGCAATTCTTTGTCTCCCTGAAAAGATACCGCTCTTTTCAGTGGGGTAACAGCATCGGCTCCTAATGATCGTAATTCTTCCGCAAGGATGTTTTCAAGACCAAAAAATGTTTTTGATATGAATGTCTTTTTTTCTTCTCTTTTCAAATTTTGTGAGGTAAATGATACTTGTTGTTAAATGCTGTGCAAATCTGCACAATATCGTTGTACCTGAAATACTCCCCGTGTTTTTATAAAACTTAAAAATACAATTCTTATTATTGCAATATGCATAGATATTTGAATAGGTTACAGTTCAGGCAGAATATTGCCAGAGTATTATTAGCTGTGCTTATTGGATTTTCTGCGTTGGCACTGCTGCATTTCGAGGGGTCCATACATAAGATGACAGAGTATTGTACCGCTAAAAACAATAATCATTTGCACTATGATATGCAGGCGTGCAGTGCTTGCATGTTTGTGTTATCCCCATTTTCTTTTATAGACGAGACCCAAGTATCCAATGCCAATGATGCTGTATTGAAAAATTCGGTCAAATTCATTAAAAATCCCCTGGCTGAGAATATCATGCATTACCTCCTTCGGGCTCCTCCTTTTGCATTCTTTATCTGATACGTGATATGCTGGTGATTTCCGTAATAAGCGGAATCGCTGTTATACCAGAGGTACTTAGATTTCAAAAATCCATGAATACTTCCGCTGGCATATCCTGAATACAATTCGGATTTTCAACTTTTTTCAGAATGATTTATAATTCAAAATTCAAATGAAAATCAGTTTTCTTTCAATATTTATAATATTATGCTCATCAATAGTAGTGCTTTCACAAACAGATACTTCCTCTGTTGATTCAGCATTAATGCGGCAGTTGGAAATGATAACAAACAGCTCCGGCACATCTGAAACCAGTGTTGCTTCCGGTGGAGGTCGTTCTTTAAGTATCACCAACCCTAGAATAAGCCTGATTACAGACTTTCAAGGGTATTATCATTATATAGCTGATAAAAATTTTGCTATAAATCTCAACGAGTTGGAGATGGCATTTCAGTCGGCAATTGATCCTTATGCAAAAGCTGACATCTACTATTCGCTTGAGAAAAATCCGGAAAACATGAAAATGGAAGGGGATATAGAGGAAGCGTATCTTACTACTCTGTCTTTACCATTCAGCTTGCAGTTGAAAGCCGGAAGAATTAAAAATACTTTTGGGCGGGCAAACTTGATGCATTCACATGCACAACCATTTATCAGGGTTCCATTCATGTTTGAGAATTTCCTCGGAGATGGCCTAAGTGCTGAAGGATTATCTCTTAGCTGGTTGGTGCCTCAATCATTATTTTACCAGGAACTTACAATGGAGATCACCGATGGGCCTATAGAAAGTCCGGTATTTTCCAGGGGGCGATATAATGATTTTTTGTATTGCGGTCACTTGAAAAATTTCTTCACCCTTTCTGATGATATCACTTTAGAGCTGGGAATTTCGGCAGTGAACGGGCCAAATGATTCATCGGGAACGACCTTTCTTGGAGGAGCAGATTTGACGCTTAAATGGAAGCCTTTACAGAGGAACACTTATCGATCATTTACCTGGCAAAGTGAATATATTTTTGGAGATATAGAGGAGGGAAGTGCAGGGCAGCTGTCCTCCAAAGGATTTTATTCCCTGATCTCATGGCAATTTGCCCGCAGGCTGTTCTTTACGACAAGAGTGGACTATGCTGAAAATCCGTACAATACTTCTGATATCAGCAAATCGCTCACAGGCATGTTTGGTTGGTTTGCAACAGAATTTCAGAAGCTTGAACTGGAAGGGAGCGTTGTGGAGGATCTGGATGAGAATTTGGATTATTTTGCGAATTTGCGGTGGATATTTGTGATCGGATCGCATGGAGCTCATACTTACTAATACATTTAAAATGAAAACAAAATTTAATATCATAATAATAGCAATAAGCACATTGATCGCTGTTAAGGGCTATGCAATCGTTAAAGTAGTAACTACTTTACCTGATCTTAAGAGCATTACGCAAGAAATAGGTGGAGATAAAGTGAGCGTAACCTCCATAGCCACAGGTTATCAGAACCCCCATTTTGTAGATCCGAAACCGAGCTATATCATCAAATTATCCAAAGCAGATATGTTTGTAACAATTGGGCTGGATCTGGAAACCGGTTGGTCGCCATCCCTTTTGCAGAGTTCAAGAAATCCTAAAATACAAAAAGGGGCAAAGGGTTATGTAGATGCATCTGAGAATGTAAAATTACTTCAGGTGCCAAACAGCATAAGCCGCGAGCAGGGAGATATTCACATTTTTGGCAATCCGCATTATTGGCTTGATCCATTAAGAGGTAAAGTGATAGCTAAAAATATTTACAATGCTCTTCAAAGAGTAGATCCGGCAAATTCGGCATACTTTGCGAAAAGATTGAAGATATTCAATGATAAAATTGAACAGAAGAACAGACAATGGCAACAGCAAATGGCTGCATATAGAGGTGCTAAAGTAATTGCTTATCATAACGAATGGTGCTATTTTGAATCACGGGTTGGCATTAAAATAGTAGATTTTTTAGAGCCGAAACCCGGCATTCCTCCAACTCCTTCTCAATTGGTTAAAGTGATCAATCTCATCAAGCAAAACCATATTAAAGTCATCATCACTTCACCATATTTTCCAACTAAATCAGCTGATGTAGTGGCAAGACAAACCGGGGCAAAAGTAGTTGTACTGGCTACATCTGTTGGAGCTTTTGAAGGAATAAAGAATTATTTTGATCTGTTTGATTATAATATTAAAAAATTGACTAACTCACTTAAATAAAATAAGAATTATGTTCGAAATGTTTCAACTTGATTTTATGCAATATGCTTTTTTAGTAACCTTAATTACAAGCATTTTGCTGGCATATCTCGGTATGCATGTAGTAAACAGGGGAATCGTGTTTGTAGATCTTGCCTTAGGGCAGATTTCCATGTTGGGGGTGGCCGTAGGTGGGCTCATCGGTTACGGGGAGGATATAGTACCAATCATTTTTACTTTATTGGGCGCCTTGCTCATGTCATTGATTTATGTTAAAGACAAGCGTTTGAAGCACGAAGCAATCATAGGAATAATCTATGCAATTGCATCAGCTCTTACGGTTCTTGTTATATCCAAAACACCTCATGGTGATTCTGATATACAGGAAGTTCTTTTTGGGAGCATTCTGGCAGTGTCACCGGAAGAAATCAAGCTGATTGCTCTGATTTTTTCAATAATAGCTTTGATCCATATGGTCTTTTTCAGGAAGTTTGTTAAGCTTACAGAAGAAATCAGCAATAAAGATGAAGTAGGGATATTTAATGTGTGGAACGCATTGTTTTTTGTCAGTATAGGAATGGCAATAGTCTATGCGGTTAAGGTGGATGGGGTTATTCCGGTGTTCTCTTTTCTCATCATCCCTACAGTATGTGGTATTTTATTGTTTCAATCTCGTGTTCTGGTATTAGTCTCAGCTTTGATTATCTGTTTGTTATCCGATTATTTCGGATTATACATCTCATTTACTTATGATTTTCCTGCGGGCTCCTCAATTGTAGCTGCATTGGGAGGGTTGTTTGTCCTATCTGCCATTATAAAAGGAGTTCGAAAGTTGATATAAATACCTTTGTTGATTGACAAAGATTTATAAAAACGACAAAATTATACTATAGTTTCTTAAATAAGTAAATGTGGTCACTGCCCCAGTTCTGGTGCTTTGGATGCTTGATATCTCCAAAGAATTTTCTTGTTAAATTGTATTTCTTTACACTGCTGATCATCCGTCCCAGACCAAGAAAAGACTGGTTGTATCTGAATTGATTCTGCAAGGTGAACCCGTGATTTTGCAATATACTGCATATTAACTTTTCTGAAACGGGATAAAGGTGGTAATGATGTGGATTAAATATTGTTTTTATCGTTTCATATATTTTAATTAAACGAAAATACCAATGACCGGAATCTGTGTTTTGCAGGATAAGTTTTCCTCCGGATTTCAACAAAGGCATTAGAGCATCCAGGGCGCTGATTGGATCTTTCAGATGCGAAAGCAGACCTAGACAGATGATGAGATCATAATGATTATAAGGCAGGTTAAGGTTGCGAATATCCGAACAGATAAATTCCGTTTTTTCTTTTTCGGATAGAGGAATATTCTTCAATGCTATATTTAACATCTGATGGGAAAAATCAACCAGAGTTAGATGTGAACATTTCGGCAGCAAAGGCAAGGATATAGAAGCATCACCACATGGCGCATCGATGATGTTTTCATACTGTTCCCCTCTTGTGAAATCATGAACGCATTCCTTCCTGATTCTGAGATTGTAACCTTCTTTCAAATACCTTTGTGGTTCGCTGAAATATGAGTGTACTTTTTCCTGCATTCAACAGCTATTTACTTTCTTTTACCAATTAATCGGGCCGGATTTCCGGCATAAATGCCGTATTCTTCAGTCACGGTACCGGCTATCAATGTGGAGTTTGCTGCAATAACAGAACCTTTAAGAATGCTGGTTCCCTGCAAGATGATACTGTTTGCACCTATCCAGACATCATCTTCAATAACGATAGGGGCAGATACCGATGGTTGCTCCATGATCAGCTTATCCTTAGCTATTGTGTGTGTGGTATCCCGGATACTTACACGTTCAGCTATCATTACATTGTGTCCTATCTGAATTGAACATGTAGAAGAGATAAGGATATTCTGAGTGAGGTCTGTATGATCTCCTATCGTGATATGACCCTTGGGTGTTACTTCTATTGTGAGATTAATCCCCATGTTTACATGATCTCCAAGTGTAATATTTGCCCTAGGTATTGTTCTGAATATGGGGAATGAATAACATTTTAATCCTTTACCTGTTTTACATCCATACATCCTCAGCTTCAATTTTATGCAAAACCCTTTGACCCTTCTTCTGAAGTTTTTTGATTTTGTTCTAAACTGATACATAATATCTCCTGTATTTAATGCTCCCAGCGTTTTTTAACCAGTCTATCTATTTTTTTTCTCATCCCCAGTGCTTGAGCAAGTGTATAAATAAATTTTTTCATTCCTGTTTTTATAATGCACTTTAAGTGCATTTTCTTCATATACATATAATTGCCTGTATGATGTTCCTTATGTATTCTGGCAGCTTCAGCATATGATCTGCAGTTCCTTGATGAAACGCCACCGCTTGTCCTGAAGCGGCAAAGAACTTTTTCTATCAGATGAATGGAGCAGTTTGCTTGTTTTGCCCTCAAAATGAAATCGTAATCAGCAGCTATGCAATAGCTTTCATCATATAAACCTATAGTTTGATATAATTTAGCGGTAATAAAAGTAGCCGGATGAAAAACTGACATAGTTTTATGCAACTGAGATAAATCAGTGCTAACTTCTTTGCTCACTTCTACACCGGCAATTTCTCTGAAACGTATCATTTTACCACAGTAAATGTCAGATGGATTTTCCTTGTGTGCATTTACAACTATTTCAACAGTTTCTTTCTCAAGAATATCATCACTGTTTATGATCCCAATAATTTCCCCTTTGCTCATTGCAATCCCTTTGTTCATGGCCTGATAGATACCGTTGTCCAATTCGCTGATCCAATTGTTGATGTAGGATTCATATTTCCTGATGATATTGTGTGTATTATCTTCTGATTCCCCGTCTATGATGATGTATTCTATATTGCTGTATGTTTGTGACAACACACTGCAAATGGTTTCTTCCAGGTGCTTCTCTCCATTTTTAACCGGAGTAATTATACTTACTAACGGATCATCAGCCATATTCATTTTGTTTCAGAATGAATTTGCATGTAATCCGACATAAATTGTCTGTAGGCTTTTCTGAAATCAAATGCAATGGCAGCTTTTTGTGCATTATTTGCGTATTTATAATATTCTTCTTCTAAGCATTTTACGACAGCTGCGATCTGTTCAGGATTAGCCTCCTCCAAAAGTTTGCCTGCATGATAGTCCTCAACACTTTTTAGTCCAGGGATTTTAACTCCGATTACAGGCAAACCGGCAGCATAATAATTAAATAATTTTCCTGCCGGAGATGAATAGTAGTTAAAGTCTTTTTCAGACAGCAATAAGTCATACGCTGTGAATGCAATGTAATATTCTTTGATTGCATCTATGATCTGATCCTGGTGTACATAATCAAAATCAAATAACAAACGTTTTTTCGAAATCAGATCGTAATAATTAGCATACACAAACTCCATGAATTTATCACTCTTAAATCCTTTAAGCGTAAGCGTGTATTCCTCGTCCAGAAACATGAGCGATTCAATAAATGGTTCAATCCCATACCTGAAATCTGACTTGCCAAGATAAAGTAACTTTTTAGGTTTATTCTGTTTAATTTCAGTTAGATCATCAGGCATTACTGGTGCATTCTGAATGAAAGATACAGGTGTCGAAACATCATCTCCTAATAAGAAAAATTTTCTCTCAGCGGTTTGAATAATGAGGTGATCGATACCAAGTTTTTTTGCCTGATTAAAAAAATTGTCTTTCACAACTTCCAATGAGAGAAAGACAACATTTCTGAAATATTTTTTAGCAGCCAGGTATCCAATTGAATCCACACCTGTAACAAGGTCAAAAGCAGGTTGAAGCCGGGCTATTCTTTTTAGTTTCCGGCAAATCCTATTGCATTTGAAGTGTTTGTATCTTTTTAATCTTCTTGCAATGTATGAACAGAAGCCTGAAGTTCGTACCTGCACCAGTTCTTCAACCAACCCTTTGTTGTCAAAATGCCCATTGTCAGCGGCTATTATCTTTACCTTGTAACCATCTTCTTGCAAACAATTGTGCAGGTTGATAACTGTAGGTGAATATTGTAACCACTCATCAGGAAAAATGATTAGTGCTGTCTTTTGCATCAGTATTTTTTTGGAAATTGTCTAATACCTGCTGTCATGAGTATTTTACGTTCAGCATTTCTAAGTTTAAATTTTGTTCTGTTACCCTGTAGATCTCTGCCAAAAGAGCCAGAAACTCCTTTAATTTGAGGAGAGAAGGGAAAGAGACTCACATACTTATTGTATTTTTCCAGTTGAAGATAGATAACATGTTCAATAAAAAGTCCTTTGCTGTCATCGGCTAAGGCAAAAATACCTTTGAGAACTTTCTGATAAAAGCTCACATCGCAGCAAAAGACATTGGAAAGAGCAACTTTTAAATCTCGATAGCGGTCAATTACAAGTTGGTTGAATTGCAGATCACAGATCTTTTTAATATTCTGAATGCACTGTCTGCCTGTAATTTTAATAAAGAAATCATATTCTCTTTCCAAGTGATCAACCACCTTGTCAAGCATCTCAAATTCCTGGTACCCTTTGCCTTTTTCGTATTCAGTTGATAAAGGAAATTTCATCAGAACAATGCCGTTTTCTTTCAGTAGTTTACTAAAACCAGCGTCCCTATGGATGTCGTAACCGGAATTTTCAGCAAAGAAAATAGGCATATTGCATTTCTGAGCATAAAAGAGCAGGGATGCAGAGTATTCTTTTAAGCGCACTTCGGGGTTTGAAACAACCACAAAGTTACTGTTTGGAATGATAGTACCCGTGATGACAATACAGCCTTTTTTATTCATAATTCAGTTCAAAAGTATGGAATTTGTTCACTGCTCGCGTGAATTTGTATTCTTTTAGTGAACGGGTTTCGCAATTACAACTATATTACTCGTTTCAGGATTGCTCATTTTAATTATTTCAAAACCTCCCTCTGTTAATTTCTCCTTCATTTCAGTTGGTGTATATTGTGCAAGGTGGCTGTTCCCTGCATTACCCGGGTACGCCCATAGCCAGTGAAAAAGTCCCCAGAGATCTTTGTGATACCAGCCATCTTCCGGGTTGTAAAATTCTTCATCTGCCGGATAACCTCTCTGCAGAAAATCATCATGTCCTGTTTCCGAAACAGCCCCGAAAAAGAAACCATAGCAAACTCCCAGTGCGTTAGGACATCGAAGTGTAAGAATGCCATCGTCTTTCAAAACACGTTTATATTGTTTTAACTGATTGCTGAACTGCTCGTGACTGAAATGTTCCACCACATGATTGCTGTGGATTTGACTAATACACTTATCTGGTATGAAAGAAAGGTCATGCACGTTTGCCACTATCTTTCTTTTCACACCGGGACGATCAATGAAATCAATGTTGATAAAACCCTGTAAATTCTTAATACCGCCTCCCAGATTTAGCTTGTCATACCCTTGTCCCAATAGTGTCTTGAATGCACGTGAAGAACTTTCATCATTGACAAATTTGATACCGACCTGGTTTGTTTTTTTTGATTTTCTTAAAAGACATTTTCTTCTATATGCAATTGCAGCAAAAATCATTTTGCTAACAAGGATATTTACCAATGGGTAATGGCCAAAATATTTTTTCTTCATTTTTTTATTCCTCCGAAACATGCATACCAGGTTTTATCAGATAATGAATTACCACTCATCCATTCTCCTGAATAGACAATTTCGATATTGTTACTTTGGCAAAGCTGTTGGATGGCAGGAACAAAGAAATATCTCATGGGATGAGTTTCTGTAAAGCAGTTTTTTTCATCTGATCCTTTCCTGGTAACTTCCACATTAAAATGAACATTAACCAGATCTTTTGATAGATCTTGCTCTGGTATGGATTTTCTTCTTATCAGCAAACAGCTATTTTCAAAGATTCTCAATCTTGGCACGGGAGGATCAGTCAGTACTGCAGGACCATACCAACAGTCGAACACAAATATTCCACCTGTTCGCAGACTTTTGGAAATACTATTAATAGCTTTTTGCAAATCATCATCCGTGGTCAAATAGCTGATCACATGGAAAAGTGCTGTGACAGCATCATATTTTCTATACGCATCATAATATCTGATGTCGGCAATTTGAAAATCCAGCCAGGGTTGATTCTTCTTTGCGATTTGGATCATCCTTGAACTTTTATCTATTCCCATTACATCAAAACCCAGTTTAGAGAAAGAAGCAGCATGTTTACCAGTACCACAACCAATTTCAAGGATAGATTGGTATTCGGGATTGAATTTACGTATTATGCTTGTAACATAGTCTGCTTCTGCATCATAATCCTTGTTTTGATAGAGCAGGTCATAATAAGCAGAATAATCTTTAAAAACAGCCATATTTACCAAGCAAATTTAGGATTTATTCATTTGGAGGTTACTCTGGTGAAAACTTTGATAAACAGCCGGCAGGTTTTTGCATAGATTATGATATTATCGCAAGTGAAAATCCATGTCCCATATTACAAGGATAATCATTACAATCTTCCTCCTTAGAAAAGGACAACATTATAAACAGAATCAAATTATTGTGCTCAAATACTGTGAATTCAATATTGTTGTGGGAATCTATAGACGATATAATTTCTCAGCAAGTATATGTTTTGTTGCAATATCACAGGGTAAATCATCTTGACCAAAGATCAATATAAGACAGTTTAGCACTTATCCTTTTTAAAAAAAGATTGGCTCGTCAAACTCACCATACTCCTCTTTCAACACACCAATAATTTCACCAACAGTTGCATACTGCTTCACAGCTTCTATTACTGCGGGCATCACATTTTTCCCTGTTTTGGCATCTGTACGTAGTTGTTCAAGCTTATCTTTGACCAGGTCATTGTTCCTGTTTTTCTTTATTTTTTTTAGTTTTTCAATCTGGCAAAGTGCCGCTTTTTCATCATAAGGATGAAAATCCACAGGTCTGGGTTCTTCATCTCTTGTGTAGATGTTAACTCCTACCTTGGGCACCATTCCTTCCTGTATTGCTTTTTCTCTCTCATAAGCCTGATGTGAAACAGATTCCTGGACTTTACCTTCTGCTACAGCATTAACGATACCACCCCATTCCTCCACTTTTTTCATCTCTTTTTTTATTTCTTGTTCAAAACGGTCTGTGAGAGCTTCTACATAATAACTGCCACCAAGTGGATCAACGGTGTCGCAGATGCCCATTTCATGTATAAGTATCTGCATTGTGCGCAATGATATCTCTGCAGCTTTCTCCGTTGGGATTGTATAGGCTTCATCATAACTGCAAAGGGCCATAGTCTGCGTGCCGGATAATGCACTGATCAAAGCATAATAGGAACTTCTGATGATGTTGTTTTCGGGCTGTTCCTTGGTTAGGCCGCCACCACCTCCACCGGCTATCATACGTAACCAACAGGATTTTTCATTTTCTGCTCCATATTCTTCTTTGATGATTTTAGCCCATAACCTTCTTCCCCCCCTGAATTTAGCGATTTGTTCAAAAAGGTTGCCATAGATATCGAAATTGAAGGACAGGCGTGAAGCAAAATCATCAATACCAATACCTCTGCTCAGGCTGCCATCAGTATATGCTTTGGCAATGCTGAATGCATATGCCATTTCCTGCACAGGATTGGCCCCGCTTTCCCTTATGTGATAACCACAGACACTTACCGGACTGTATTTTGGAACATTTTTCGCACAGTATTCAATAGTATCAATGACAAGTTTTACCGATTTATCTACAGGGAAAATCCATGTACCCCGACCTATGAATTCTTTAAGAATATCGTTTTGTGCAGTGCCTCGTAAAATGTTCAGGTCGTAACCCCATTTTTCTGCAAGTGCAAAATACATAGCCATCAATACAATGGCGGAGCCATTAATGGTTAAAGAAACGGTTATTTTATCAAGGTCAATTCCCTTAAAGGCGATCTCAAAATCATCAAGGGTGTCCACAGACATGCCAACGCGTCCCACTTCACCGAAAGAATGCTGGTCATCTGAATCAAAACCGCACTGGGTTGGGAGGTCAAAGGCAACGTTAAGACCCGTTTGTCCGTTGCGAATCAGGAAATGGAAGCGTTTATTGGTTTTTTCAGGAGTGGCAAATCCGGCATATTGCCTGATCGTGAACGGACGTCTTCTATACATCTCCTTGTGAATGCCTCGTGTAAAAGGGTATTGTCCCGGTATTTCTTCCATCCCCTGACTATCTGAAGATGTATAAACCGGATTGACTTCAATACCCGATTCAAGGAATACGGGCTTTAGTTTGGGTTTGACTTTCTTTTTATCCATAACAACTTTGTTCTTGGTACCTGTTGCTCAACTTTGTTAATAAGTTCAACACAAAATTAAGCAATATGCGGTAGTTAGTCGTATTTTATTTCAGGCGGAGTAAAAAAAGACAACTTTCCGATGTATCGGAACAGGTAGTGCATCAGTTACCTTTGTTTCTTAAAGTTTCAAAATATGCTATAACATCCTGAACTTTACTTCCGGTGGGGAAAGCTTTTTTGGCTCCAATTGCGATCAGTTTATCAACATCATCAACGGGAATATTGCCCCCTACAAACCAGGGAATTTGTAGGTTTCTTGCATTCATCACTTCTTGCATCTTCTTTGCAAGAATTAGATGGGTGCCGGATAAAATAGAAAGTCCAATGATGTCTACATTATGCTGAACGGCAAGATCGATGATCTGTTCAATTGATTTACGGAGACCGCTGTAAATAATCTCAAATCCTACTTCTATTAAACCATGTGCGAGTACTTTTACACCTACATCATGACCGTCAAGCCCGGGTTTTCCCAATAATACTTTCATGTCCTTTAATTTTGATTGCTTAATACTATGACACTGGCAATGGCACCGGGTCCACCAATATTGTGTGTTACACCTCTTTTGGCACTTTTTACCTGCCTTTTACCCGCATTGCCCCTTATCTGGTTAGCTATTTCAACTACCATTCTGACACCTGTTGCACCCACAGGATGACCACAGGATAAAAGACCTCCACTTACGTTAACAGGAATCTCTCCGCCCATTTCAGTCACTTTGCCCCTGATAAGATCTTTAGCTTCTCCCTGTTTACAGAGACCCAGATCTTCATAAGTAAGTAGTTCTACTATTGAGAAGCAGTCATGCACCTCGATCAGATCAATTTCTTCCATAGGTTTGGTGATTCCCGCTTCGCGATATGCCATCTCAGCAGCATTTCGGGTTGCTTTAAATGATAAAAAATCATGATGTGGATCAAAGAAAGGGAGGTCCCAGCCGCTCGATATACTCAACCCTATACCATTGATATAAATAGGATTGTGCTTGCTTTTATCAACGTCCTCTGACCTTACCATAATGACACAAGCAGCTCCATCGGTTGTAGGGCAACTATCCATGACGGTAAGGGGATCAGATACCATAGGGGAGTTAAGAACCTGATCAAGAGAACAGGCAACTCTGTGATGTGCCTTTTCATTGAGGGTGCCGTTGTAATGATTTTTAACCGAAATGTATGCGATGTCTTCTTTTGTAACACCATAGGTATGCATGATTCGGTTTGCATAAACGGCAAAAGTACCTGCTGCTGTAAATCCTTTTTGGTAAAATGGATGAGAAAGTTCAACCATCATCTTTACTATGCTTTCCTGTGGAGTCCTGTCGCGAAGTTTTTCCACACCAAGTGCAACAGCTATATCACATTCTCCTGCCTGCAATGCATTTGCTGCATTGCGGATGGCATCTGCTCCTGAGGCACAAAAATTTGATACGCGAGTAACCGGGATGTCAAAAAGGGCTAAAGGTTCTGCAAGGTCCATGCCGCTGCGGCCTTTGAATACTCCAATCTCAGGAAATGCTGTGGAGAGCCAGCCGGCCTGTATATCATCCAGTTCTATCCTTGCATCAGCAGCAGCCTGTATTGCTGCATCCCGAACAAGATCGTCATAACTTTGATCAAAGAGTTCGCCAAATTTAGTAACACCTATACCGATGATTGCTATGTCTCTTTTTATAGTCATAATTTCCTGCACTTCCAGAAGTAATTTGGTTTGCTGTCTGTTTCTATCATTTTGCGCAGCACAAGTTGGACCTTATCCCCAATGTTGAGCCTGTTGCTATCATCCTGTCTGAGATCGTCTGTTTGTTGCACCGTGATGCGACCTCCTCCTTCCAGGTCTATTACGACCATATTGGTGGGAGGAAAGGAAGATGGGTAATAATATTCTGAGGTCAGGGTATAAACTGTTCCAAAAGTGGACAACTGTTTTGAAGTAAATTCCTCACCTTTACATTTGTTGCACCTTGCTGCTTTGATCAGATAAGTTGTATTGCATTGAGTGCATTCAAAACCTTTTAAACGGAGTAACTGATCTTTCTCCCTTTCATACATCATTTCAGAAGAGAACATCTGGTTTGTTTTGTAGGCCGGATCATCAAACTTACCCTGTTTTCTAAGTATAAGGTATTCATTGTAACTTTGAATCACCGTTTTATTGTTGAGGAAATCAGTGAAAAGTTTGCTTCTTTTACCTTGTGCATTTGTTTTCACACAAATGACATTCGAGCCGTTGTTGTAATCTATCAGAACCGCTGTGCCATGGATGTTTTCTACAGAATGAATAAGCCTGAGTAATCCATGCGCTGATCCCAGATACCCGCATTTTGAAATAAGGATGTCTGGAAGTAATTGTTTGTCTAGATCAAAGCTTGCTTTTTTCAGACTTTTCATAATCGCTTTTGCATAAACAGCATTGATCATCAGACCATCTATTTCTAATGGGTTGAGATCAGATAAGACAAGGTTCATGTTATGAATAAAACCCACATTTCGTGCAAATCGGGCATCATACTCAACAGTTTCTCCCTTATATTGGAATTTTTCAGCAAAGGATGAAGAATAAGTTGAGGTTCTGGTAATTTCAGCTATTCCTTTATCTTTAGAAATAACTATGGCAACGGCTCCATGTCCAAAAGGCTGAGAGGTTTCCTGACCAATTTCTAGAAAATTGATATCAGCAGCTAAAAGCAGAATATTGTTGTATCTTCCACTTTGTATCATTGAATCAGCAATGTAAAGAGCATCTGTTCCTGAACGGTTTGTTGTACCGAGATCAAAAGCGGTAATTCCCTCAGGAAGGTTCAATAAATCGGCAAGATAAGAAGCATGATACCTGTCTTTGAATACAGGAGTTGTGGTAGCGAAAATAACGGCATCAACACCATCAGTATTCAAATTTTTACAGGATTCAAATGCCATTGTTAGGATGTCTTCATCCACATATGAAACTGAATGCATATTTTTTCTACCACCGGAAACAAAGACAGCATCAGCCACTGTATGCCTGGGAAGGTAAAACGCAAATGACTTGATATAACTCATATTATTTCACAATGATTTACTGGAAATATTGTTTTTCATTTTTCAGTCTATGAATGTTTCTTTTATATTAAAATGGTCATATTTGGTTCTATCTGCCCAATTTTTTATATCGGTAAATGTCATAACCAACTTTTTTACAAACCTAATTCTTTTCCAATATTTAATTTTAGTATTTCAGATGTTCCACCACCTATTAATGTAAAACGGGCATCGCGAAGGTAACGCTGAAGCGGATAATCTGATGCATATCCATAAGAAGCGAGTACTCTTGATGCTTTATCACAAATATCATTGGCACATTCAGAAGCATATAGTTTGGCAATCATTGATTCTTTTTGTCTGGGCAAATCTTTGTCGCTCAGTGTTGCAGCAAAGAGCACATATTGTCTGGCTGTTTCAAGCTGAACTGCCATTTCGGCAAATTTCATTTTTACAGCCTGGAATTTTGAAATGGGTTTTCCGAATTGTATTCTTTCGGTAGCATACTGCAAACCATCATCAAATGCGGCTTTTGCCACGCCAATAGAAAGAGCAGCTGTCATGATGCGGATTTCAGCAAGTATCTCCCTAAGGTAACGTGTGCCGTCCCCAATCTGACCAAGCATGTAATTCAATGGAAGATGCACCTGATCAAAAGATACTTCACTGGTAACAGAACCTCTCACACCCAATTTATCTATTTCTTTTCCAATGGTAACTCCTTTTAGATTTGATGGTACGAAAAAGATGGAAAGACCATCAGCTTTTTCTGTTTTTGCAAGTACGGTAAAAAAATCTGCTACAGGAGCAGAGGTTACCCATGTCTTTTGTCCACAGAGTTCAATGTAATCATCTTTTATTTTTGCAGTAGTTTGAATACCGAAAAGATCACTTCCGGCATTGGGTTCTGTCATACATATTCCACCTATTTTTTCTCCCTTTAAAGCAGCATGAAAATATTTTTTAACATCTTCATCTCCAAGCCGGTAAAGAAAATAAGTGGCCATCAGCGATTGCATGGTGCATGCGGCTGCAAGAGATAGAGAACCACGAGCCAGTTCTATCACTGCAAGAATATAGGAGACAGTATCCATCTCTGTTCCTCCCACGTTTTCAGGGTAACGCATTCCAAAAAAACCAAGATGTCCTGTTTCCCTGAATAATTCCAAAGGGAATTCCATATTCTCATCTATGGCCTTTGCGTTTGGAAGAACCCGTTTTTCTACAAATTCTCTAAAGGTTTGCTGTGTTGCTTTTTGTATTTCATTTAATTCAAAATCCATAATAAATGCTTAATTATTTGATTGAGTTTTTCTCACCACAAAAACTTCAAAAGGCAGGAATGGAAGACCAATACGTTTGTCGAAAATCAACTCTGTTCCTGATCGCAATAAAGCAGGTAGAACTTCCACAGATCTGCACCCAAGGCTTATAAACGGGAATTTCCAGGCAATCTCCTCTATGCATTTCCCAAGTATTTTGGCAAAGCCCCGGGGCGCAACGGAATGTGCCATGCCAAGCAAGCCATCCTGCTTCGCGACACGAAGTAATTCAAATGCCCCGGCAGCAGGATCACCCAGTGGACATGCACTATAAGTTGACAATACAGTATCGAATGAATTATGGCTGAATGGTAACTGATCAATATCTCCTTTAATGAACTCCATTCTGTGATCAAGTTTCATTTCACCGGCTCTTTTTCTTGCAATGTCAAGCATTCCCTGGCTTAAATCGAGAACTGTTACCTTGCCCTTATTGCCAATTTTTTGTGCAGCAAGCAGAGCCGTACTTCCTGTTCCTCCACCTGCATCAAGTACAGCATCACCATCTTTAACTGCTTTAGAAACCAAAATTTCCCTTCCTATTTGGTCTGAATGAAATGTTACAAAACTATGGTAATTGTCATACTTATAACTCCGGGAATTATATAGTTTTTCGAGATATTTTTTATTTAGTGCTTTTTTCATTAAAAAGATTATTCACCCGGTATTACTGCCATTGCTTCAATTTCAATCAAAGCGGGGTGATCCAGCAAATCAACCACAAAGATCATACTCATACAGGGGAAGTGATATCCCATGATTCTTTTCCACACATCACCCAGTGCTTTACGGTTTGCTAAATATTGATCTCTGTCTTTGCAAAAACATGTCATTTTACAAATATCCTCCACTTTACCTCCTGCTTCTTCCACTATTGTTTTGATGTTCTTCAATGCCTGTTCAAATTGATGAACAAGTTTTTCACTTTTGAATACTTCATTTTCATCCCATCCAACTTGACCCGCCAAAAAAAGTATCCGACCTTCAGATGCTAATATCCCATTGGAATATCCTTTTGGTTTTGGCCAACCCTCAGGTAAAATAATTTTATGTTCTGACATTGTTTTGCATTTAATAGTTCTTCAAATTACGAAAAGTTAAGGCGTATAACCATATTCTTTAATGGCTTGTTTTTTGGAAATGAATTCATTTATAAGATCATTAGCAACTAATTCCCGATCCCTTTCCTTAGGATCTCCATAGCCTCCTCCGCCACCCGCTATTTGTCTGTAAATCGTTCCATGTGGGATACCTTCGACTAAGTCTTTGTTCAAAGGGATTTTTTCAGAAGCGTCCGGATAAATTAATTTGATGTTGTTGAGTATGCTCCCTTTTCCTTTAAACAATCCATAATTCTGTTCTACATCACCATCACCGAAAACAACCATCGTAGTGTTATCTGCACCTATTTTTATGATTGTTTCAACGCCAAGGCCTCCCCTCCATTTTCCAACTCCACCCGAATCTTTGATATATTCATGTTGCAGAATTAGATGAGGTGTTTGTTTTTCATACATTTCATAATCCTGATCCAGCAATCCGCCTGAAGCAT
Organism: uncultured Flavobacteriales bacterium; assembly: GCA_964619305.1. Classification (GTDB taxonomy): domain Bacteria; phylum Bacteroidota; class Bacteroidia; order Flavobacteriales_H; family CAZUDW01; genus CAZUDW01. The sequence continues at coordinate 18,108 of CAZUDW010000028.1, forward strand.
CAATCATACCTATATGATTGTATCCATCAGTTCCTTTCATTGCTCCTGAGCCACCCTTTAATCCCATAAAACAAATATCAACATATTTTTTTCCAGTTCTGGGATGTTCTCCGGTGAAAAGCGAACAAAGCAAATGATTCCATCCGGCAGTAACTCTTTCAGGAACTGCAGGATTGAGAGCTTTAAAAATGGAATCTGCAACCTGAGGACACAGATGGTTTCCGAAAGTTGTTGCTTTAGGATAAGCAGCGTTGAGAATTGTACCCTCAGGCACAACAAATTTTAATGGTTTAATCATGCCCTCATTGTGCGGTATGTTTGGATCGATCATCTGGAGAAAAGTTAGTGTAATGGCAGAGCAGGTTGATGTGTACGTTCCATTCACAAAACCATTGGTTTGTTGACTTGAATTTGAGAAATCAAATATTATATCGTCATCATTCACTTTGATATTTGCTTTAACTAAAAACTTTGTACCTACATGTTTACCATCATAATATACTCTGCTTTCTCCTGAGTACTCTCCATTAGGAATTGCCTTGATCTCAGAACGCATCATTTTTTCGGTACTTTTAAATAATTCGTCTTTATGGGTATTGAAAGTGTCTAATCCATATTTACCAATTAGTGTTTTTAACCTCCTTTCTCCCAACGTACAAGCTCCGATCTGTGCTTTGATGTCTTCTTGTACTATTGTAAGCCGAATATTGGAAAAGATGAGATTCCAGACATCTTTTCTTAGTTGACCTTTTTCATATATTTTAACTGCAGGAATACGCAATGCCTCCTGCCAAACTTCGGTTGCATTGGGGTTGTAACCACCCTGAACAGCTCCTCCTATATCTGCCTGATGACCTTTGGCTGCAGCCCATCCGATTAAAATATTTTTGTGAAATATAGGTTTAAATATAGCAACATCATTGTTTTGGTTCCCCATTGAAAACACATCATTATGGATAATGACATCGCCCGGGTAAATGTCATCTCCATATTGTTTTATAATGATCTTACAAACGGGCCCGAGCGAAAAGGAAAGAATAGGAAGGTTTTCAGTTTGTTCAAGCATATTGCCCTGGGCATCATAGAGACCTGTAACAAAATCTTTGGCTTCACACAATATGGGAGACCGTGTTGTCTTGGTTAAAGAAATACTCATTTCATCTGTAATAGACTTGAATGTTCTTTGAAAGATGGATAAAAGTATTTTATCTATTGTGACCATATTTCTTGTTTCTGGATTAGATTAATTAATCTTTAACTTATCGGTTTTATTTATTATTTCCATCAGAGCAACTGCATATTTTTGTTTTTTTACAACTTCTGCCAAAGCCTTGAATGGTATTATTTCCGATTGCTTTATCCACCAAGTTATAGCACAAAGCGCAGCCCCTTTTCTGCCTCCTATCCCAGAAAAATCAGCAATTAATGATTTGTTGAATTCATCTGTTTTTAATTTTTGATCTAAAATTAAAGTACCTGCATTTCCAATTAAATCATGTACTTTAGTTAACCCGTCTTCTGAGATAACAATAGCAACATCTGGTCTTTCCAGTCCTGTATAGTTAATTTTTTCACGGGATAGAATCACTTCAGCAACAGAGAAACCTGAACCAACGGTAATTGGATATTCACCTTTCATGGAAACAGATAATCCGCACATCATGCCCGCTTTTGCCAGCATTTTGGCTGCAGACTGAACTCCACCACCGGCAGACCCAGCTATCAGCATACCTGTCCTTTTTATTAAAGCTGAGTGAAAGACTGTATGAATGATGTCATCTTTCTTTAATAAAGGACTGGTAGTTCGTGGAATTGCCTTTAATTCAACCCGATCATTACGCAACAGAGTATCTTTTTCCGACCATTGTGAAAGAGTATCTATTTTCTTTGCGCCATAAGGTTGGCATAAGCTGGAAATCTCAACCAAAGAAAATCCTTTCGTCTGTATAGCTTCTTTAATTCTTGTAACAAAGTTTTTTGGGGAATTAACTCTTGCAACAAAAGATGCCCCGGCCTGGTTTGCAAGTTTGCATACATCGAATGGCGGAGTGTTATCCATGATTTTGTGATCGTTCTTGAATTCATTAGTTGTCAGTCCACTGATCTGGCCTCCCGTCATACCGTAAATAAGGTTGTTTAAAAGAATCAGGGTCATATTAACATTTCTTCTTGCCGCTTCGAGTACATGTTGTAATCCAATGGTTGCACCACCGTCTCCTTGAATTACAATCACTTTTTTGGATGGATCCGACAACCCGAGAGAAATTCCAAGACCAAGTGCAGGAGAACGACCGTGAAGGCCATGAACGGTATGGGTTTCAAAGAGGGGATCAATTAATCCGCAACATCCAATGTCGCTGACAAGTATTACATTCAGAGGACTAAAGCGTAACTCTTCCAAAGCTTTTGATATGCTTTTTGTGGATGGACCATGGCCACAACCGGGGCAGAAAGGCATTTTTGTCCCACTTAATATTTTTTTCCCAACCAACATCTTAATTTATCATGATCATATGTTCAGTTATTTCTTCTGGTGTTATCATACTTCCAATTTTATTGACACCGGTAATATTTGCATTTGGAACTTTGCCGAAAATAATTTCCCTGAGTTGAGATCCAACATTCTCTTCAACAAAAATGAGTTTGTTGTATTTATTCATTATTTCTATTGCGGATGGGGGTATGGGCAGCAGAGTTTTCATTATAAGGATTGAACATTTGATATGATGATTATTAAGCAATGGCAAAGCATCCCTCACTGCATATGCAGAAATGCCATAGGTGACAATGAGTTTGTCAGCATCATTTTTATGAATATGCTCATAAAATGCGAATTCTTCGATTCTTTTATCCAGCTTGAATTTTAATCGTTGAGTATTTGATATAGCTTCAGGTGAATTTTTTCTGATCAATCCGTCAAAATCGTGGGTGGAAGCATTTAACCTCACCCTGTGTTTATTATTCCCAACCGCAATAAACGGAGGCACAAAATCATCTCCTGGTTTATATGGCTGATAGGGTTGTCCTGTTTCAGAAATTTCTCTTCTTATCTGTTTGATTTCAGGAAGAGCTTTTGTGTCAAAACTCCTGTTGGTCATGATCATTTCTTTTGATGTCAATAATATGGCAGGAGTTCTTAATTTAACAGCAGTTTCGACTGATTTATGTGCCAAATTCCAACAATCAGTAAAATCAGATGGACAAAAAACTGGTAATGAATATCCACCGGATATACAGGCATTTAAAAGTGATAAATCACCCTGAGATCCTGTTGTTGCAGATCCTGTGCTTGGCCCGAGTCTTTGAGCAATAATCAGCACCATTGGTAATTCCATGGCAAACGCCATATTCAGTGTTTCAATCATAAGAGCCAAACCTGGAAACGAAGTGGCCGTAACAGGCATTTTACCGGCTGCAGCAAAGCCTGCCATCCACTGAGAAGTAGTGATCTCATCCGGTGCTGCATAAAAAAGGGGATATCTTTTTTTAGCGTAAGAATATAACAAATTAGAAGGGGTGATGGGATAACCAATATAAACATCTGCACCAGATCTGACACATGCTTCAGTTATAATCATGGATCCATCTGTGAAAGTATTTTGCATTCGTAGTCTGGGTTTTGATTTCAGATATTCAATCTGCTGCACTCATTTTTTGCATCTGGTTTTTTAAAATTCCATTTGGAAGCAAGTGATGATTATATACGACAAATGCTCCTTTGACACCGGTTTGACAATGATAACTTTTTCCGATAAAGATAGCTGTATTGATCTGCTCTATTATAGCAGGGCCTTTGATCAGGAACGAATGTTTATTATTGCTGGAACTACCACTCAGCATATCTCCGTTATAAACGGGAATCTCTCTCATTTCATCAACTTCAGGAATATAGGCGAGGCGATTCCCTTTATATGCATCATTCAGAGAAGTGATCTTATTTATTCCACTGTTTAATATAGACAAAGGCTTTCCGGTTGATCCTACAGCAAGTAATCTGAGGTTGATGATCTGTAGGGAAGTTCCTTCCTCACTAAGTTCATAACCGAATTGGCGGTTATGTTCGGCATGAAAAGCATTTTTTATTTCATCCAATTTAAAATCAAGAACCTGATTCATAGAGATTTGTAATGGCACCTCATGATACTGACCTTCATAACGTAGATCAAGAGAAGGAAAGAACTCTATTTTTTCAGCAGCAATACCTTCGGATAACAGCATGGTGGTAGCTTCATTTTTCATCTGATCATAAAGATCGAGATATTGTTTTTTGTCAATATTTGCAAAATCACACATATATGAACGCACAAAATCGTGCTTAATATTACCAAGGAGCATGCCTGCAGCACAAAATATCGGGGCAACATCTGGGACAATAAACAGGGGTATTTCTAACTCCCTGCATATTTCACCGGCATGAATTGCTCCGGCTCCACCCGCACAAATCATTAAAAACTCGCGAGGATCATAACCTCTCTCAACAGAAACCTGGCGGACTCCCTGTGCCATGTTCATATTGATAACCCTATACATTCCGGCAGCAGCTTTTTCCGCAGAGAGTTTTAGAGGTTTGCCCAGTTTATTATCAGTTACCTGAATGGTTTTCTTTTTGTTAAGTTTGTATTTGCCTCCGGAAAAAAAAGTTGGGTCGAGATATCCTAACAGCAGATCTGCATCAGTGCAGGCCGGTTCTTCTCCACCACGGTTGTAACTAACAGGTCCGGGCAAAGAACCTGCACTTTGCGGTCCCATTTTAAGAAGCCCGCCACTGTCTAACCAGCCAATACTTCCTCCACCTGCACCTATCGTAACAATGTCCAGAGTAGGTAAAGCAATTCTATACCTGTTGATCTCACATTCGGTACTGGTAACACACTGCCCGTTAACGACCAAAGATGCATCGAAACTTGTACCGCCCATATCCATGGTAATACAGTTTTTATAACCAAGTAATTCAGCATAATAAGCACCTGCTATCGGAGCAGCTGCAGGACCGGATAAAGCAGTTACTGCAGCAATGCGGCTGGCAATTTCAGGAGTAACAACTCCACCGTTGCTTTGCATAATGAGCAACTGACCTTTGAAATTCAGTTTTTTTAGTTTGCCTAATAAAGATTTAAGGTAGCGGTCCATCACCACTCCTATGTATGCATTTACGCAGGTTGTGCTTATGCGCTCATAAAATCTTACAGAAGGTAAAACTTCGAATGATGCTGAGATAAATAATTCAGGAATCTGTTTCCTGAGATATTCAACAGCCAGTTGCTCATGTGAATGATTGATATAAGAATTCATGAAACATATGGCGATTGCTTCAATTCCATTATCCTTGATTAAATGAATAACCGGATCAAGATCAGTGGTATTGACAGGAGTTAAAATATTCCCCTCTGCATCAATACGTTCATCTATTGTAAAACGAAATTGTCTTGGAACCAATGGAGTTGCATTTTTATAGCGATTATTATATCTTTCTTCACGCACTCCTCTTCGCATTTCAAGCGCATCGCGAAATCCCTTGGTTGTGATAAGGGCTGTCTTAGAGCCTTTTTGAGTAAGTAAAGCATTAGTTCCTACCGTTGTGCCATGGACAATGGTCTCAATTTCAGAGATAAAACTGTCTATGTCTTTGCCGGTTTTTTCTGCAATCTCTTGAATTCCTGTTATGAAACCAATGGATGAATCCTCTGGTGTTGAGAGGGTCTTGTGTATCAGGGATGACCCATCGTCTCCAACCAGAAAAAAATCGGTGAAAGTACCTCCTACATCAATACCAAGTTTATACATAGTGACTATTTGTGCCTGTTATCACATTCAGATGCAAATTGCCTGTATGAGGAAATCTGATCCTTTTGGAATTTCTCATTCTCTGTCTTTACAAATTCTTTAAGCATTCTTGCCTGGATTTGTTCATCCAGTGCCTGTTCAGCCATGGGATAAAGAATATTATCTTCCTTGAAAATATGTTGTTTTAATAGCTGACAATAACCTAAAGCATTATAAGTTATTTTCTCTTTGTCATCCACTTCCATTCCTTCAACAAGACCGTCTATGTATTCTCTTCCCATATCGTGTTCTCTGAGCATTTGTTGCACAGGTCCGGCAGGTATGTTAATCCCGTCAGCGGAGAGTTCAGAGAAGAGGATATCTTCTTCCTTAGCATGATGAAAACGATCAGCATAGTTTCTAATGAAATCGACACTACGATTGAAAAAGTCTTTGTCTGTATATGCTCCTGTGTTTATCAATTCACATTCTTTCTGGATTGCACCGATAACTTTTAATATGTTCTGGTGTTCCGCTTTTAGTATTTCTGTTGGTGACTTCATTTATTTTATCATTATTAACAACATTTTAAATTTCTCTACAGCATTCAAAGCATGCGGTTGTCCGGCCGGTAGATGTAAAAGGCCGTTGGCTTCAACCTGATGCTTCTCTCCGGAAATACTGATGTCTGCTTTCCCATCAACAATAAATGCAAGAGCATCATATGGGCTTGTGTGTTCACTTAGTTCCTGTCCTTTGTCAAAAGCGAATAATGAAACATTCCCCCCCTCTTTCTTTATAAGAACTTTGCTCACGATAGCATCACTTTGGTAATCGAGTAAATCTTTAGCGATTTTAGAATTCATATCATATATAGTTTATCTTTTTTCAAATAGTGATTATTTATGTATGAAAGATGCTTTAGATTTTGGCCCGTTTGTATTAAAATTATCAAGTCCGATCTTCATATCTTCAGTTTCGAGGCATGCTCCAAACATACGAGATTCAATTTCAAGGGCTTGATCTAAAGGTAATTTTGCTCCTTCAAGAATAGTATGAACCAGGATTGCATCTATCTTTCTGCTCAGGTGGCGAATATCTATTGCCGGAAGACCTCCATTCGTATCAAGTGGATTTTCATTGAGTTTTTTGGGCTGAATTTCTCTATTGGCAATCTGAAGCGCATAAGTTACTGCTCCATCTATAAGATCTCCTTCGATCTCTTTGTCAATCAAACCAATTTCCATAGCTTCACTTCCTGAGACCGGCCTCCCTGTTCGCAAGATTTCTGCAGCTTTCACTATACCCACAAGGCGTGGTAATCTCTGCGTGCCTCCTGCTCCGGGAATAAATCCCAGGTTGACTTCCGGCTGACATGCCAGCACCTTCAGGCCTTTCTTTGCAACTCTGGACTTACAGGCCAAGGCAAGTTCATTTCCTCCCCCGAACGCAAATCCGTTCAGGGCACACACAAGCGGTTTAGAGCATGCTGCAATTTTATTCAGATACGATTGAAAAGTGTGAGAATTATTATACCCGTCTTCCGCTGTTTTAAGACCTGAGATCATATTGATATCAGCTCCTGATACAAATGCTTTTGTTCCAAATCCGGTGATAACAATGGCTTTGATGCTATTGTCGGCTTCTGCATTTTCAACTGCAGATTTGATATCTTCCAGTACGTTAAGATTGAGTGCATTGAGAACCTGCGGCCGTCTGATTGTGATGACGCAAACATCATTTTGTATTGCCGTGAGCACATTGCTTATCTTCCAACCACCCTGCTGTTTTACTTTATCGAGGATAACAGGAAAAGGAAATTCCGAATATTCTTCGCACCATTCCCTGACCAGTTTTACTGAAGCATCAATCCCAAGTTTATTCATTAATGAAAAAGGAGGTTTAATTACCAGGGCAATTGATGTTGCCATATCCAGATCGTTCACATGGCTGATTCCCCTGTCAACAATATAGCTAGCAAGGGCAAAATATCCACCTAAGAACTGTTTTCTTAAGATCTCCGCCTTATCTTCAGAGATAGTCACTTCTTCACCTCGTTTAGCGGTAGCCCAGACTTCGCCAGAAGCCGTAGCATCCTGTAATGCTTTTGGTGAGCGGAACCAGGGATTATGCGTTTTTCTCATTTCTTCGAGGCCATGATTTGTAATCGGGTTACCACCAGTTAGGTTCAGGGCGGTAAATGGTCCAACGCCCTGCCCAAGCGTTTTCTGTGCCATCTTATCAATTTCCTTCACCGTTCCGTATCCTTTTTCAAGGCACAATATAGCGAGTTCACACAAACCCTCAAAAATCGGGTCTATGGCATAACCGTAGGAGCTTTTGACCTGAATAGGTATTTTTCCTATGTTTTCATAAAATCCCAGCAGCAGATTGGTGATCATCGGGTTGGTTTCTTTGCCGGGCACTACTTCAACAATGGGATTTCTTTCTGCAGGGAAGAAGTAGTGTGTAACGAGGCAACGGGTTTTATTTGCTATATTTTTAAAAATCACCTCAGGTTCCATGTGGCTTGAATTTGAAAAGAACAGACAAGATTCGTCAGTCAGTTCTTCCACTTGTTTAAAGATCAGTTCTTTTATCTTTTCGTCTTCTGTTGCTGCTTCCAGCACGATGGCAGAACCTGTTATTTGTTTATAATCGGATGTATAAGCGATACTCTGCTTCATTTTAGCAGCCATTTCGGGTTTGAATGCACCCGTTTCTTCCCCTTTTGCTATCTTCTTTTCGATCTTCTTTTGTGCATTTGCCAGCGCTTCTTCTGCAATATCTATGATGACGAGTTGTACATCATTTTTCCAAAAAACTTTTGCAAAATGAAGGCAAATATCAGGACCGATCTGTCCTGCACCTATAACACTTAGTTTTTCAATATTCAGATTTTTATATATGTATGACATGACATTGAGTTATTGAAGTTAATATTTCAAGGCATAAAAATAAATGTTTTGATCTGATTTGTTTATGACTTTTAACAGAAAACTGAAAAATATTTGCAAACCCTGTCCAGGGGTGATTATGCAAAGCGACAGGCAAGGCAGGGTGTTAATAGAAGCTGCCTGAACTAACTCCTTTTCTTTCATTCGTTTATCCGAAGCGGTTTCGGAATCTCAGGAAGTTCAGTCGTGGTTTTTCCATTCTTTTGACATATGAGATAAAAATAAGAGATAAAAACTAAGAAAAGCATAATATTTCAGGATATCAGCGTCCAAATGTGCCTGAATTG
>CAZUDW010000029.1:0-26845 GCA_964619305.1 uncultured Flavobacteriales bacterium
AAAAAAAAGTAATACTCTAAAAACTCTTTTGAATAATGCGTTCACCAATTTGGCTAATTTAGCTGCTGAGTAGTAACAAGAATTTAGAAAAATCATTATTTCTGATACCTCATCCTATGATCGTATGAGAATTGATATATTAATTTTGCTCAATGAGGATTGCTGTTGTTTGTGGTCATTTTCTTCCTGAGCTTGGTTATATTGAAGTCCACCTTGTACGCTCATTTGTTCAGGCGGGTCATGCAGTAGGTGTATTCACAAGTACAGTTATGCCATCTTATATTGGTAAAGCAACACATGAACATTTCTCAGCTACTACGGAACAAACAGATGGATATCAAATTACACGCATCAGACCATATTTTAATTTAGGCCAGATGGTGAGAGCCAAAGGTTTGGTTGAAAAAGTTATAAAATTTCAACCTGAACTTGTGGTTATAATAGGAATAGGGAAATTATTTCCCACACCATTATTAAAAAAAAAGCACTTGAAGCATAAAACAATTGTTGTTTTAGGAGACAATTCCGACAATAAAAAGATCTATGGCGATTCTTCAAAACGAAGGCTACTTGGGTTTCTTAACAAAATGAAAACATCAGCAATTCAGAAGCTGCTGAAAAACAAAGCGTATCGCCTGACTGTACAAAATGCAGATCAATTATTTGCCTATACCCCTGAAACACCTGAAGTTGTATCCGGATTTATTCCAAATAAGATGCATGCCCTTCTTAGAAAGAAAATCAAATTCATTTCATTAGGGTTTGATGATAGGTTGTACTATTTTGATGAGCGTGAAAGGGAAAAGAAAAGAAAAGAGCTTCAACTGTCACAGGATGAACTCGTTCTTGTAACTGCCACAAGGGTAACGGCTAATAAGCGACTGGAGCGCGTTATCTCTTGCATGAAGAGTGTAAAAGGTTTTAAATATATCCTGATCGGTTTTATGCAGAATGATTATGAGGTAGCATTGAAAAAATTAATACGCGATTACGGACTCGGAGAGCGAATACTTTGTTATCCTTTTCTGCCACATGAAGAAGTAAGAAAACTTTATAATGCCGCGGATATAGGTATTTGGCATCACCCTACCATTTCAACAATAGAAGGAATGGGAACCGGCCTGACAGTTCTTCTGGAAAAAAGGAAGAAAGCGTCACACCTTCTGCCAGATGATAAATATGGCCGTTTTTTTATAGAAGATGAATTATCCAAAATCCTAAAAGATGTTTGTGATAATTTTCGAAATAGCCCAAATCAACGCAAGGATATAGCATACGGGAATAAGGTAAAACTCTCCTGGCACGCTATATCAAAACAAATCCTTGATGAAAGGGTAAACTTCTCCCACCCTTAAAATGCGGTGCGTAGCCTAACGATAAAGATTCCTGGTTCTATTTCTGGTTGGTCAGGCTTCACCCTGCTCATCATCGGCAGAAGCTTCATCGGCCTTATCCTGGTCAGACAGTCGCCTGACGTTTATTGCTTTAACACCCCTGTTTCCATCTTCAATATCAAATGTAACAGCTTCTCCATCTGACACACGGTCAATTAGTCCCGTTACGTGAACGAAGATGTCTTTTCCACCTTCATCATCTGTTACAAAACCCCATCCTTTTGTTGTGTTAAAAAACTTTACTACTCCTTTTCTCATAATAATTAATTTGAATGATTGTAATTCGGTCAAACGACCTATTATCGAACTTAATTCTCACTCATCAAAAACTGACTTACCACAAAACAAGAATATATACCAAGAGTATTTATACTATAGAATACCTGAATCAGGAAGGTCAATTCACAATTGGGCAAATAATTAAATTCTTATTGCAAAGATATATAATTTTATTTCATACAAAATATATCTCGTAATTATATAATTATTTCGAATATTATTCATTCTCTGATGCAACAGCAATGTTGACCAGGTTTTCGGGCAATGATTCACCTGTTGCTGCATTATCCATTGTAATGGCAAACGATTCCAATGTAGGTTGATCATCTCTGCTGATCGAGATAAAAAATGTGCTGATTTTTTTTTGCAATTTTCCCTTGTTATTGAAATATGGCATTGTGTTGTCCTGATTCAAATATTTCGCAATGTCTATTTTTCCAGCCTCATCTGCAATTAAAGCTGCCTGAGCGAGATTATTGCCAGAGATATAAAACTTATTAACCTTTAATGTTAAAGAATCTAAATTCAAGGAAAACTTTCTGAATTTCAGCGGCACTTCCGTATCGGGTATGACTTCTATTTTAATTTTATCTTTTTCAGAAAACAGGTTAATATAACATGGTGTCATGTTCAGTTGTTGCTTAATGCAATTCAAATTATTTCTGAATATATCAAAATACCGGCTAAACAGATATTGCTTCTCCCTGACAGAATGAGCATCATTTGGATCATAAAGCACAGCGTTTTCATACTTGAGCATTTCTTGTGTTAAATTCTGTTCCCATACAGGAAAGTGCTCAATAATCTCTGATAGCGCTTTGAATTTTCTTTGGCGAAAATCCGGGCTATTTTCCATGATGATAAAAGCTCTCATTAATACATCTTTATCAAGATTGAGGAAACGGCAACTGTTGTAAGAAGTAAGTAAAGAGCCATCTGTAAAACTTATGCGGTTCAGATCTCCCTCAACCCTTATCACCGGATAAAACCTTCGGTCGTTATATTTGTATATTAACTTGAGATTTTCCCACATCACATCATGACAAACTCCAAACAAGCAACGATAAGCTTCATATTTAGCCATATAATCGAGATCAAAATATGACAAAACGCTCTGCCAATTACAAGAATCCACTGCTTCACTTAACCCTGCATATCTATTTAAAATTTCAGGAGAATCGGATTGCTTTATCTTTTTTAATCCAGATATCTCCTGTAAAGCAAAATTCCCTGCAGCAGGAGCGTTCTCTATCCAGTTGTCTTTGAGTTTTATAATTGCTGCATTCAGATTCCGGTTTATTAAAAAATATTTGTTAATTATTTCTTCCTTCCAGTATGCTCCATAACTGGCATTATTGATTTCGAGATTGACTAGTTGTTGTTCATTAAAGATCAGCCCCAGTTCTTTAGCAATATAATTTCCGAAAACCGGTACGAGATAGTTGTGTTGTTTTGGATTGACCAGGTTAAATGATGGCAGTTTCTTACGTTCATTAATTTTTCTGAAACGTACAGCCAAACTTTTTTTCAACCCATTAAAGTTCCCTTTTGTTGATCCGTGAATTCTTATTTGTACAGGATTTTCCTGTCCTGCCGAGTATAGAACAGCAGTTACATAAACATTATTATCCTTTGAAAGAAATCCTTTCTTTAATGCATTCTCAGCAGTTTGATCCAAAGAATCAATTGCAGCATTCTCAATGGATAAAGCCACTTTTGGCAAAGTGCTCAAATAATGTTGGTGTAAAAGAATTTTTGGATTCAGCATTAATGGCCATCTTATGGTCTGTTCAACAAATGTGCTAGAGCTTTCTCTTATCAGAATGCCACTTAGCTTAAGGTATAAAGTCAGCGCGGTATTTGAATAATAAATCGTGACAATACAGATGGTAGTTAAGACAAAAAATAGCAAAGCCAGCCTGAATATTCTATTCATACATTTTCTGAGTATTTGCATTATATTCAATCTGAAGAAAGAAATAACAACTTCTCTCTAAAATCCTGAAGAAATGATTTTAATTGATCACTATAACCAGGTATTTCGAAACACTCCAGAAAGTAGCAGGATCAGTGATAAGAAGTCTGTCCACTTTATCTTCCCCTTCAATCTTGTATGAACCTTTTGGGTGAGAGGTGACAATCCTGGCCTTCTTAGCAAAGATATCTATTGATGTCGTTTTAGAAATATCTATCTGCGTGAAATAATCCTTATCAAAATCTTCTCTCAGTTTTTCAATCCTTCCCAAGCCAATGAAACCGCCCTCTTTGGTGATAACTCCTTTATCGATCAATTCTTTTGCTGTTCCGAAAGCGTAAAAAGCTGTATTCAACTTCTCAACCTGATTTCCTATTATTTCATTCTGTTCTTCATTTTCTGCTGTGAGTTCTTCCATCGAAATCTGCAACGAAGCCAGTTGCTCTTTCAATCCGGTTATCTCCCTGTCCTTTTCTTCAATTGATTGATTAAGCCTCTCGATAATCTTGTTTAGTTCTTCCATTTTAATACCCGAATTTTTCATTTGCTGCCTTAGCCATGATATCTTCTTTTTATTTTCATTCATCAACGAATTAATCAGTTGGATATCCTCAATAATTTTATCCTTCTGATTGTCATTCAGTTTGCTTTCAATCGTTGATTGAGATGAAATAATTCCTTCCTGTTCTTTGATTAATGCCAGATTCTCTTCAATATCATTGAATGATTTCATCATTTCATTCATATTATCATCCTTGTCATCAAGTTGCTTCTGTAGTGTTTCATATTCCAATTTTAACGAATCAAGCGCAGAATTAGTCTGTTCATCATTTGAATAGTTGCAAGCTGCGAATAATATCACTATTCCAGCTGCAGGGATATATAGTTTCATATGTTTTATGTTTTGTTAAAAGAATTTTTGTCGTTGCATTTAACTCATTATCAGGAATCCTGCAAAATCAGTTGTAAAAATACAACTGATTTTTATATTTACTCGTTATAATTTTATAAGAAATAAAAAATTACAATTTGCTTCATTGTGAATTTTTTGTAATTTTACATCGATTACATCTTGTTAAACAAAATTATAAATAATGAAAACACTAGTGTTCCTATGTTTAATGGTCAGCATTCCTATCCTTGTCTCTGCCCAGTCAGCTTCAAAAACCGGAAATAATGTATCAAACAACAATGAAGTGTTAGAATACAATAATTTAGACCAACCATCTGCAAAGAATAATATGAGTGAATTAGAGCAAAACATTCAAACTGGTATTGCTTTTTATAACCGCGCAGTAACTTTGATCCCAAAAGCAGATGGCAGTATCATCAATGCTGATAACCTCAGTAAGCAATGTATCGAACTTTTTGAAAAAAGCCTGCCTTATCTTGAAAAAGCACATAGTGTTGTACCTGCAAGAAAGGATGTGATTACAGCACTTGCCGGGGTTTATTTCGTGATGAACGATTTTAAAAAGTCAAAAGAAATGCAGTCTTTGCTTGACAATACAGGAAAAGAATAACACGTAAACCTCTTTTTTATCTTCTCAGGATTACAATAATCACCATTTATTGTTTCGTATCATTCGACCAATGCGATATTTTTGCTGACCAAGATTAATTTATTCATTACAAAACATGAAAATTACTTACGAAAATATTCTCCGTGCTGAACTTAGCAAAAAGAATGGTTCAATTAAACTTAAAGGCAAATCGATCATCGAAGCATCTGCCGATTTTTACAAAAACATCATAGAGTGGCTTGATCTTTATGTCTCACAACCCAATGACCAGACCAGGGTTGATATTTATCTTGAGTATTATAATACGATCTCTTCGAAATATTTGCATTCTATTTTTACCAAGCTGGAATATTTACATAAAAGTGGTAACAGTAATGTTTTCCTCAAATGGCATTATGAAAGCGATGATGAGGATATGAAATACACCGGAGAACAGTTTTGTGAATTATTCAACCTACCGGTAGAGTTGGTTGCTATAGATGAATTTGATTTTTCTGTCAACTAATAGCCTCAGTCTTTTACAAATATCCGATCAACAGATACCATTTTAATTGGAATGTTTACCATTTGCTGGTAATTCTCTCCTGTTTCCAGCATCTGCGGATCATCATATTCATAATGCCATTCAATGTTTATTACAGATTTGCCTTGCTGTTGAACATCTTCAAAACGTTTCAGAAAATCTAGAATACATTTGGAAGAACTGGTATTGAAATATTCCAATGCCAGAATAATCTTGGTTTCAGGTAAAGGATTCGATAAATATAAATCTACCCATTCGAACATTGGTTCAAACATTTTTTTTGAATTTTCAGGTATAGACCTGCCCCTTAGTTCCAGCGTGCCTGTAGCCAAATTAAAATCAACCTTTGGTGTTAGTTCAGTCGGTTCAAAAACAAGATCATCCATATTTTAGGTAATTGTGTCAAAAATAAATAAGTTCCTTTAATTATCATTCCTGTAATTCTATTTCATGAAGAAACAGAAGTGTCAAATTATCCAAATAGACAGACTAAGAGGAAAAAAAGTTGCAGAGATTGTTGAAATAAAGTCTTAAGTATAATACAATCTCTTCTTTCAATTATCTTTTCTGATCTTCAACACGCTCTTTTTAATATTCAAAGGGAGAGTTGTCGGGTAGATGGTGAATTCAGTAGTAAATATAATGGTATTGCAGTAGTGCACATATAGTTCAATGTTTTTTTAAATCGGATCTGGTATTTCTTCTATGCAGAAATCAAGTGTGCCCGGATGCTACTGCTTCCGGATTGTTCTCCAGCCTGTTTCGTCTATGCTTCTTATTCTCAATCAAAATCTAATCTCTTCTTTGTACGGAATAATTCCCATAATCATCTATTGAAGTGTAATGGTGAGATTTAAAGAATCACGTATTAAATAATGCTATTAATTCGCATAAAAGTATTAAATTGCACGAAATCATTCACTAACCAATTTATTAAATTATAAACATGAAAAAACTATCTTTTTCGCTGATTCCAATGATCATTTTATCAGGTATTTCAGACATATTTGCCCAACAGAAGTCCTCTACATCTCATTTTAATTTTTATTCTGCCTGTGAGCATTATTACAAGCAGCAGCCGAATATCCCTGTTGAAAAACGCAGCAATTATAAACAATTCAAGAGGTGGGAATCATTCATGGCTCCCAGGGTTTATCCCACGGGAAATTTTGAACCTGATATCCTGTGGAGAACATACCAAAGTGAAAAACAAAAATGGGATCAACGAACATCTCGTGCATACGGTGCATGGACTCCTCTTGGACCCGCTGTGATGCCGAGTGGTGGCGGTGGTATTGGCAGGGTGAACTGCATAGTGATAGATCCGGGTAATTCAAATACGATTTGGGTCGGATCCCCTGACGGTGGGTTATGGAAATCTACTGATGCCGGTGGCAGTTGGACAGCAATAGATGATCTGCTTCCCAATCTTGGGGTGACTGAAATTGCTATCAATCCGCAAAACACGAACATCATGTACATTGGAACAGGCGATGGTTTCGGTTATGTTGTCAGTGCTGAGTTCTGGGGAGGCACATACAGCAATGGGGTTATGAAATCAACTGACGGGGGAAATACATGGACTACCACAGGGCTGAACTGGCAACTAACACAGGCTAACCAGATTAACGCATTGATCATCAGCCCGACAAATCCTGATGTTCTGTTGGCAGGATGCAGTTCAGGCATCTGGAAAACAACTGATGCAGGTGTTACCTGGTCCTTGAAACAATCCGGTGATTTCAGAGGATTGAAATTTAAACCCGGAGATGCCTCGGTTGTTTATGGTGGGTCAAATAATATATATCGTTCCATCGATGGAGGCGATACATGGACACAGGTTACTTTTTCTTTATTCTCCAATGGTTTGGCTTTCGGTGTATCTCCTTCAGCTCCTAACATTGTTTATGCCTTAGGTACAAATAATACAGTTTATAAATCTACGAATTCCGGACAAACATGGGATAATGGCAGCACAGTGTTTGGCAACTTTTCATATGGATGGTACACAACAGACATTGCGGTTTCTCCAACTGATGCAAACACAATCACAACTACAGGTATCGATGTCGCAAAATCTGTAAATGGAGGTACTTCATGGTTCACAATAACTGATTGGCAAGGATGGCCAAACTCCAACTATATTCACGCTGACAACCGTAGCCTTGTTTATGACCCCAATAATGCCAACATATTATATGCAGGAAATGATGGAGGTATTTTTAAATCATCCGATGGCGGCTCAACCTGGACTGATATAAGCGCTGGAATGCAAATCATGCAATTGTATCGCCTTGGTCTCTCAGAAACCGATCAGGATTTACTTTACTGTGGAGCACAGGATAATGGAGCAAACCAATTTAATGGAACCTCGTGGGCTATGGTAGTTTTTGCTGATGGAATGGAATGTGCTGTGGATCCCACAAATTCACAGATAGTTTATGCTTCAACACAAAACGGGAGTATGAAAAAGTCCACAAACGGGGGTATATCATTTTCAAATGTTACACCCAACACTTCTGCTGACTGGATTACCACGTTTGAACTGGATCCATCCAATCCCCAAACGATTTACTATGGCGGTACAGAATTATTCAAATCAATCAATGGAGCTGCAAGCTGGAATCCTATTACTTCCGGTCAATCAGGTGGAGAAACAATCACCTGGATCACAGTAGCTGATTCAGATCCGAATACGATCTATTTTTCACATGGCTCAAAACTTTATGGAGGCACTGTTGGTTTGTATAAAACGAATAATGGTGGTTCGTCATGGACCAGTATTTCTTCTGGATTGCCGGTTACAAGTGGCTGGGTTACATACATCGAGGTTGACAATACTGATCCCAATTTATTATGGGTAACCTTTTCTGGATACACGCTTGTTGACAAAGTATATGAATCAATAGATGGTGGTCAAAGCTGGAATAGTATTTCAGGATCATTACCCAATATTCCTGTCAATACTATCGTTCATGACCACACAACTGAAGACGGTTTATATATTGGTACTGATTTCGGAGTGTATTTCAAAAATGATACTATGAATGACTGGATTCTCTTCAATAATGGTTTACCAAATGTGATCGTAAGTGAGCTCGAAATACAATATACTGCAAAAAAACTAAGAGCTGCGACTTATGGACGTGGTATTTGGGAAACCGACCTCTATGATGGAGTAAACGCGGCTTATAATCAAATGCCTGAAACACAATTGACATTGAAGGTTTATCCAAATCCAGCAAAAAAAATTGTTACCCTGGATATCAATACTACCAGCAAGGGTAATCCACATCTCATCTTAACTGATTTAAACGGGAAAGAAGTTTTAAGCACAAATATCTCAGATGAAGGCCCCCATATCGTAAAGCAGATTGATCTGGGAAAATTCAGCAAAGGTGTTTATAATGTGGTTATTTCAATAGATGGCAAAAGAGTTCAAAAGCAGATCATGATTGAATAGAATAAAAAATGCATAGGTATTGTACCTTTGATTGATTTATGTATATTTGCACTCCTTAAAAATAAAGGTATATGGCAAATCATAAGTCAGCGATTAAAAGAATAAAGACCAGTCTGGCAAAACAAGGACGGAATAAATATCTGCACAAAACAGCCAGAACATACATAAAGAGAATAAAGACCACGAATGATCTGAAGGAAGCTCAGGAGTTATTACCTAAAGTTGTTCAAATGCTGGACAAACTCGCTAAGCGCAATATAATACATAAGAATAAATCAGCGAATCTTAAATCTAGTATTGCACGCCATGTTGCTTCTCTGAAGTAATTTCTATCAGGTCAATCTCATAGCAATCCCTTATTTATATTAACTTTATGCCCATCAACGGGCATGGAAAAACAACGAGAAAAACTGACTATAAAATCATGGGCTGAAAAAGACCGTCCAAGAGAAAAATTACGCTCTAATGGTTCTTCTTTTCTTAGTGATGCAGAGCTGATCGCTATATTGATTGGTACCGGCAACAGGGATGAAACCGCTGTGGAACTGTCGAGGAGGATTCTGAGTTCGGCCAATAACAATCTTAATGAACTTGGTAAAATGGGAATCCGAGACCTTATGAAATTTAATGGAATCGGTGAAGCCAAAGCTATAACAATAGCTTCAGCTCTTGAACTTGGAAGAAGGAGAAAAGATACAGAGTCATTACAGAAATTAAAGTTCACTTGTAGTAGGGATATTTTTAAATTATTCGAACCAAAACTGGCAGATTTGCCACATGAGGAGTTTTGGATTTTGTTACTAAACCGTGCCAACAAAGAGATCGACACCCATTGTATAAGCAGTGGTGGTATCTCTGGCACAGTGACAGATTCAAGAATGATTTTTAAAATTGCAATAGAACAACGTGCTTCATCTATAGTCCTAATCCATAATCACCCTTCAGGAAATATAACGCCAAGTAGCTCTGATATCGAACTGACCGAACGAATTAAAGAAGCCGGTAAACTAATGGAAATACAGGTGCTGGATCATATTATTATTTCTGATAAGAAATATTACAGCTTCGCTGATGAAAATATTATTTAAAATTCAGAATGATCAGATATATAAAACATTCTGAAATAGATAAAATCAAATGGGATAGATGTATCAGAGGTTCCATTCATCCCCTCATATATGCTGTTTCGTGGTACCTGGACGTGGTTAGCCCGGGATGGGATGCTCTCATAGAAGGTGATTACAAATTGGTTATGCCCGTGACATGGAAAAAGAAGTATGGGATTTCATATATCTGCCAACCTCATTTTACTCAGCAACTAGGTATATTTGGTAAAACCGCGTCAGAAAAAATACAAACTGATGAATTCACTGATGTTTTAAAAAATCATTATAAATATATTGAAATGAACATCAACCAAAATAATAGTTACAGTAAAAGTACATTTAATATTATCCGGAATTGCAATTATGAACTCCATTTGAATAGCCCTTATGAAAAGTTAGCCGCTGATTTTTCACTCAATACAAATCGCAATATTAAAAAAGCACAATCTGCCGGATTAAGAATTGATATTACCAACAGTAAAGAAGATGCTATTAGTTTAGTAAAGCAGTTTAGACGCAACATTAAAAGAAAGCATCCGGAATTAAAAAAAGATTATTTTGATACACTAAAAAATATCATAGAAATCACTAAAGAAAAGAATGGACTGACAGTTATTAAATGCCAGGCAGAGGATGATAAAGTCATAGCCTGCGCCTTTTTTATCACATACGAAAAGAGATCGATCTTTATTTTTTCAGGCAACTCAGAAGACGGGAGGAAATATGGTGCCATGCACTTAATTATTAATAAGTTTATTGATCTAAATGCAGGAAATGACATAATTTTAGACTTTGAAGGATCGAACAATCCGGGTCTTGCAAGATTCTATAAAAGTTTTGGTTCAAAAGAATATTTATTTTTACGACTAAAACGGAATAATCTTTCATATATGTTGAAATACATAAAGAGATAGCGATGATAAATAACATTGGAAATGAGAACTCCCTGTTAAACCAGTTCATTTCAGAATTAAGAGATGAAAAGATTCAAAAAGATCAAATGCGTTTCAGGAGAAACATGGAAAGGATTGGCGAAATATTTGCTTATGAGATCAGCAAAACATTGAAATATAAAAGTAAAATCATTAAAACACCCCTTGGAAACTCTCAGATAAAACTTCCTGCCAGTCAACCCATAATAGCAACCATTTTAAGAGCAGGACTTCCCCTGCACAGGGGATTGCTGAATTATTTCGATCACTCTTCCAATGCTTTCATTTCAGCTTACAGGAAACATTATAAAGGTGGGAGTTTTGA
This sequence comes from uncultured Flavobacteriales bacterium, assembly GCA_964619305.1. Classification (GTDB taxonomy): domain Bacteria; phylum Bacteroidota; class Bacteroidia; order Flavobacteriales_H; family CAZUDW01; genus CAZUDW01. Next base: position 11,521 of record CAZUDW010000029.1, read on the forward strand.
CGTTGCAGTTGAATATGTTTCCTGCCCAAAAATTGCCGGAAAGGTGTTGATTCTTGCAGATCCTATGCTTGCTACCGGACAATCAATGATATTGACTTACCAGGCTTTAAAGGAATTTGGAATTCCTTTTCATACACATATTGTTTCTGTAATTGCCAGCACAGAGGGTATTGATTACATATCAACTCGTCTGGATAATAACTGTACGATCTGGACCGGGGCTGTGGATGAAGAATTGACAGCTGAAGCGTATATTGTTCCCGGTCTTGGAGATGCGGGGGACCTTTCATATGGGACAAAGGAATAAGCAATAGAAGATGCACGGGTTTCTTGAAATCATCAGTTGGATGATAATAAGTAGTGTGAAATTTCTTTTCACTCCTAGCGCCATGATCGCTTCTGGATATTCCTTTTGGCAAACTGCAACAATCACCATGGCAGGAGGTTCATTAGGTGTTCTTGTTTTCTACTATGCAGGCGAAGCGATTTTTTTATGGTGGAAAAATTTGAATGTTGGCAAGAAAAGAAAGAAAAAGTTTTTCAGCAAACGAAACAGAATTATAGTGCGTTATATGAATCAGTTTGGAATTATAGGTCTGGCTGCATGCATTGGTGTTCTCTCTGTTCCTTTATGTTCTCTTCTCGCAGCAAGATATTTTTATCATAAAAAAAGTACAATTATCCTATTGATTTGTTCTGTAATTGTATGGTCTTTCTTATTGACCGGATTTTCTTATTTGGTCAGATTTATTTTCACTTTTTAAATCATTCAATCCAAATATGCCAATGGCATCGGAAGACTCTTGACTTTACCCAGAGCCTTTACAAGTGGTTTTGTTTCTTTTGGGAGCATAATATCAATTTTAGCTCCAAATTCTATAAACTTAACTTTACTTACCCGTGCTCTAAGGAATGGATAACACTTCATAAAAAGAGCAATATGAATTTTGGAAGATGTTTGTATTGCCCTTTTCCTATTCAGGATTTGAGATATGATTCCCTCACAAAAAACAGCCTTCCTACTTTATCAAAGCGGAAAGGGCTTTTCTTGGTTTGCTTGTTATGGGGATCTCAGTTTTGTAATCCGGATATTTGATATCATAACTCAGTGGTGAATGCAACACCGGCAACACAGTTTTCAAACTGTTACTGCCTTCCTTCCCGCTGAATCCAAGCAAGGAATACTTTCCATAATGCAGTAAACGATGTGATAAGCCGTCAATCACCTCATCATCATGGGCAGCAAGGAAACCTACAGGCAATGCAGTTAGTTGTCCGTTTGGAATGGTAAAAACCAAAGCACCATCCATTTCCTCTTTTTTAATTGCTGCTTTCTGATCATCTGTAAAGGTGCTGCCATATTGAGATAGTAAAGTTTTAATATTGTTGTATTTGTTCTTAAAACCAATAATCCATACCCCCTTATCTGCTGGGAGGGATTTGATATCTTCATCTGTTATTATGGTAACGCTGTTATTCTGCCCCTCCTGGTTTTGTTTCCACATTTCTGCGAGTTTTTTATAGGCTTCTGTATGCTCGCTTTTAGCCGGAAGAATGATCAGGGTCTGTCTCAGACCGAATAATTGTGAAAGCGTTGGAGGTATCTCAGATTTGTCCAGTTTCCTCATCAGATCAAAATGGGGATCAACCGAAAGGCGTAATGGTCTTTTATTGTATGATAGGATATATTTCTTGTCCTTTTTTGTCATTTCGAGCATTTCAAGTCTTGGGGCATCTTCTTTGTCGAGATAAACCTCAACCGGCACCTCAAGCCGGAATGCATCATCATTCTGAATTTGTGAAAGGCTGAAGGATAAATTGTATTTGGTCTGGTGAGACTGTATATCTGTTACATCGGTAACTTTTACATCAGAAAGGCTCAACAGAGGGGCACCTTTCCCTAATACCCACTGGTCAAAAAACCATTTGAGATCCCTTTTACTGATCTTTTCAAAACAATCTCTGATATCATCAAATCCAACCTTACTGAATTTATAGTTTTTGTAGAGCATTCGGTATGTTTGAAGAAAAAGTTCATCACCAAGCATGCATCTAAGCATATTGTTCATCATAAGCACTTTACCATAACCTACAGCTTCCTGAGCAGGATTGTTCCTGTTTACGAATTCACTAACCGGAAAATCATTGCCATCATTGACATAATTGGTGAATTTCTCAAGAGTTGCCCGCCTGTAAATATCTCCTTCACCTTTTTGCTCTTTGAAAAGATGATCTGCCATATAAGCGGTGATGCCTTCGCACCAGTTTCCCTGAGACGAATTGACAAAGACACTATTGCCCCAGTAATTGTGCAACAATTCATGTGGATAAGATGAATAGATGATCCATGGGAAACGTATGACCTGTGGGCCAAGCAATGTAAAAGATGGCATGCCATAACCGGTTTCCCAAAAATTCTCTACAAGGGCAAATTTTGAATAAGGATAAGGTCCAAGCAGTTTATTATAAAGTTTCATATAACCAATGGTGGCATGAAGGTATTTCTTTGCCATATCGTCATCCGGTTTGATCAGAAATGCTTGTATTTCCACCTTTTGGAACGAGGTGTCATATTCAGTCCATTTGTTTGCAACAAGATAAACATCATCTGTTGGAGCAGGACTGATATATGTGATGGATCTTAATGTCTCAGACTCCCTATTTAATATGCGTTTCCCCTGAGACACAACAGACCATTCATGATTTATTTTTGTTCTTAAGGTGAAAGTAACCAAGTCAGCCATTGCCAGGGCAGGCAACCAGTATGTACTTCCGGCAAGGTAAACCCCTGTATCAGAAACAATGCCGTTTGTCAATTTAAAACCCCGCGCATATTCTGTTGATCCTTTTTCAAATCCTTCATTTATATTACCGGAATAGGAAAGAATAAGAGCTGCGAATGTTTTAATCCTGTCTGTTGATTCCATTTTGTATTTTACAGCAATTGAGTCTTCTTGTACAGTTTTAATTTTACTCAGTTTGGTATTTTTCCCAGTAGACGTGATCTCAAGTTTTTTATTCAGTAAAAAAGTATGATCCTGATTATTATCCCATAATTGGTTAGGAATTAAAATCGTATCACTTACCTTAATAGTACCGTTCTCTACAGATATTTCTATATTGATGTAGTGATGAATTTTATCTTCTGTCGGCTGGCTGATGGCGTATTGAAAGAAGAGTAATAGTACAATAATCGATGTTTGAATTTTAAGACTCATAAGTTGTTTTCTGATTTTATAATATGTGGCTGTAAAAATATAGAATGTTGGAAAACAGAAGTGATTATTCTGCATATAATTCAATATAATAGGTAAATTTCACAGGTTTGACCGGCATAGAGATAAATATGCCGGAATTGATCCAATTCAGCAATGAAATAAATGCTTGTCTTTATATTCTTAATAAGCTGTTTATTAAGTAGTTTTGTGGTTCCCCTATTTCTGCAATTTCCATTACTGCAAAACCAGTTTCTGTCTGTATTGTTCGTTGTCAATGCTTGTGCTTATAAAATAAAGCCCTTTAGAAAACATGCTGCAGTCAATTGTAATTTCAGGCGTTGACATATGGTATTGTCTTAGTATCCTTCCGGTATAATCCAGTAGATTGATAAGGATGTCTTCATGAAATGATTTGCGATCCAGATGCAACTTAAATGTACCGCTGGCAGGATTGGGATAAATACTGATAATATTCAGCCCTGCCCGAACCATCTCCTCCGCCCCAATAATCTGGTAACAATCTGCCGGCATTGGTCCACTGCAAACAAAATGATATAAAAAATCCCTTGTCATAGAAGAAGTGGTATCGTAATAAGCCGGTGCATCAGGACTGCTACCCCAGTGCGGTGTATGATCGGCACCCCAAAAAGGTTTGAAACAATTTACAAGTCCCAATTCCTGAGCTTTTGCATGAACAGAATAGCTTCCGTCAACTTCAAGTAATGGATACTGACCTAAAAGGTAGATCATTTCAGATCCAAAAGGTACTACTCCATCCTGGTCGCCATGAAAACTCAAAACCGGAGTATCACCCGGTTTCATCCATGCTGTATCTCCCAAAGCACCACTGATATTGATGATGGCTTTGACTTTGGAGGAATATCCCGGATTTCCACTCAATCCAGACACACCACCTCCATGCCCAGGTTTTGTAGTGTCAATATAAGAAGGAATTTCAGCAATCTCGTCCATATATGCCAAGTGAAGAGCTGTGAGTCCACCGGCTGAACTGCCACCAAAGAAAATATAATCAGGATCAATCTTCCAGGTGTTCCCGTTCTGATCGACATCTTTTCTGAAAAACCGCACGGCAGCTCTACCATCATGGGTTGCCCTGTAAACTGCTTCTGCTGCATCAATGGAATCTGGTCCCGGGAAAGGAAAGTTCTCCATACCCACACGATAATTTATTGAACATGTGACATATCCTTTTTTTGCAAATTCACGACAGAGAGGAGCTACATCACCTTGTGCTTTATCACCACCCAAGAAATTCCCACCGTGAACCATGATAAGCAGGGGCCTCAAACTTGCTGTGTCACCTGAAGGTTCATATATATCCAAATTCAGAGTTTGAATATTACCCAGATAATTATAATTCTGGCCGTATTGTACATTGATGGTAGAATCGTATGATGTGAAAACATTCTGGAGAAACCTGGTGCCATTACAATCAAATTGACCTTTTAAAGAAAAAGCAGTTGTCATTAAAAAGGCATAGAGCATTAATGAAGAGTTGAGATTTTTCATAATATCATTGTTTTAATTTGACTCAAAGTTAAAAAGTATATTCCAGGCCTAGGCCCGGTATGAATGCTTTGTCCTGCCAGGTTCCACCAAAAGCTGTCTCAAGATTGATATCCGTTCTGGGTTGCGTGTGTATATATAAAAACGAAGTGTTGAGTTGCAAGCGGTTTGTCCACTGCCAAGTCCAACCGGCTGTAATTCCAAGTTTATTATTGTCGGGGGTTTCCGGTGTCAGGTAACCTTCTTTTACAGGTGTGATATCGTAATATACACCGGCACGGATGAACAAATCATTACTGAGTTCAATTTGCGTTCCAATCCTGAAAATCATATTGTTTTGATATTTTCTCGCGGAAGCAACATCCTGCAGATTTTCGGTATTTAATTCAAAGTCAAAGGCAAGCGTATCATAAATCTTCCAGCCAACATAATTATAGTCAAAGGCAAGAAGTAATTTTTCGTTCAGATAGTAGGAAACACCTGCTGAGATCACATCAGGCAAGGTGATGGAAGTTGTAAAATTAGTCTGAGGAAATGAGTCAGAAAGAGCAGCAGGAACATCAAATACAGCCAGCCCTTCCTGCATATCAACTTTTAGCTGCGACCGATAACTTAAACCAAGAGATAGATCTTCGGAAGGTTTAACGTTAATACCGGCATTAAAACCATACCCTTTTCCCATGCCGGTTAGCAATACTGATCCGTAATCTCCATTCTGGAATTGAACTTGTATAGCTTTTTCCATAAGAAATTTTCCATTGCCATAAACGAATCCTGCTCCAATACCAATTTTTTCATTTATTTTAAAACCTAGCGTTGGTTGTGTGAAGATCATCCTTAATGACATTTTCCTTAGCACAAATTGCCCTATCCAGTCATCTTTGTAAGCTATTCCACTGCCAAAAGGCGTATATACTGCTAATCCTAAATTCCACCTGTTAGTACGGGGTATCCTAACATTGGAGTATAGAGTGAAAGGAGTGGCAACATCAGAAACCGATTCTGATGTATAAACAGAAGGGTAAATTGCGAGATAACTCACTTTTGACATTACGAAACTCGTACCTAATGAAATGCTATTGCTATCTAAAAATGCGAAAGCTCCCGGATTAAAAAAAGCACTGGAGCCATCCAGTGAAAGTGAGGTTCCACAATGCCCCATACCTGTTTGCTTCTGCCCCTGCAGATTGACCTGAAAGCCACCCGCATCAGAAATGATTGGTATCAGACTGGTGAGGTAACAAAAAACAACACGATTTAAAAAATGCATTTCAATAAAACAGGATTTACAAATTTACATAATTACTGCGATTTTTTAATCCTCCTGTTTCCCGCACTTTTGAAAAAGTGAAATACTCCCCAAAATTCAGACCATCGGTTAAATTTGTGTTTTTAACACAAAAACCTCTAGTATATAGAGTGCGCGTTCAGAATGTCTAAAACAGATCTGAAGATCCAGCTGGTTTATCATCGGCTAAAGCATAGGATCGGGGTTCACATCTGCATATCCTTCACAGCTTACAGCATCTACAAGGAACTGTAAAGAGTCTTGGGAAAGGAAAAATCAACACTGACGGTAAAGAGAGCTGCTGAACTTACTCACAATATGTATGAGATCATTTACACCTTTTTAAATCCCTCAATCCAGATATGCCAGTGGTGTCTGAAGACCCTTGACTTTATCCCCAGTCTTTACAAGTGGTTTTGTTTCTTTTGGGAGTAAAATATCAACTCTAGATCCAAATTTTATAAAACCAAGTTCCTGACCTTGCTTGATCGATGATTGTTCTTTTGCATAACAGACAATTCTGCGGGCTACAAACCCTGCAATCTGCCTTAGCAAAATTTTACCTTTTGATGTATTGATAACAACGGTTGTATGTTCATTTAACTTAGAAGATTTGGGAAGCCAGGCAACGAGATATTTACCTTTGTGATGATTTACATATTCGATAGTGCCGCTAACAGGATACCAATTAATATGCACATTGGACGGAGACATGAAAATTGATATTTGAAGCATAGTTTCATGAAATATTTCATCTTCCTCCACCTCTTCGATAACCACTATTTTGCCATCTGCCGGAGAAATAACTTTATCCTTATCTTCAACAAAATCACGGTGTGGAATTCTAAAAAACCATGCGATATCAAGAAAAATTATAAATGATGCCAGTATGGCAATTAACAGTATGTAAAAATTATTGAACAAATAGAAGAATATCCAATCAACTAAAACAAGTGAAATGATGGTTAAAACGATAATTTTATATCCTTCCTTATGGATCATTTTAAAGCGCACAGATTAAGAAAAAATAATTTAAACCACAATTATTTCAGATTATTTCGTAAAAGTAAAAAGATGTGTTATAAGAATTGCTTTACGAAGATGAGATAAAATACTACCATTGGCGCAGAAAACAATACTCCGTCAAAACGATCGAGTAATCCGCCATGTCCAGGTAACATTCCACCAGAATCCTTCAGTCCGAGGTTCCGTTTTAAAGCTGATTCCGTCAAGTCACCAAGATTGCCAAATATTACGACCAATATAGATATGACCAGCCAATCGGTTAAATTCCATGAATTTAATCGTAACTGCCACAATACCATACCAGTTGCAATTGATAGAATAAGCCCTCCAAAACTTCCTTCCCATGTTTTCTTTGGTGAAATGCGTTCAAACAGTTTGTGCTTCCCAATAGAGATCCCTGTTAAATAAGCTCCGGTATCATTGACCCAAACCAAGATAAAAAAACTCAGCAGATACCAGGGCGAATAAATTTTGGTTGTTGCATAAGTTGGAAAAGCAGCAATATAAATAAGTGCAGATAATGGCAGCATGATATAGATAACTCCGGTAATGGTAAAAGCAGCACTTTCAAAAGCCATGGTTGCTTCCGAGAATAATTGAGCAACGAATATCAATACACAAAATGGTAAACAAACAGATAAAACCATGTTCAACTGAATTATTCCTGTAGCATGTAAAAATACAGAGAGAAAAGCGAAAACGGATGTTAGAATGCCCGGTATATATAACACCTTACACCCGGCACATGTAAATAATCTGTAAAATTCTAAAAGGGCCAAAAGACTAATCAGGAGAATGATAGCACCCACAGTATATATACCAAACCATATAGAAGCGATCATCACACTTAATAAACATGCTCCGGTTACCGCCCTAATAAACATCAGGTAAGATTATTCTTTAAAACATTTCTTGCAGACAAAAGATCAGATGGAAATACAAGGAGTTTTACCGGGATTATAGAGTTCAGCATTTGATACATGGTATCCTGTTTATTATAAATGACACTCTTGATATTGTGTTCTGATAATACAAGTTTTGCCATTTCTACTTTGAAAATGTCAACAGATTGATATACAACTGCCCACTCCATTTGATGTTATTAATCAGCTGGCCTTTTCTTCTCCTTCCCGTCAATATTCGATTGAGCATTCTGTTTTTTTGTATCCTCATTTTGGGATAACTCAATATTTGGTTTTGTATTAGCTATCGTGCCATTTTTAGGTTTATTTTCAGAATCCGTTTCTGTTGTATCACTAATCTTCTCTTCTTTTTTTTCAGGTTTTTTAGTTACATTATTTTTCTGTTCCTCTTTTGATGGATATGGGCGTTTACCAAATATCAACTCCAAATCCTCTTTAAAGATCACTTCTTTTTCACGTAGTCTTTTGGCTAATAATATCAAATCAGGCTTGTGTTTTTGTAAAATCTTTTTTGCCCTGGTATAAGATATTTCAATAAGTTTATTGGCTTCTTCATCAATAGTCTGCGCTGTTCGTTCACTATACGGTTTATGAAAAGAGTATTCCTGCTGACCTGAAGAATCATAATAACTTACATTACCTAGCTTCTTATTCAGTCCATATATAGATACCATGGCATAAGCTTGTTTTGTAACTTTTTCCAAATCATTTAATGCACCTGTCGAAATCTCTCCGAACACCAATTCTTCAGATGCTCTTCCACCAAGTGTTGCACACATTTCATCCATCATCTGTTGTTCAGTAGTAATTTGTCTTTCTTCAGGTAGATACCACGCAGCACCCAAAGATTTTCCTCTTGGAACTATCGTGACTTTTACCAATGGTGATGCATATTCCAATAGCCAGCTTATTGTAGCATGACCTGCCTCATGAAAAGCAATCACATTCTTTTCCTCCTCACTAATAATTTTATTCTTCTTCTCCAGTCCGGCAATTATCCTGTCAACTGCATCATGAAAGTCTTGCTTGTCAACTTTTGTCTTTTTTCTTCTCGCTGCTATAAGTGCCGCTTCATTACAAATATTCGCGATATCTGCACCGGAAAACCCAGGAGTTTGGCGTGCAAGGAAATCGGTATCCACACTATTATCCAGTTTCAATGGTTTCAGATGTACTTTGAATATTTCTTTTCTTTCGTTCAGATCAGGCATATCCACATAAATCTGACGATCAAAACGGCCTGCTCTCATCAAGGCCCTGTCCAATACATCTGCTCTGTTTGTTGCAGCTAGTAAAATGACACCGCTGTTGGTTCCAAAACCATCCATCTCTGTGAGCAACTGGTTTAACGTATTTTCTCTTTCATCATTAACACCTTGTGTCAGGCTTTTCCCTCTTGCCCGTCCAATAGCATCAATTTCATCAATAAAAATAATACATGGTGCTTTTTCTTTAGCTTGTTTAAAAAGATCCCTCACTCGTGAAGCGCCAACACCAACAAACATCTCAACAAAATCGGAACCGGACAAGGAGAAAAAAGGAACTTTCGCTTCTCCCGCAACTGCTCGTGCCAATAAGGTTTTTCCTGTTCCGGGAGCACCTACCAACAATGCCCCTTTAGGTATTTTAGCGCCTAATTGAGTATATCTCTTCGGATTCTTAAGAAAATCAACAATTTCATTCACTTCCTCTTTTGCTTCATCCAGTCCGGCAACATCATCAAATGTAACTTTAACGCTTGTATTATGATCATAAAGGTTTGCCTTTGATTTACCAATATTAAATATCTGGCTGCCAGCTCCTCCACGACTCATTCTTCTCATAATAAATATCCAGATTGCTATCATAATGGCAACAGGAAGTAACCAACTTAAAAGTTCACCACCCCAGTTTTTACGCGGATCAGTTATTGTCCTGATTTTGTTTTCATCCGAAAAATCTTTTTGGGCATCTTTAAGTTCTCCCATAAAAGACTCTGGAGAAGCAATTGGCATGTAATAGTGTGGGCCAGGGTTTGGACCTCCGAAAGTCGTGTTTCTTACCTCAGAAAATTTGTCTTTTTTTAGTTCGTTAGGTTTTATATAAACCTCTACTTTCTGCTCATTGCTGACAATTACAATCTTTTCAATTTCATGATTGACCAGAAAATTATCAAATAGTTGGGATGGTTCAATTTTAACCGCACCAGCTCCCCAGCTAAAAATATTGATGGCAATCAATACCGCACCTATGATCGCATATATCCAATAATAATTGATATTGTGTTTTCCCTTGGGCTTTTTACCAAAAGGCAGTTTAGGTTGATTCTGCCTTTCATCATGTTTATTATTTTCTTTCTTATCAGTCATTCACTCTCATTTAATACGTTTATTGCAAGGATCAGATAATTCGATCTTTTCTGCATCTGCCCACAAACTTTCGAGATTATAGAATTTCCTGACACGATTAAAAAAAACATGGATTACAACATCAACATAATCAATAAGAATCCAATCAGCATTGTTTCGCCCTTCCACATGCCAAGGCCGCTCTCCTAATATCGTCCTTGCTTTTCGCACAACAGCATCCGCTATAGCGCCAACCTGATTTGCAGAATCCGCATCGCAAATTATAAAATGTCGGCACACTGCATTCTCAATTTTTATAAGATTAATTTTCAAAACATGCTCCCCTTTTTTCTCAAAGATGGCATCAACTATAACATCAAGAAACTTACTCTCGCTTACTTTCTTCTTTTTACCCATCCAATAAATTATTAACCCTAACTAATACAAAAGTAGTAAAATTACCATCTTTGCTTCTCTTTTTTCACAGCCATCCAAATTACATGAATACATCTTTTATCGGGCAGCATATCATCAGGTTAAATTCGGTTGACTCAACCAATAACTATACCAGCAATCTTTTACGTCATACTGTCATGCCTGAAGGAAGTATTGTTATTGCTTCAGAACAAACAGCCGGAAGGGGAAGACGGGGCCGGACATGGCAAAGTAAGATTGGAGAAAATCTCACTTTCAGTTTATTGTTAAAACCGGTATTCCTGGCTCCATCCGGACAATTCTCTCTGGCAGAAGCCATCAGCCTGGGTATTGCAGACGGAATAGAAGAATTAACCGGAAAAATTTGCAAGCTGAAATGGCCGAATGACATTCTGCTGCAAGGTGGCAAAGTGTCAGGTATTTTAATTGAATCATCCTTTCAAGGAGAAAGAACTCAACACGCAATTGCAGGGATAGGGATCAATATTAATCAGAAACGCTTTCCTACTGATATTTCAAATGCTGTTTCAATCTCAACCATTTCAGGCAGAAAATATGATCTTGATTATTGTCTTGAACGATTTTGTCACTCTATTGAGCAAAGGTATCTGCAACTGAAATCAAGGAGAGATATTATCCACACTGCTTATATCAATCATCTCTATTTGTTGCATGAGTGGGCTGATTTTATAATAGATGGGGAAAAAAGACATGTACGCATTATTGATGTTGAATGTGACGGTTCTATTTTAATGGAAACAGAAAGTAATAGGATGAAACTTAGCATGATTAACCGGCTTGATTATCCTGCATTATCTCATTGAGTTTCACTCCAAACATATTGATGAAATTTTCAAGTGGTTTTTGCACCATCGAAAGCATAAAGTTATTTATCTCAACATCTATAACTACTTGCAGATCACATGTTTTTTTGATATTATCTTGCAAATTAAATGTTAGTTGCATATCCAGGGGCTTCTTATCAACCGTAACCAATATCACAGAAGAATTTGCAACAGTTGCTTCAAGACATAACCTGATAGAAGGCAATCCTTTAATGCTAAAAAAACAGTCTGTTTCATTAGCTTCCCAACTTTCCAGCTTATCCTCAGGAAGAAGTAAACGAAAATTATTGATGTCCTTTAAGAAATCGAATACTTTTTCAACAGAAGCATTAACAGATACTATTTCACTTTCAATCAGTGCCATCAGCCAGCCATCCCTCAGGATTGTCATGCCATAAGTTTAATCTCATAATTTCTGATTCATTGATATAATTGGTTTCTACTGCTTTGGTAAGCAGAACATCATAATCACAAAGAGATATCAGCGGGCAGTTATTCGTTTTAAAACTTTGTGTAGTTACTTCAAAATTGTATGTAAAAATAGATACCAATCCTTTCACCAGACAATCAGCCTTCCTTAATGCTTCAACTGCTGTCAGACTGCTCTTACCTGTTGAAATTAAATCTTCAATTACGATTACAGATTGACCTGATTCAACAACACCTTCTATAATATTTCCCATTCCGTGTTCCTTGGCATTAGGCCGCACATATACAAATGGAACACCTAATTCCTCAGCAACAAGCACACCCTGAGCAATACCTCCGGTAGCAACCCCTGCAATTAAATCCGGTTTCCCGAAATTTTCCTCCACCGCACTTGTCAATTGTTGCCTGATATATGTCCTGATTCGTGGATATGAAAGTGTTCTCCTGTTATCACAATAAATGGGAGATTTCCAACCTGATGCCCATACAAAGGGTTTATCGGGGCGAATAATTATTGCTTTAATTTGCAATAGAAATTCTGCAACCTTCAGAGATGTATCATTGTTTATTATCATAGGCACAAATGTACAAAGTTTTTATATGCGATAAACCTTTGATCTTAACTTCTGAAGAGATACAACCAGATGATGCAAACGTTGCTGTCATACCTTTCAGTAACACACAGAGCATCAATCAGGCCATTACTCTGCTTGAACAAGAAAACAGCACGATTAAAAAGGTGATTTTAAAACACCCCGATACCGATCTTTTGCATCGCAATTTCTTTGCTCATTTCAATGTAATACATGCTGCCGGTGGGCTGGTCAGAAATGAGTTGTCCCAACTTTTGTGCATTTACAGAAATAACAGATGGGATCTTCCCAAAGGCAAATGTGAAAAAGGGGAAGAATGGCAGGAAACAGCCTTGAGGGAAGTTGAAGAGGAATGTGGCATCAGTGGACTTCAGTTGAGCGGCAAGCAGGTGGACAGCTGTCATATCTATCGCATTGATGGTGATACGTTGCTTAAAATCACTCACTGGTACCCTATGCTTTATAACGGCAATGAGCAATTCAAGCCACAAACCGAGGAAGGGATAACAGATGCTCAATGGTTCAGTAAGTTTGAAATGAAAACGTTTTTGAACAATACTTATGCATCCCTGAAGGATTTGCTGACCAGGACGAAAATGCCGGAATAGTTACCTGCGCGGTTTTATTTTCATACTGATATTCTTCATTATATCACCAATATTTTCACTTGGACGCGGAGCAGGTGACAGCAGCAGCTTACCATCCGGATCGATGAGATAATAGGTCGGGATACCCTTTATATTGTATTTCTCCTGTAACTGCGGGTTGTTTCCATAATGCAAGAACAACCATTTGTATTCAGGGTGCTGATGAATAAACTCCCTCCATTTATCTCTGTTTCGATCAAGAGATATGCTGATGATAACAAAGTCATCGCCATAATCCTCATGCAACTTTGGCATGAGCTTCATTTCGCTCATACAGGGTTTACACCATGTTGCCCAGAAATCAAGGTAAACAAACTTCCCTTTGAAATCATCTATATTAACAATGTTGCTGTCTATATCATATAATGAAAATTTCGGAGCCGGGCTTTCAGGTCTCAAGCGTGTTAATTTGTCGAGCATGTTTTTTGCTATGAGGTTGTTTTGCGGATATTCACTATTCCTAAACGCATGATCCAGCATCATCTCAATGGAATTTGTTTTAAGTGCAGGATTGCCGTAATTGCGGTATAATCCGATCAACAACACCAGTTCGCGCAGTTGTTTATCTTCTTTTGCCTGCCCAATATCCAACAATCCGCAAGCTTTGGAAATACTGTGATCTGCATTTATAGCTTCTTTCAGTTTTATTGCTCTGTCATCGCTGGCGCTTATCTCGTTCAATAAGGATTTTCCATAAAAATTGAGCAGAAAGTTCATATATGCCGTATTGTAATAAGCTATAGGTTTGCTATGGAGATAAAAATCAAACAACCATTTTGCATTGCTGAATGCAGCCTGCTGAATACCTGCACAACTATAGCTGACAAAATCCCGGAAATAATCCCCCCCGCTGTTCTTATATTTTCTTTTAATCCGGTGCACAAAAGTATCGGCAACCACTGTTGCTTTCCTGTTTAGGAACAAGGTGTAATTTTCCTGCAGGAAAGTGTTATATTCTGCATTAAAAGTTGCTGTAAGATCGTTTAACTTTCCGGGTGCTTCTGAAAAGAGTTCCGGACTTTTATGCTGAAATGTGCTGTCCGTGATATTGGTTAAAGCTTCAGGAAACTCTATCACATATTCATTGCCGGGTTCGACATAGAGTAAAAAATTCGCTTCACCTATCAGGATAAAGCCATAAAAAGTGTAATCATTGTTGGAGGAAATGCTGAAACTTCCATCGGACTCAACGATGCCGGAATCCAGGCGCTGGGGAACGTATGTGATCAGATCAGGATAAGCATACAGAACAGCATACTTACCGCTCCTGCCGGGCGCATGACCTTTGATAATGGTTTGGGCTATACCCTGCTGATAAAAAACAAGAAAGGGGATAAACATGCATAGAAATCTCATTTTAGTGAATGCTGTCCTAAATTTCTTCATCTTATTTTCTTATGGAAGCTCAATGCCTTCCGGTATGAACTCTGTGACATCACCTCCATTGTGTATGATATCACGTACAATGGATGATTTTATTGCAGTCAATTCAGCTTGGGCAGGTAAAAAAAACGTTTCTATCTCCGGAGCAAGCTTGCTGTTCATCAGGGCGATATCACGTTCAAATTCAAAATCTGCTGCATTGCGCAAACCACGCAACAAATAAGCTGCATTTATACTTTTACAATACTCCACCGTCAGCCCTTCATAAGACTGTACTCCCACTTTATTTTCATTTTTGAACAGGATTGAAAGCATTTGCAGGCGTTGCTCAAGGGTGAACATATATTTCTTTTCCACGTTTACGCCAATTGCGATCACAATACGGTCAAACAATGGAATAGCCCTCTTCACGAGAGACTCGTGGCCTTTTGTAACAGGATCAAACGATCCGGGAAAAACAGCAGTTTTCATTTCTATGGTTTCCATTGCAAAGTTAAGAGATTAAGCGAATGCTGCTTTTTTATTTCTGTTGTTTCAGGATTTGAGATTATAAACATACTTGTCATTCAGTACCACCCCCATCCTCCAAGGCAGATGATTAGTCTTACTGTTTAAATCTCTCACTGTGTTTGGAATAACGGGCAAACGACATTCCTATGGCTTAGATCAAGCTTTGCCGTATCC
>CAZUDW010000030.1:0-9667 GCA_964619305.1 uncultured Flavobacteriales bacterium
AAAAGTTATCAGTTTAACCCGGGTATTTCAATACCATCGGTTACGATAAAAGCCCCGGGATAATCTTTTTCTATATCCTTTTTTAATTTTTGAGCATCAAGTTTGATTCGGCAATTTCCAACCCTTACCACCCAATTAGGATCTGCCCAGCTGACATATGCATCTATTGAAGTAAAAGAGTTTACAAAATTTGATTTTATCCTATAGGCTTCAGATTTACTTCCCGGACCATTGCCAAAAAAAATCTGTACCCTGTAACCTTGAGTTGTTTTCAGAGAATCGCAAATACGTATTTTTTTTGCTATAAGTTTTTGTATTTTATAATCCATTATTACTTCAACTTTACCGTATCCGGAAGTGTCTGTAACCGACATCCGGTCCGGTTTAATAGTATCTGTCAGATTAACATCACCTGATTCCCCCTTACTGGAAGATATCTGGCAATATACTGTCATATTAATCACCACAAAGAAGCATGAAAAAACAAATCCCGGAAGATTTTGAAATGGATATTTCATAGGACAATATTACAATATTCGTGTGTAATAATTCTAAAGAAGCGCTAATAGAAGAAAGAGACTGAAAAATTACAAGAAAAAATGATAAATGTTAGAAATAAGCCAAAATCTGTTTATTACATTTGCTCGTATCTAATATTTTTTCTTTAGGCTCATCGATAAATATTTTCTATATCGTAGTGGATTATCATGGTTGTTAATGTGTAACACCGAAAGAGCAAGGAAACAAGTATTGAAACGTATGCTGCTATCAGCATGCTCTATATTGGTTTTCTCTTTTGGATATACTCAACCGGATGGAGAGCAAATATTCAAAAACAATTGTGCAGTTTGTCATAAAATAGATGGTAAACTGACGGGCCCGGCCCTTAGAGGTGTGACAGAGCGTGCACCATCTCAGGAATGGATTTTAAAATGGATTAAAAATTCCCAGAAATTAGTTGAAGAAGGTGATGAATATGCGTTAAAAATATTTGCTGAAAACAACAAAATAATTATGCCTCCGCAGTCATTGTCTGATGAGGAAATACTCGCGCTTATTGATTACATTAATAATGTACCGGTAGAGACCACTGCAGAAGTTGCCCGGTCCAATAGCCCGGTTGACGAAAAAAACGGAGACCATAATAATAATACTGTGTGGCTGATCGGCTTTTTGGTTACTCTTATTATCATTTCATTGGTTTTGAGATCAGTAAGAAATAAGCTTAAATTATTAATTGCTGAGAAACAGGAATTAAAGCCGACACACCCAAAATCATTATGGGAATCTTCTTTATGGTGGATCGCAACTCATAAAAAACATACGGCATTTATAATTATTGTGTTGATGGTTGCAAGCAGTGTAAAAGCCTGGTATGTTTTAAAAAATATTGGTGTGTATCAGGATTATGCTCCTGAACAACCGATAAAATTCTCGCATAAAATTCATGCGGGAGATAATAAGATCAATTGTGTGTATTGTCATTCAGGAGCAGAGAAGGGAAGAGTAGCAGGAATACCATCTGTGAATGTTTGTATGAATTGTCATCGGGGTATATCGAGTGGGCGACTGTATGGCACGAAAGAAATAAATAAAATATATCAAGCTGCAGGATGGAACCCTGAAACACAGCAATATGATAAAGAAGCTAAAGCGATCAAGTGGGTGAGAGTACATAATTTGCCGGATTTTTCATATTTTAATCATTCTCAGCATGTGGTGGTCGGAAAACAAATTTGTCAGACTTGTCATGGTCCAGTTCAGACAATGGATGTTATGAAGCAATTTGCTCCGCTTACAATGGGATGGTGTGTCAATTGTCACAGAACTACTGAGGTAGATATAAACAATGCATATTATAATAAAATTCACAAGCAACTTTTAGAAAAGAATAAGAACAACAAGAACAAATTTTTTGTTAATGATATAGGAGGTCTTGAATGTTCTAAATGTCACTATTAATTAATGAGCCAAAAGAAAAAATATTGGAAAGGTATCGAGCAACTGGAGGGAGGTGAAGAGTTTGCTGATATGGTAAAGAACGAATTTGCTGAACCTATTCCTGTTGATGAATTCCTTGCTGATGAGTCGATTATCGGAGCAAATGCAACCACGAGACGTGATTTTCTTAAATTCTTTGGTTTCTCTATAGCGGCTGCTTCATTGGCAGCTTGTGAAACACCTGTAATTAACAGTATTCCATACCTTGTAAAACCGGAGGAAATAACACCTGGCGAACCATTGTGGTATGCTTCAACCTATGCTGACGGTGTGGATTATTGCAGCATTCTTGTAAAAACGAGGGAAGGAAGACCTATACACATAGAAGGCAACAAGATGTCTAATGTCACTAAAGGAGGGATCAATGCGAGAGTTAATTCTTCAGTTCTTTCTTTATATGATACTTCGCGTTTAAAAGAGCCAATGGTAAACAGTTTTGCATCTTCATGGGATGCAATTGATAAGGAAATCCCTGAAAAACTTAGGAAAATAGCAGCAGAAGGTGGTACGATTGCAATGTTATCTTCCACAATAATTTCTCCAACTACAAAGGAGGTAATTAATGAATTTGGAAAAACACTCCAGGGTTATAGGAATGATGTGACCGAAGGTAATATTAATTCAAATGCCGGGAAAGAAAATAACAAACCAACTTTCAGGCATATTACTTATGATGCAGTGTCATACTCAGCATTATCCAATGCAAATAATGCATGTTTTAACAAGGAGGTAATACCTGATTATCGATTTGATAAAGCCAAGGTCATCGTTAGTTTCGGAGCGGATTTTCTTTCAACATGGTTATCACCCATCGAATATGCCAGCCAATACGGGTCAAGACGAAACCCTGATAATGACTGGATGTCAAGGCATTATCAGTTTGAAACAACATTATCCCTTACTGGAAGTAATGCTGATATCAGAGGAGCAATTAAGCCTTCGGAACAAGGCCTGGCAGCTTTGCACCTTTACAATTTAATAGCGTTAAAATCAGGAGGTGTACCGGTTGAGGTTAAACCTATTGAAGACGATAATGATGTAATGTCAAAACTCAAATCTGCAGCAGAAGATCTATGGAATGCCAGGGGAGCTACCCTGGTTGTCTGTGGGGTCAATGATGAATCCATACAGAGCGTAATTAATGCTATAAATTATTTATTGGGTAATTATAATAAAACGATTGATTTAAATACAACCTGCAATCTCAGACAGGGGAATGATGAGGAGGTAAAGGAATTCATTGATGAGATGAATACAGGTGATGTGCAGGCGATTCTCATTTATGGTTGCAATCCGGTTTATTCAATGCCTGAGGAATGGAATTTTTCTGATGCACTCCAAAAGGTCAAATTAAAAATTTCCTTTGCTGACCGTTTGGATGAAACAGCTTTACAATGCAATTATGTTTGTCCGGATCATCATTATCTGGAATCGTGGAATGATGCTAACCCAAAAACAGGCCACTACAGTTTGACACAACCTGTCATCTCACCTTTATATAAAACAAGACAAGTACAGGAAACTTTGCTTAAATGGTCAGGAGTAGATCAGGATTATCATTCCTATTTGAAAAACGCATGGCTTACAACGCTCTATAAACCGGAACGAGAATCTGATGCAGAACTCTGGTGGAATACAGCTTTGCATAATGGAGTGTTGGAAAATATCAGTTTCAATCAACAGGAATCAAATGAAGAAAATGCACTTGAAATACTTGTTGATATGAAGGAAGTCCCAACAATAATCAATGAACTTTCTGATGCAGGTGACTGGGAATTGCAATTATACATGAAAACAGGAATTGGAGAAGGAAATCATGCCAATAACCCTTGGTTGCAGGAATTACCAGACCCTGTATCACGTGTAACCTGGGATAATTATATCACAATGAACCCAGATGATATGAAAGGGATATACAACATTAATACAGGTCAAAAAGAGAAAGCCAATATGGCCAGATTATCTGTAGCTACACCTGGCATATCCCGCGAAATTATCCTTCCGGTCATTGCTTTACCGGGTCAGAGGCGTAAAACAGTAGGAATAGCATTAGGGTATGGAAGGACTTCTGCCGGTAGGGTTGGTAACGGAATAGGGGAAAATGCATACAGCTTTGTGCATTTCGTCAATAATACATTACACTATTCAGATCAGGATATTAAAATTGAACCAACATCAGAGACATACCCTATAGGATCAGTACAAACTCATCACACCATGATGGGCAGGAGGATAATTCTTGAAACAGACATAGAATCTTATAATACGATTTCGGGTGATGATAAGAAAAGAGGATGGAATAAACCCGTCATTGCTAAAAACGCTTATGGAAGAGAGACTTTAGTAAAGGAGCTTGATTTATGGGAACCTCATGATGTAGAAACAGTAGGGCATAGATGGGGAATGAATATTGATCTGAATGCCTGCATTGCTTGTGGTTCATGTGTTACATCCTGTACCTCAGAAAATAATGTGCCGGTTGTTGGCAAAGATGAAATTATTCGTAATCGCGAAATGCATTGGATCAGAATAGACCGTTATTACAGTAGTGATGCTAATAAGAAGGACAATAGCTACAAGGAGATGGAAGATTCTTCCGTGTATCCGGAAGTGGCATTTCAACCTGTCATGTGCCATCATTGCAATCATGCCCCATGTGAAACAGTATGCCCTGTTGCCGCTACAACACATAGTGACGAGGGACTTAACCAAATGACGTATAATCGTTGCATTGGTACACGCTATTGCATGAATAATTGCCCTTATAAAGTAAGGCGTTTCAATTGGTTTAATTATAATAGATATAAGAAATTTGCTGATTTTAATCCATCGCACAATGATTTGGGTAAAATGGTACTCAATCCGGATGTTGTGGTCAGATCCAGGGGAGTGATGGAAAAATGTAGCTTGTGTATCCAGAGAATTCAAAAGGGCAAACTCAATGCAAAAAAGGACAACAGGCCTGTTCTGGATGGGGAAATTAAAACAGCATGTGCCTCTGCTTGCCCAACGAACGCAATAACATTTGGGGATGTGAATGACAAGAAAAGCCAGATAAAAAAGTTATCAGAAAATAAACGTGCTTATCATCTGCTTGAAGAAGTTGGGGTTCAACCGAATATCTGGTTTATGGTTAGGGTAAAAAATAAAAACAAGAAAAACAACGCTTAATAAATATAAATGCATAAAGAAGCAGCCATAAGAAAACCTTTGATATTAAATGTAGATTCCTATCATCAGATAACGGAGGATGTATGTGCACCGGTAGAGGGAAAAGCAAATAAATACTGGAAGATGGCCTTTTGTGTAGCGGTATTGGCTGCTCTTTGGGGAGTAGGTTGTATAGTTTATACGGTAGGTGTTGGAATTGGAACCTGGGGATTGAATGTTACTGTAGGATGGGCTTGGGATATCACAAATTTTGTATGGTGGATCGGTATAGGACATGCAGGGACATTGATCTCTGCAGTGTTGCTATTGTTCCGTCAACGGTGGAGAATGGCTATAAACCGATCTGCCGAAGCCATGACCATTTTTGCCGTGATGATGGCCGGATTGTTTCCAATCATTCATATGGGACGGGTGTGGATGGCATACTGGGTATTGCCTATACCAAATCAGTTTGGTTCACTTTGGGTGAATTTCAATTCAGCCCTTTTGTGGGATGTTTTTGCCATAAGTACTTATTTCTCAATCTCATTGGTTTTTTGGTATATAGGTTTGATCCCGGATTTTGCAACCATCAGGGACAGGGCAATCAATCCATTAAGGAAAAAGGCATATTCCATTCTTAGTTTTGGATGGACAGGAGATGTGAAAGCATGGATTCGTTTTGAAGAGGTTTCTCTTGTTCTGGCAGGTCTTGCAACTCCTTTGGTATTTTCGGTTCACTCCATAGTAAGTACCGATTTCGCAACGGCAATATTACCCGGTTGGCATACTACGATCTTTCCTCCATATTTTGTAGCTGGAGCTATCTTTTCGGGTTTTGCCATGGTGCAGACTCTGGTGCTTGTTTGTCGCAAAGTCCTTGGGTTGGAAGCATATATTACCATCAAACATATTGAATACATGAATATTGTCATCATTATCACAGGCTCTATAGTAGGGGTTGCATATCTGACGGAACTCTTTACCGCATGGTATTCGGGTGTTGAATATGAACAATATGCGTTCATCAACAGATCAACAGGTCCTTATGCATGGGCTTATTGGATCATGATGTCTTGCAATGTGATCAGTCCGCAGTTGTTCTGGTTTAAAAAACTCAGGACAAGCCTGATTGCCTCATTTATTCTTTCCATCGTGGTAAATACAGGAATGTGGTTTGAAAGATTCGTCCTGATCGTAACCTCTTTACATCGAGATTTTCTGCCAGCCAAATGGAACATGTTCTATCCAACTTTTGTTGATATTGGATTGTTTGTAGGTACCATTGGAATTTTCTTTACCTTCTATTTGATTTTTGCCAGATATTTTCCGGTCATTGCTCTGAATGAACTCAAAAGCATTCTTAAAATATCGGGACAGGTTTACAAAGATAAAAACAGCGACCGAACACATGGGTAAAAAAATCATATATGGCCTTTTTAATGACGATCATATGCTGATTGAAGCGGCAAAGGATTTTGTGAAGCGTGACATAAGGATTAAGGAAATATATTCCCCATTTCCAATTCATGGTATTGAAAAAGTACTTGGGGTAAAATGGACACGTCTTGCTGTCTGTGCTTTTCTCTTTGGATTAACCGGGGCAACACTTGCATTGCTTGGCATGTGGTATTTTATGATTTATGACTGGCCTCTCAACATAGGGGGAAAACCAAATTTTGAATTATACCAGAATATCCCATCTTTTATACCCATCACATTTGAATTTACCGTCCTTTGTGCAGGTCATGGAATGGCAATAACATTCCTGTTCCGAAACTGGACATTCCCAGGTGTTACCGCCAGGAATCCACATCCAAAAACAACTGACGATCATTTTGCAATGGAAATTCATCTTTCAGATAATCCATCTGTGCAGGAAGATGATATCCGGGGATTGCTGGGTACAGCAGGTGCAGTAGAAATATGGGACAACCAAAATAAACAAAACCAGGGATGAAGTTATTCAAACATAACAGGTATTGTTATATACGTGCATTAGTTGGGATACTGTTTGTTATAATAATCTTGTCTGCCTGCAAAAATAATCCACAAAGTCCCGGTGTGGAATATATGCCGGACATGTATCGTTCTGAAAATTTCCGCACCTATTCAACGAATCCGAATTTTGCTGATAGTATGACTGCCCGTATGCCTGTTTCAGGAACAGTGGCAAGAGGGCATATGCCATATTTGTTTCCAAACACACTCGAAGGATATATTGAAGCAGGTAACAACTTGAAAAACCCTTTAGATTCAAACACTATAAATATTGCAACGGGTAAAGATTTGTTTTCAAAATACTGTGAACATTGTCATGGAGCCAGTGGAAATGGAGACGGTCTTGTTGTTACCAACGGAAATCATCCACCTCCACCTTCTTATTCTAACGGAAATTCATCACGGGGAGGTTTGATGAGCAATCTGTCTGCCGGTAAAATATACCATACAATCATATATGGACTGAATACAATGGGTTCTCATGCATCTCAGCTTACAGAAGAAGAAAGATGGAAGATTGTTCTCTATGTGCAGCAATTACAACAAATGGGCAATACAAACGCTGCAGCGGATACATCAAATAGCAGCGACACTTTAATAGTATTAAACAATACAGATACTTTGATTAAAAACTAAATGGAAAATAATCACATACCCAACGTGACAAACGAACAGTTTCGGTTTTCCGAAAAAGCCAAATGGTTTTCATGGTCATTGATCGCCATTGGTATACTCTCCGTACTTTATGGTATTTTTGACAAAGATATCAGCGAAGAAAGGATATGGGCTAATATTCTCATAGATGGTTTTTTCTTTTTTGGTATTGGATTATGTGCAGCATTTTTCATGGCCGTGCAGCATGCAGCGGAAGCTGCCTGGGCAACGGTTTTAAAGAGAATATTTGAAGCTGTTGGATCTTATATGTATGTCGGATGGCTCCTGCTTATCATTGCATTTGCATTCGGAGGACATCACATCTATCACTGGATGAACCACGAACTTTATGATCCAGCATCACCCGAATATGATAAGATCATAGCCAATAAATCTGCATACCTCAACCTCCCTTTTTTCTGGATCAGGACTTGCGCATATCTGATTATATGGATTGGTTATATCTATCTAATGAGAAGAAGATCATTGCAGGAAGATAGAATAGGAGGAACAGACATACACTATAAAAACCAGGCCTTTTCTGCAGCTTTTCTGGTGCTTTTTGCTATCACTTCATCCACTTCTGCATGGGACTGGATCATGTCAATAGACACTCACTGGTACAGCACAATTTTCGGTTGGTACACTTTTTCCGGAATCTGGATCAGCGGTTTGGTAGTGATGACACTGCTCATCCTCTATTTAAAACGAAAAGGATATTTGCAACAGGTCAATGCCAGCCATCTCCACGACATGGGTAAATGGATTTTTGCTATCAGTTTTCTGTGGAGTTACCTTTGGTTTTTCCAGTTCATGCTCATCTGGTACACGGATATCCCTGAGGAGATCACTTATTTTAAAGTAAGGCTGGATGATTACAATGTGTTCTACTTTGCCATTGTTCTGATCAATTTTGCTTTACCTATGATCTTTCTCATGGATAGGGATAATAAAAGAAACCCATTTATTATAACCGCTATTTGTATCATATTAATCTTAGGTCATTGGTCTGATGTTTACATGATGATCACACCGGGAGTACTGAAAGGTGAAGGAACAATTGGTCTGTTGGAAGGTGGGATGTTCCTAGGTGTTACCGGTTTATTCATATATTTTGTATTAAGAACGCTCAGCAGAGCCCCTCTAATAGTGCAAAAAAGCCCCTACCTGCAAGAGAGTCTGGATTTGCAATATTGAGTTGATAAGCCATAAATCTTCCGATTATCAGTCATCTCGTATTTAACATTCTCATTAATTTTGCATTTAAATAACGTTGAAATCTTACATAATATTATGGTTTGCTGTTTACATTGCTCTAGCAAGCGAACAATGTAACGCTCAAATGTTTGACACGATCAGAGAAGCTTTTCATCATGTTCCACATCTGGATTTACGTCTCGACACCCGCAATTCTTTTATTTCCAATAAGGCAGCAAAAATCTTTGGCATCAAAATGGGCTTGGAGTTTAACGACATTGTGAAGACAGGTTTAAGTTTCAACCTAATGCTTATTCCTTTTGAGAAAGAAAAAATCGTCAGTGTAAATAATATCATTGACACCGTACAGGCACGTTTGCGCTTTGCTTACGGCAGTATTTATTTCGAATATGTATTTTATCACAGGAATAATTGGTCTTTGTCTATACCTGTACAGCTTGGCTTTGGCCTAGCCGGATATACTTATCGGCTGCAAGAAGAGCAGCAATTTGAACCGCTCAGTCCAGTGATTATCTATGAACCGGCAATGACAGGATTGTACAAGCCTGTTTCATGGGTAGGGTTTGGAATTGGATTTGGATATCGCTTGCTTCCTCTTGGCAACCGTGCATTGGATGCCAATTTTAATTATCCGGTATATGTG
>CAZUDW010000030.1:9767-26005 GCA_964619305.1 uncultured Flavobacteriales bacterium
GAACATCTTTCAACAGAAGACAGGGAGTTTGAAAATGTGTTAAGACCCCGCCATTTCAGGGATTTCTCCGGACAGGAAAAAGTAGTGGATAATCTAGGCATTTTTGTTGAAGCCGCTAAAAAACGAAGTGATGCACTGGATCATGTGTTGTTGCACGGTCCTCCCGGGCTTGGTAAAACAACGCTAGCACACATCATAGCCAATGAGTTGGGAGTGGGAATTAAGATTTCCTCTGGTCCGGTGCTGGACAAACCAGGTGACCTTGCTGGATTATTGACAGGATTAGAAGAAAAAGACGTACTTTTTATTGATGAGATTCACCGCCTGAGCCCCGTGATAGAAGAGTATCTTTATTCTGCTATGGAGGATTTTAAAATTGATATTATGATCGAATCAGGCCCAAGCGCCCGCAGTCTTGAGCTTGCACTAAATCCTTTTACTTTGATTGGTGCCACAACCCGTTCGGGATTGCTCACAGCTCCCCTCAGGGCACGATTCGGAATAAACTCACGTCTTGCTTATTACGACAGCGATATACTGGCCGGTATAGTTAACAGGTCGGCAGGGATTCTTAAAATTGGCATTGACCATAAAGCAGCTGCTGAAATTGCGTGCAGAAGCAGGGGAACTCCCCGCATCGCGAATGCTCTTTTACGCAGAGTGAGGGATTTTGCACAGGTGAAAGGTAGCGGTTCCATCGATTTAAAGATTACCCGTTATGCACTGGAAGCATTAAATGTTGACAGGTATGGTCTGGATGAGATGGATAATAAAATCTTAAGTACAATCATTGACAAATTTAAAGGAGGGCCTGTAGGAATTAAAACGATCTCTACTGCTGTAGCAGAGGAAGCAGACACCATTGAGGAAGTTTATGAACCCTTTCTTGTGATGGAAGGGTATATTCAGCAAACAGCCAGGGG
Organism: uncultured Flavobacteriales bacterium; assembly: GCA_964619305.1. GTDB lineage: Bacteria > Bacteroidota > Bacteroidia > Flavobacteriales_H > CAZUDW01 > CAZUDW01. Next base: position 10,691 of record CAZUDW010000030.1, read on the forward strand.
CAGAATAGCCACTGAATTAGCATACAAACATTTGGGCAGAGAGGGTCAGCAGGTTGGAACACCGGATTTGTTTGATTAAGTACATCAGGTTTGTTAAATAAAACGAGAAATAGAAACCTCATCAGGAAAGAGGCAATGCATCTTGGGTTTGATCATTGTGGCATAGCCAAAGCAGGTTTTTTAGAAGAAGAAAGCATCCGCTTGGAAGAATGGCTTCACAAAAGGATGCAAGGAGGAATGGGCTATATGGTACGCAATAGAGAAAAGAGGTTAGATCCACGCCTACTGGTTCCTGGTGCGCGATCCGTGATTTCGCTCATGATGAACTATTACCCTGCAAAAAAACAACAGGAACATTTACCACAGATTTCAAAATATGCTTATGGTGAAGATTATCATTTTGTGATTTGGGACAAGCTCAATGAATTGCTGGTAAGAATACAAAAAATGATAGGGGATGTGCAGGGCAGGGGTTTTACCGATTCTGCACCTGTGATGGAAAGGGCATGGGCAGTGAGAAGTGGTTTGGGCTGGATTGGGAAAAACAGCAATCTTATTAATAAAACCTCTGGTTCATTTTTGTTATTGGCTGAATTGATTGTGGATGTAGAGTTGGAGTATGATTCTCCAGTCAGGAATTATTGTGGCTCCTGCACCAAGTGTATTGATGCTTGTCCAACCGGGGCAATTACAAAAGCATATGTGGTAGACGGAAGCAGATGTATCTCTTATTTCACCATTGAAAGCAAGGAAGAGATTCCTAAACAATACAGGAATAAAATAGGAAACCATTTGTTCGGATGTGATATTTGTCAGAATGTATGTCCATGGAATAGATTTGCAAAAAGTACACAGGAACCTAAATTTCAGGCATTACCCGGATTGCTTAATATGACGATGAAAGACTGGCTTGGGATGAGTAAGGAAGAATTCAATCAAAGATTTGCAAAATCTGCTTTACAACGGAGTGGATATGAAGGTATTTTCAGGAATGTAAAATTTATATCTGAAAAAATCATTCTCAGAGAATCCCATGCCGGTAAAGTAAAGCACTCATCTGAGTTTTGAGCTTTTTAGCTTCTTCTGCTGCTTTTTGTGCAAAGTCTTTCCCTGAGGATGAAAAAATAACCGAACGGGAAGCATTAACGATTAATCCACATTCATCGTTAATGCCATTTTCTGCGACTTTTTCAAGATTTCCGCCCTGTATTCCAACACCCGGAACAAGTAGAAAATGATCCGGCACCAAAGTTCTCATTGATTTAATCATATCAGGATGTGTAGCACCTGCAACAAACATCATGTTTTCAGAAGAACCCCATTGAGCGCTCTTCACTATTATTTGTTCATAGAGCAACCGATGATTTTTCAATGATAATGTTTCAAAATCATCGGCTCCGGGATTGGATGTTAGTGCCAGTAGGATGGCCCATTTATTGTTATATTCTAAAAAAGGTTCTACAGTATCTTTTCCCATATATGGATTGATGGTTACAGCATCAGCACCGAGAAAATCAAAGCATGAAAATGCGTATTTACAGGCAGTATTACCAATGTCCCCTCTTTTGGCATCAGCAATCTTCAGAATACCTTCAGGAATATATTCAAAAGTTTTCTGCAGTATATCCCACCCAATTGATCCCATCTGTTCATAAAAAGCTAGGTTGGGTTTGTATGCTACAGCAAATTCAGATGTTGCATCTATGATACTCTTATTAAAAGAGAGGACGGGATTTTTTTCCTTCAGAAGATGTTGTGGCAATAATGAAAAATCAGAATCAAGCCCAATGCATAGAAAACTTTTTTTCCGTTTAATTGCATCAATAATATCAGATTTACAGACTGGCAAATTAATCCTTTTTTTTATTGTATCCTTCATGCAACCGTTTTGCATTATCAGCTACTCTTAAAGCTTCAATGATTTCCCCTATATTTCCATTAAGATACTCAAGGAGGTTGTATGAGGTGAAGTTAATGCGATGATCTGTAAGCCTGCCTTGTGGGAAATTATATGTTCTGATTTTTGCAGATCTGTCACCGGTGGATACCATGCCCCTTCGCATCGAAGTTTCTTTTTCCAGGCGTTTTTGAAGTTCTATTTCATAAAGACGAGTCCTGAGGACTTTCAAAGCCTTATCATAATTCTTTAATTGCGATTTCTGATCCTGGCATGTAGCTATTGTTCCAGTAGGAATATGCGTAAGTCTGACAGCAGAATAAGTTGTGTTTACCGATTGCCCTCCCGGGCCTGATGAACAAAAAGTATCTTTTCTAATATCTGTATCTTTCAGTTCTACATCAAATTCATCAGCTTCAGGAAGCACGACAACAGATGCTGCCGATGTATGAACTCTTCCCTGTGTTTCCGTATCAGGTACCCTTTGGACACGGTGAACGCCAGATTCAAATTTTAATACTGCATAAACACCAGAACCAATTACATTGAAAATAATTTCTTTATATCCTCCAACAGTACCTTCTGTAAAATCAACCACTTCGGTCTGCCATTTCATGATTTCACAATACTTTTCATACATCCTGAACAAATCGCCTGCAAATAAACTTGCCTCATCTCCACCTGTACCGGCACGTATTTCAACAACAGCATTTTTTTCATCCTCAGGATCTTTGGGTAGCAAGAGAATTTTAATTTCCTCTTCCAGTTTAGTTCGTTGGGATTCAAGTAGCGTCAACTCCTCCTTTGCCATTTCTTTCAACTCTTCATCTTTCTCATTTTTCAGAATATCCTTTGATGAATTTATGTTATCAATAATATTCTGGTATGTGAGATATTTTTTAACAATAGGTTCTAATTCTCTGTATTCTTTGCTGAGAGCGATGTACTTTTTCATATCTGACATGACATCAGGTTCAGCCAGTAGTGATGATACCTCGTCCATTCTGTCTTTTATAGCAAGTAGTTTGTCAATCATGATTATTGGTATATGAATTCACCAAATTCGTTGATTATCTTCAGTTTTCTGGAAGTTGAACTTTCACAATATCCAATGATCTGTGCAGCAATATTAAACTCACCGGCAATATTGATGACTTCTTGCGCATAGTCTTCTTTTATGTATATTTCCATCCGGTGTCCCATATTGAATACTTTATACATTTCCCGATAGGATGTGCCGGATTCTTGCTGTATTATCTCAAAAACAGGAGGAATATTGAAAAGATTATCTTTGATGATACAAAGATTTTCAGGCATAAAGTGCATCACTTTTGTTTGACCTCCTCCACTACAATGCACCATGCCATGCAATTCAGAAATAGGTATTTTATTCAGAACCTTTTTTATCACGGGTGAAAAAGTTCTTGTTGGAGACAAAAGCAGTTTCCCAATATGCAATTTGGTTGCATTATCAATATCAGTTAATTTCATCGATCCGGAGTAAACCAAATCTTGTGGAACAGCTGGGTCATAACTTTCAGGATATCTTGCAAATAAATATTTTGCCAGTACGTCATGACGGGCGGATGTGAGACCATTGCAACCTATACCACTATTATATTCAGATTCATAACTTGCCTGACCTGAAGAAGATAGCCCTACTATCACATCTCCGGATTGAATGTTAATTTCTATAGCTTGTTTTTTTGCCAGTCTTGCAAAAGCGCAGAACCCTATATCTAGAGTTCTAACTATGTCACCAACATCAGCTGTTTCACCGCCCGCCAGAGTTACACCGATTCCCAAGTTGTTCAATTCATTAATGCATTCAGCCGATCCTCTGATTAAATGGGTAATAATGTTGCTGTTAATCAGGTGGCGATTACGACCAATATAAGAGGATACAATAATGTCACCAACTGCACCAACACAAATCAAGTCATCAATATTCATGATCAGCGCATCTTGCACAATATTTTTCCATACACTCATATCTCCGGTTTCTTTCCAATAGAGATAAGCAAGGGACGTTTTAGTTCCTGCGGTGTCAGAGTGCATTATATTACAATAATGTGCATCACTGGATGCGATGTCTGGCAATACTTTGCAAAAAGCATTTTTAAAGATACCTTTATCAAGATATTTAACCGCCTGATGAACATCATCTTTATCAGCAGAAACGCCACGTCTGAAGTATCTTTCGTCCATAATTATATGTCAAAATTAAAAAAGCCCCTCTTGTGGGGCTTTTTTGCAGTACTTTTGTGAAACAATGGTTATATTAATTGTTGTTTGAATCAATTCCTTCTTCATTGGTACCTACATCTTCATGATACACATAATCATCCCGTAATATCTTGAAAACGGTTCTTCTATTTTTCTGATGAGCTGCTTCCTTTTCTTCTTCTGTTTTTAATTTGGCTATTTGAGAATCAGTAATAAGAAGTTTGGTTTCACCATATCCAACCGGAACCATGCGATCTGCAGGTATTCCTTTACTTATAAGATAATTAACACATGATTCAGCACGTTTTTGTGATAATTTCTGGTTGTAAGAATTGGACCCCCTGGAATCGGTGTGGGCTGATAATTCTATAACAAGATTGCTATTATCAACTAATGTCTGGTATAAAAAGTTAAGAGAATCCTCTGACTGAGGCAGTAAATCATATTTGTCATAAGCATAAAGAACGGCAGGGAATCTGATTTCTTCAGCAAAAGGTTGCAATGCAAAATCATGAATAAATGTGGTTGATTCTTCAATTCCTACAGTAGTTTCTTGCCCTTTAGCATTGAGGAATTTTTCTTTTGAAACGACCATGTTATAAGTTGTCTCTGCATTGATATACCTGTTGTGCGTGCCGGGTATCTCTTCAAAACTGTAAAAACCATTATCATCAGTTTTTATCTCAACTGATGATCCATCGGTTCCAACCATTACAAGTTTAGCTCCAGGAATTGGTTCTTTTGTTTCAAGGTTAGTTACAGTACCCTGTAAAGTGAAAATAAGTGGAGGAACGAAGAAACTCCAAATGTCATCTCCTCCTTTACCACCTTTACGGTTAGATGTCAAATAACCTTTCTCCTTCTTGCCTTCAAAGATAATCCCAAAATCGTTGCCTGATGAATTGATTGGAAACTTCATATTTTCAACATTTCCCCACTTATCATTGCCTGTTTTCTCGGCTTTAAAAATATCAAGGCCACCTAAACCCGGATGTCCATCTGAAGCGAAATATAAAGTTCCATCATCACGTATATAAGGAAACATTTCATCCCATTCTGTATTGATTTCTGAACCAAGGTTTACCGGGCTGCTCCAAGCTTTGGTTTTTTTATTGTATTTGACATACCATATGTCTTTCCCTCCTTGTCCACCATCCATATCTGATGCAAAAAATAGGTATTTGTCATCTTTTGAAACAGATGGATGTCCAACGGTAATGCTATCATTACCCAGTTGCAGATCTTCTGGTTCAGCCCATTTTCGTCCCATTTTTTTGGCGTACAGAATCTTACATGTCAAGCTTTTCTTTTTCTCATATCCACAACGAGTGAAATACAATATGTTGCACCTTTTGTTTAAAGCAGCACTACCTTCATTGCTAGCAGAATTGATTTCTTCATTTAATAAAGTAGGGACACTCCATTTTCCTTTATTATCAACTTGAGAATAATATAGGTCTGAGAAATTTTCACCTGTTCGATCATCGGCAGTACTTCCTGTTGATCCTTCTCTTGTTGAAGTGAAAATAATTGATTTGTGTTTTTTATCTGCAAAGGTGGGGGAGAAATCATATTGCTTTGAATTAAGCAAAACCATATTTTGCACATTATGTCTGGTAGGGTTGTCTATCCATTCCTTTGCAAGCTTACAGGATTCAGCACCCATTTTTCCAACAGGGTCACCTGGTTTTTCTTTCAGGTAGCTGTTGTACTTTTCTAATGCTTCCTCATATTTTTCCTGGGATTTAAGGACATTTGCTAAATGAAGGTATGTAATTGGATCAGGATATTTAGCCTTAATCGCTTTTTTGTACCATGTTTCAGCTTGCTTAATATCAACAATATACCTGTAACATTCGGCTATTCTAAATAAAATCTCAGCTTTTTTTGATTTTGAGGGTTCTTTTGTATAGGCTTTTTTATAAAGATCGATGGCACTGAAATAGGATTCGCTTTTAAACGCAAGATCTGCATCTTTGGTAAAATTCTTCTGGGCAAATAGGGTTGTGGAACACAAAAGCCCAATGAAGATAAAGACAATAGAATTATTAATTTTCATATCATGTCAATTATTGGTCGATAGAAAGACTATATTAATCGAAGCACAAAGTAAATACAAATTTGTGGAAACAAAAATATTAGAAAAATATGTCATAAACTTTTGCAATTAAACAAAAACTTCAATTTCCGGTTTCATCTTCTTCGGGTTCTTTAAAATATACACTTGTGAAATCCCTGTGCTCAATAGCGTTTTGAGGAAAATTCCGGACATTCAAATGTAACAATCTAATCCATTCTTCATAATAGAGAGGCAGAATAGCACCATCATTGATAGCTTGTTGATCGGCCATTCGATAGAGCTTCATCCTTTCTTTTTCATCAATCGTCCTCTGAGCCAACTCAAATAAAGAGTCAAACCGGGCAGATTGATATCTGACAGAATTAAGATATGATCGATCGGATAAGTTCTGCGGAACATGTTTGCCATAAAGAAGATTTAAGAAATTCTCAGGATCAGGATAATCAGCTACCCAGCCAGCTCTCCAAAACACAGCTTTCCCAATTTCAAGATTTTCATAATGTTGTGCCATTGGCATTACTTCCAGCTTGACTTTGACATTTAAGTTTTCTTCCAGCATTTTCTGTACTACCTCTGCAACTTGGGTGTTGATTGCGCCACCACTGTTCAGTTGTAATGTGATTTCTGGAAAGCCTTTCCCTCCAGGGTATCCTGCTTTAGACATATAACTTCTTGCAAGCTCCGGATCGAAAGAATATCCTTTTAAGCTGTCATATTCATAGTTATTAAAACCTTCTGGAACAATGCCATGGTTCGCTGGTCTACCATCTCCTTGCAAAGTGTAATTCACCAGTGATTCCCTATCAATAGCATAGTTAAATGCCAGCCTGATATTTTTATCTTTAAACAAATCAGATTTATGTTGAAAACCGTAATATTGAATAGATAAACCAGGTTTAACCTGCATTTTGAATGGGATATTCCCACCTGCTTTTGCATCTTCCAGTTCGCCAGTAACATCATTAATCATTTCTAATGGGAGACGGAATATCATATCTAAATTCCCTTTTCGGAATTCCATTAATTCTGCTTTCTTTTCTTTCAGGAATGTTATCTTGATAGCATCAAGGTAAGGAAGTTGATTGCCATATTCATCTGTTTTCCAGTAATTTGGATTTCTTTGGAGAATGACAGCTTCACCTTCTTTAACACTTTTTACAAAGAAAGGGCCGGTACCAACCCCTTTAATCCTCATATCAATACCATAAGCTTTGTAAGCTTCTTCAGGAAATATCCAAAAGCAACTATGTCCCAGGAGGTTAATGAAATCTGCATATGAATATTGTAGGTCTATTTGTAATGTATAATCATCAATTACTTTCACCCCACTTACACCTTCCTTGATTGGGTGCCCTGCTTTTGTAGATTCATAATATTCATCAGCACCAACGATTCTCCCTTTCACAAACGAGAACATAATATTATCAGAGCTAAAAGTACAAAGCCTTGTCAGGCAATATTTAAAATCACTCGCTTTTAATTCTCTGCCTTTTCCTTCAGGAAAGCAAGGATCATCATGGAATTTAACACCTTTCCGAATATAAAATGTAAAAGACGTTGCATCTTCATTGACAACCCAGCGCTCTGCCAGACTAGGAATAACTTCAAGGTCTGTATTAAATTTCACCAATCCCTCATAAACATTATAAACTGTACGGTGAGAAGCAGCATCTGTAAGATTTAAAGGGAATAGATTTCTGAAATTTTCTACTTCATTTACTCGAAATACCCCTCCATACTGAACCGGGCCTTTCGCTTTATTTGGATTAATAATATGGTCAGAATCTCCGTTGTTACATCCGAAAAGTATAACGGATACCGTGAAGATGGCAAACAATACTTGTTTCATTTCTGAATGCTCTTTTTCAATTTCTTATTTATGTAAGCTACAAAAGTAGATATTAATTCAAAAAAACCTAATTTTATGCAAACTCATATTATTAATTATTGATTTCCAATGAAACCGGACAATGATCAGAATGTTTGGCTTCTGTTATAATCTCTGCCTTTATCAACTCGCTCTTTAAATTTACCGTGCTCATATTATAATCGATCCGCCATCCAAGGTTTCTTTCTCGGGCATTTGCTCTGTAACTCCACCATGAATAATGATGAGGGGCAGAATTAAAATGTCTGAAAGTGTCTATAAATCCGGATTTTACAAATTTGCTCATCCATTCTCTCTCTTCTGGCAAAAAACCCGATGAGTGAGCATTTCTTATGGGATCGTGAATGTCAATCGCTTTATGGCAAATGTTGTAATCCCCAGAAATGATCAGCTTTGACCTTCTTTTTTTAAGAATATTGATATAGTCCAAGAAATCATTTAAAAATGAATATTTGAATTCTTGTCTTATTTCACCGGAAGTTCCTGACGGGAAGTAAACACTCATAATAGATAAATCACCGAAATCCAGTCGTATCAACCTGCCTTCAAAATCATATTGATCAATACCAATCCCATATTCAACATAATCAGGTAGTTTCTTTGTCAGAATGGCTACTCCACTATATCCCTTTTTTTGTGCTGGATACCAGTAGTGATAATAACCGGCAGAGTCGAAAAGTGAAAGATTCAGTTGTTCAGGATGGGCTTTTATTTCCTGTAAACACGCCACATCTGCATTAGTTATTTTCAACCAATCAAGTAATCCTTTATTGATTGCGGCTCGTATGCCATTTACATTATATGATATTATTTTCAATTTATTTGTTTTGATTAATGCCTACAAAAATATCAATATGTGTAGTTTGGCCAACAAATCTTTAATTTGTGCGTTATTAGTCCTGCCTTTCACTACGGCATGTTGAAATTGCGTCACTTCATACTGTTTTTCTGCATTTGGACAAGTCCTTGTTTAATGTATGCACAAATCTCCTCTAATCTCAGGGTAAAGATGTTGCCTATCGTACAAGACACACTTTGGTTGGATTCATTAAGCATTGAACCAGGTTCTGTTCAAATGAAAATCGGGCATACAGTTGTTCGGCAGGAAAAATATGATACCAATCTTGCGCTTGGCTGTATTATATGGAAGCAAGGAATGAAGCCCGAAGCCGACTCTGTCCTTGTAAGTTACAGAACATTTCCTTTTTCATTTAGCAAGACATATTTACACAAGGACATTAGAGAGATTCAACCAGACGATGGTGGCAATGTGAATCCGTTTTCTATTTCTCCAAATGTAGAATCGGAATCATTTGCAAACATGAAAGGACTGGAAAAAAGAGGTAGCATTTCGCGTGGTATTTCTTTCGGGAACAGCCAGGATCTTTCGGTCAATTCTAATCTGGATATGCAGCTTTCCGGCAAAGTGAGTGATAAGGTTAATGTGCTCGCTGCAATATCCGATGATAATATTCCCATTCAACCGGAAGGTAACACACAGCAATTGCAGGATTTTGACCAGGTTTATATACAGTTGTATGATGACAAATCTGTGATGAGGGCGGGGGATTTTGTGCTGAAACGTCCCGGCAGTTATTTTATGAATTATTATAAGCGTGCACAGGGTCTAAGCTTTTCAACAAAATTTAAGGCTAAAAAAGATAAACAGAAGGAAACAGACATGCATTTGCAGGCGAGTGCTGCAGTAAGCAAAGGAAAGTTTGCAAGAAATGTAATTCAGGGAATTGAAGGGAACCAGGGGCCATATCACCTTACAGGAGCAGAAGACGAAACTTTTATTATTATTTTATCCGGAACGGAGCGAGTTTTTATTGATGGTAAATTATTGACAAGGGGTCAGGAAAACGATTATACTATAGATTACAACACGGCAGAGATCACGTTTACGGCCTTGCAGTTGATTACTAAGGACAAGCGAATTATTGTCGAGTTTCAGTATTCAGATAAGAATTATGTACGTTCCCTTTTACAGTTTAATCAGGGTTTTGAGAATAAAAAATTGAAACTAGATTTGAACCTATATGCAGAACAGGATGCTAAAAATCAACCTCTTCAACTTGATCTGAGCCAGCAACAGAAATCTTTTCTCTCAACTATTGGAGACAGCCTTGACGATGCTTTTACCTGGAGCATTGATAGCGTTGCGTTTTCAGATTCTCAGGTGCTTTATAGAAAAACAGACTCTCTTGGTTATGATTCTGTTTTTGTATATTCTACAAATCCGGACAGCGCAAAATATCAGCTTGCATTCAGTGAGGTAGGTTCAGGTAAAGGGGATTATATACAGACCAAGAGTACAGCCAATGGAAGGGTTTACTTATGGGTAGCCCCTGATACTGTCGTGAACCAGATCATTCATCAGGGAAGCTACGAACCCATAATAAAACTCATCACACCCAAAAAACAACAGATGATCACTTTAGGTGGTTCTTATCAAATCAATAAACATACTTTAATCAGTTTCGAGGGAGGGGTAAGCAACAAAGATCTCAACACTTTCTCCAAGCGGGATTTGAATGATAACATTGGCTTTGCTGTTAAAGCCGGTATCACCAATAAAAGAAGTTTATCTTCAAAAGCAGAGAATCCCTTGCAGCTAGTAACATCGGTCAATTATGAACAGGTGAATAAATATTTTTCTCCAATTGAGTGGTTCAGACCGGCAGAATTTGACAGAGATTGGAATATCCGTAACGTGAAACTCAAAGGCACACAGCATTTACCTTCTCTCAGTATTGGATTGATCAAAAAAGACAAAGCACAATTCACCTATGATTATAATTCTTTTATAAGTGAAAATGAATTCAATGGCTATCAGAACCAGATTAAATCGTTGCTAACAACTCACGGATGGAATATTAATGCAACTGCCAGTTTACTGCGTACTGATGGTTTAACCAACACAACCGGGTTCATTCGGAATAAAACTAAGATCGAAAAAAAAATACACTTTTTCGTTTTAGGCGTCAGGAACGAGTATGAAAAGAATAGATTCAGGTTGCCGGGAACAGATTCATTACTGTCCAACAGTTATGAATTCCTGGAATGGGAAGCGTTTATTGCATCGGAAGATACAGCAAAAAACCATTATCTGATCAGTTATTTGGAGAGAAAAGATTATGCACCTGGTTCAGCGGGACTCAGGGAAGCAACTTTTGCCCGCAACTTATCTCTTTCAGTTGATATTTTCAGGAATCCGAACAGTACTTTGCGGAATAAAACCACTTATAGGATATTAGAGATCAAAAGCAATAACCTGACATCCCAGAAACCAGACAGCAGTCTTTTATCGCGCCTGGAATATGGATTAAAATTGCTGAAAGGAACGGTGTTTTCAAATTCATTTTATGAGATTGGTTCGGGAATGGAACAAAAGAAGGAGTACTCTTATATTGAAGTAGCAGCCGGTCAGGGGGCTTATAGCTGGACAGATTACAACGACAATGGCGTTAAGGAATTGAATGAATTTGAAATGGCTGCATTTCAGGACCAGGCCAACTATATCAGGGTTTTCACGCCCACAAATGAGTATATTAAAACCTTCTCTAACCAGTTCAGCCAGACTCTTTCTTTGCGTCCGGAAATCATCTGGCACGATAAGAAAGGGATGCGGAAATTGTTTTCTAGGTTTTCAAATCAGGCTAGTTATAGGATAGAGCGTAAAACAAATCGTGAAGATATTCTTCAGCGTTTTAACCCCTTTGAGACTAACATTGAAGACACATCGCTGATCTCCATCAACTCTTCCTTCAGAAATACCTTCTATTTTAATAAAACAAACCCTAGGCTTGGCATTGATCTCAACTACCAGGATGTGAAAAATAAAATACTACTCACAAATGGTTTTGAAAGCCGCAGCCACATTTTCAGGCAAGCCAGACTCAGATGGAATATCAGCAAATCTTTTTTATTAAATGCAGAATATACAGAAGGGGTAAAGTCATCTGTTTCCCAATTTTTCAGTAGCAGGAATTTCCTGATCAATTATTGGAAAGCTGATCCAAAGATCAGCTTTCAGCCAAACACAACTTTCAGGATATCCCTGCTTGGTTCATACACAGATAAAATCAATGCTGTGGTTCCTTTGAGTACCGATAGTTTAACAGGAGGAGAAACCGCCCTGCACAGAAAGATAGGAGCAGAACTGAGGCTCGCTTCGGTTGGGAAAGGCAGCTTTTTGCTAAATGTGAATTACATACAGATCAGTTTTCTGAATCCAAATGGAACAGATGCAGCAGGGAACACATCTCTTGGTTTTGAAATGCTTGAGGGTCTGCGGCCCGGAAAGAACGCCACATGGGGACTCTCTTGGCAGCGTACACTTGCCAATAACCTGCAGCTTAATCTGAATTATAACGGGCGGGTTTCAGAAGGTAACAAAGTAATCCATACAGGTGGTGTGCAGGTGAGAGCATTTTTTTAATAATATCTTCATCCATCCGATTCATGAGACAAACATATAATTGCATCTGTCGGTTATTGAATTGGGATTTATACTATAATATTACAGGTATCCCCTATTATTTGTGCAGTTCAACAAATCTTGTAGATGAGTCTAATAATATTACTTTTCTACTAATGTTCTATATCAGTGAATAATCACCTTGCGAGTGATAGTTCCTTTCTCAGAGCGTATCATCAGGTTGTAAACCCCCTCTGCACAATCAAGATAGAATGATCGCTCATACTTACCACTGAAATCCGGCAATACTTCATACAGTTCTTTTTGTCCCAACATATCTAACAAGTATATTTCCATGTTTTCTGCAGAATTCACCTTTAAGATGAGTGTGAAATCTCCACGGTTTGGATTGGGAAATAACTGCACATCACTTAACCATGCCTGTTCCTCAATACCAATAGTTACATCAACACAAGTATCTATAGTGCAACCATTATTATCGGTTACAGTAACACAATAATTACCACCGCACAAGCTGTCAGCAGTTTGGGTTGTTTGGTTGTTCGTATTTGCATCCCATAGATAAGTGTATGGAGAGACTCCACCGGAAACATTGATTGTTGCTGTGCCATCACATGCAGAGCTGTTACTTGTCTGGGTTGAAGAAAGAGAAGTACTAAGAGCAGCAGGTTCACTAATATTTAATGTTTGCACGTCCGTACATCCGTTGTTGTCGGTAATAGTAATAGTGTAACTTCCGGCAACCAGTCCTGTTTCCGTTGCTGCTGTGCCTCCTGAAGACCATGAATAGGAATATGGAGAGGTGCCACCGCTGACATTAACTGTTGCATCTCCATTGTTATCCCCGGCACAGTTGGCATCATTGGAATTAACTGTAACAGTCATACCTGCGGGTTCTGAAATAAGCACAGTATCAATCGTAGTACAGCCATTATCATCAGTAACAGTAACATAATAAGTTCCGGCAGATAAACCGGTCTCTGTTGCAGCTGAACCCCCGGATGACCAGGAATAAGAATAGGGAGAAGTGCCTCCGCTTGCATTCACACTGGCATCTCCATCATTGTTACCATTGCAGTTCACATCATTATTGCTGGTAGTTGAAGTAAGCAAGGTGGGTTCTGTGATCTGAATTGTATCTATAGTTGTACAACCATTATTGTCTGTTACAGTAACAAAATATGTTCCAGGGCTAAGATTTGACACGGAACTGTTTGTGCTGTTTGTAGACCAGTTATAAGTATAGGGAGAAGTTCCTCCACCAACATTAGCACTTGCATCACCATCATTATTGCCAAAACACGTAACATCATTAGTTGTTACATTATTTATAAGTTGTGATGGCTCAGTAATCGTAATGCTGGCAATGTCGTTACAATTGTTTACGTCTGAAACAGTGATAAAATAAGTTCCTGCGCATAAACCCGTAGCGGTTGCGGTAGTTTGATTTCCAGTATTGGAATCCCATTGATATGTATATGGTGAACTTCCACCACTGGCGCTTACAGTTGCATCACCAAAACAATCACCATAGCATAAGTTGTTTGTAATATTTGTCACAGTGGTTGTTGGTGCACCTACATCACTAACACCTACACTATTCACCATTGTGCATCCATGGCTATCGGTTACAGTCACGGTATATGTTCCTGAATAAAGCCCTGTTGCAGTGGTTGTGGTCTGGTTTCCTGTATTGGAACTCCACTGATAAGTATATCCGGGAGAACCACCACTTGCGCTGACGCTTGCATTCCCATCGTTGTTCCCGCAGGTTGCATCATTGCTGCTCATGGTCAGAACAATTAAAGTTGGTTCTGAAATAGTAACTCCGACTGTAGTTGTACATCCATTGTTATCTGTTACGGTAACCGTGTATGTTCCGGCAGATAAACCGGTTTCAGTCGCAGAACTTCCTCCTGATGACCAATTGTATGTAAAAGGACTATTTCCCGAAGGAGAAGTTGTGGCTGATCCATCATTGCTGCCATTACAGTTGGCGTCAACTGTAGTGGTTGTTGCTGTCGGTGGCGTGTTAACCGTTACCGTCACCTGGTCTGTAGCAGAACAATTGTTGCCATCAGAAACCGTAACAGTATATGTTATTGTTGTGCTTGGACTGGCAACCGGATTCTGGCAGTTGGTACAGCTCAATCCACTTGACGGACTCCAACTGTATGAAGTGCCTCCACTCGCATTTAATGTAGTATTTGAGCCTAGGCAAATATCCACATCAGGTCCTGCATTAGCATTCGGCAAAGGATTAACAGTCACTATCACATCGTCCGTATTTGTGCACCCATACCCGTCAGATACCGTAACTGTATATGTGGTTGTGCTTGTAGGACTGGCAACTGGGCTTTGGCAATTTGTACAACTCAATCCGGTAGATGGACTCCAGTTATACGAAATGCCGCCAGATGCAGATAAGGTTGTATTATCTCCCAGGCAAATGGAAACATCTGATCCTGCATTGGCAGATGGTTGCAGCACTACAATACTGTTTGTTGTATCATCTGTCTGGCTACAAGTGTTGGTAACCTGCAGATATACGTTGTATGTTCCGCTACTATTGTAAGTTACATTTGGATTAGGTTGAGTAGATGTTGATGGTGTACCTCCTGAAAATGTCCAGTTCCAGGAAGCGGCATTATTTGAAACTGTTCCATTGTAAGTTACAGAACTTCCTGCGCAGATTGTATCATCTGTTGAAAGGAAATTTGCCCAAGGTGGCTGATCAACATAAATAGTAATAGATGTATTTGATGTGCATCCAAAGCCAT
>CAZUDW010000031.1:0-25602 GCA_964619305.1 uncultured Flavobacteriales bacterium
ACAAAATGTACAGTGAATACCCTTTGGGATACGCGACATACACAAATCGTTATGCCAAAAAGACGACAGTGCAAGTAGAAACAATGAAGTACGACCAACCATTCAACAAACCTGACAATAACAGTGGACAAAAAGGAAAGCCTACGCTTCGCATTTTTAATAATTTCTCTGCCAACCCACTTTCATTTTTGCAATATATCTTGGAATATATCGATATATGGTACATTTAATATCTTAGCACTTTGTTTAATTTAAAATTTAAAAAATGAATCAGGTATCATCATTGAACGGTAAATCAGCAATCGTAACCGGAGGCAGCTTAGGTATAGGAACTGCCATTGCATATTGTCTGGCAGAAGCAGGAGCCAATGTAGCCATCAACTACAGGAAACATAAGGATGAAGCAGAAGAGATCATTGAAAAAATCAAAGGAATGGGATGTAAAGGTCTGGCTATTCAGGCAGACATATCCGTATTCCCTGATGCTAAAAAAATGGTCGAAACTGTTGTGGATTCCTTCGGAGGTATCAATATATTGGTAAATAATGCCGGTATTAACCGGGATGGAGTTATATGGAAAATGACGGAAGAACAGTGGGATGCTGTACTTAATATAAATCTGAAAGGATATTTTAATTACATCAGGGCTGTATCACCGATTTTCCGGGAACAAAAGCACGGCAAGATTGTCAATGTCACATCTATAAACGGGATGAGGGGAAAATTCGGACAAGCCAACTATTCAGCATCAAAAGCCGGTATAATAGGATTGACCAAAACCGTTGCAAAAGAGCTGGGCAAGTACAGTGTAAACGTCAATGCAGTTGCCCCAGGACTTATAGAAACGGATATGATGAAAAATGCCGATGAAATTGTCCGTCAGAAAGCCATTGAAGAAATTGTTTTAAAAAGAATGGGTATGCCGGAAGATGTTGGACACTTAGTTGCTTTTCTTTGTTCTGAAGCTGCCAGACACATTACCGGGGAAGTGATTAAAGTGGACGGTGGACAATATATCTGATATTCATCAGGCAGGATTACAATTAATACAGATGGCTTCTTATTCATGCATAGTCAGAGATTGCTATGAATTTGCAAACTGATAATTGTCATTTTTATAATCTCAAAACAGGAGTATTTTTATCCATCTAAAAACAACAAACTAACAAACGGGATAATATTGAACAAATGGAATCACTAACAGAGATCATCAAACATTGTGAAGAACTAGCCTTTGATCTGAATTTCACCCATGCCAAGAAATGGAAATCAAAAGATAAAAGCCATGTACTTGTTGGATATATGCCCATTTATTTTCCGAGAGAAATTGTACATGCTGCAGGTGGAATGGCAGTAGGAATTATGGGATCAGGAGACCGCAAACAAATCGTGAAAGGCGATGCATATTACCAGAGTTATATTTGCCACATTCCAAGAGGAATTGTCGAGTTGGCCCTTGACGGACATTTTGAAGAGATGGATGGATTCGTCTTCCCTTCTATTTGTGATGTGATTCGGAATTTAAGTGGTATTTTCAGGATAAAAAAACTGGGAACCTTTGTGAAATATATGGACTTCCCACAAAACTTTCTTCCGGAAATTGGCGGTGTGTTTTATCAAAAAGAAATGCAGGATGTGCTAAACTATGTCAAGGAAATCAATGGGATTGAAGTAAATGCTGAAAGATTGAATCATTCTATCTCTCTTTACAATAAAAACAGGCAGTTGATCGATTTGATATATGAGATCAGACAGGATTATCCCTGGAGATTAAGGATTGAGGATCTTTATCATATCATTCGTGCCGGCATGGTAATTCCGGTAGAAGAACACAATGAAATTCTGGAAAAGGTGTGCGAACATATTCAACAAGACATAGGTGAGCCTCAGGATAGGATCAGGGTTGTGGTCAGTGGTGCCTTTTGCGAGCAACCACCTCTTGGATTGATTAAATCGATAGAATTAGCCGGATGTTATGTAGTTGATGACGACTTTATGCTAGGTTCCAGGATGATTATAGGAGATATAGATGCTACATCCGACAATCCTTTACAAGCTATTGCAAACAGCTATATCAAACAAAGCCAGTATTCTTCTTCCATTTATGATGTCAATAATCCTAAAGAATTCCGGCTGGCTAAAATAGTTGAAGAACGCAAAGCAGACGGTGTCATTTTTGCCGCACCAAGTTTCTGTGATCCTACTCTACTTGATGCTCCCATATTCCAGGCTGCGTTTGATAAAATGGGAATTCGTTATATCGCATTCCAATACAATGAAAACACCGGACAATTCAAAGTGATCAAAGAGCAGGTAGGTGCATTTGCAGATTCAATAAAATTGTGGGAAGACGAAGAAATTTCTGCATAAATATCAAAATATAAATCAACTGTTATGAGTACAGAAGCCCAAAAAGAGAAAAGCATGATCCTCCAAAAGGAGATGGTTGCAGGCTTATTTAATGACCTTGCCAATGTTAAAGAAACCGGAAAGAAAGTCTGCTATACTTTTATTCCGGGAAATTTATCAGAACTGATCCGCACTTTTGATATGCTTCCTGTTTATCCAGAGATCAATGCATTACAAAGTGCTATGCGCAAGAAATCAGCAAATTATATTAAAGAAGCTGAGAAAAATGCTCATAGTGAAGATGTGTGCACTTATGTCAAATGTGATGTAGGAATGATGCTTAACGGGAATATTGGCCCCACAGGCGAAAAGATACCCGACCCCGACATACTCCTGCTTAGTTATACAGGATGCTTTACGTTTCTGAAATGGTTTGAAACGCTGAAACGCCTTTATCCTAAAGCCGAAGTGGTTATGCTTCATACTCCTTATCAGGAGAAAGGTGAAATAACCAAAGAAATGACAGATTATATGGTCAGGCAATTCCATGAAGAAGTAATTCCTAAAATGGAAAAAGTGTCTGGAGTAAAATATGATGAAGAAAAGCTAAGAAATCTATTAAAAAATTCCCGTGAAGCCGAAGACTGGATAGCTAAAATTTTTGAATCAACAAAAAACAAACCTTCACCTATCGATGCATATTTTGCAGGGGTGTATTACATTGGCCCCATCAATATTGGATTTAGAGGCACAAAGGAAGCGGTAGAATATTATAAAGTACTGTATAATGAGGTGCAGGAACGTATTAAAAAAGGTCTCGGACCTATAACACCTGAAGGAGAAATCAAAGAAGAAAAGTACCGTCTGGTTGTCGAAGGCCCACCAAACTGGACTAATTTTAGGGAATTTTGGAAAATATTTTATGATATAGGTGCGGTCATTGTGGCATCATCATATACAAAAGTTGGTGGCGTTTACGACCTTGGATGGAGACACGATCCTGCAAGACCACTTGAAGCTCTTGCAGAATATTGCATGAATTGTTATACAAATTTCAACTTGCCCCAGCGTATAGATTTGCTGGCAAAAAGTATCAGGGAATACGGTGCCGATGGGTATGTAACCAACTCAATCAAAAGCTGTAATTCTTTTAGTGCCGGACAATTGGCTATGATGCGTGAACTTGAAGACCGCCTGGATATTCCGGTTGGATTCATTGAAAGTGATCTTGTCGATCCACGGTACTTCTCCTATTCAAACATTAAAAATCGTCTTGAATCATTCTTCCAGATGCTCGAACAGAGAAAATCCATAGAAGAAGGAGAGAAAACTGAAAAAGTCTGAGACAATGAAAATCTTAAATTCAATGATATGAATAAATACTATTTAGGAATTGATCTTGGTTCAACTACTTCCAAGGCTGTAATCATTAACGAGTCGGACGAAATTATTGGCAGGGGGATAACAAACACCCGTGCTAATTACAAAGTAGCTGCCAACATTGCCCGTGAAGAAGCTATTTATGATGCCCGGTTCACATTGCTTGCAAAAGAACTCAATAAAGATATTAAAGCGCATCCTGAGATAAAGCGTTATATGGATGACATTCGCGCAATTTTCCAATACAGACAGTTTAAATACAGGATGGACAGCCTGTCTAAAGAGCTAAAAAAAACAGCTAAAAATTTTAAGTATGATAATACCGAAGCAATTGTTGTTAAATTAGATGAGATTTTACAAACTATTGTGCCACAAATACGTCACGATTTTGTTGAGGGCGATCTTGGAAGCAAAAATCAGTTCTTCAGGGATATTGTCAGTCAACGATATAATGAAGAAGTAAGCAAAATCAATAAAGAATTCTTCGAACCCCTAATGCTGGCATTTGACAAAAGTATCACACCTGTAGAAAACGAAATGATGTTGTTCAATTTCAAAGATCTCATTCATGAATCAATGCAGGTTTTAGAAGAAAAATATGAAGGAATAGCTGAAAAAGTAGCGAAGAAAAATTATGTTGAAAAAGACCCTGATCTTAATCTGTTGAAAGATAATTACAAAGATGTTGCAAATAAAATACAGACCCTCATTAATGAAATTGCCAATGAAGAAATCAATATTGCAAATATGGTTGGAACAGGTTATGGAAGAGCATTGCTTCCGTTTCCTGAGGAATCTATAAAAAGCGAAATTCTCTGTCATGCTTTTGGAGCTCATGCTGTTTTTCCAATGACAAGAACCGTACTTGACATCGGAGGGCAGGACACAAAAGCCATACAGGTTGATGCGCATGGTTTGGTTACAAGTTTCCATATGAATGATCGATGTGCTGCAGGATGTGGCCGTTACCTGGGATATATTGCCGATGAATTCAGTTTATCTCTTAACGAACTGGGCCCGGAGACCCTGCTTGCCGATCATGAAACAACCATCTGTTCCACTTGCACGGTATTCGCAGGTGCAGAAATGAGGGAATTACTCAATGTGGGCGAAAAAAAATCAAATATCTTGGCCGGATTGCATAAAGCAATCGTTCAAAGAGCCATGTCTTTAATTGCAAGATCAGGAGGTGTTAGAAACGAATTTACATTTACAGGAGGAGTTGCTAGAAACCAGGCAGTTCTGAAATATGTAAAACAAATGGTTGCCGAAAGTTATGGCAGCGACATCAAGATGAATATTCATCCAGACAGTATCTTCATGGGAGCACTCGGAGGAGCTATGTTTGCCCGTAGAAATATTGAGATTGACCTCCCTGATTCAAAAACAAAAGTAACAGCATAAAATAAGACTTAACATTTAATCAAACGGATAAAAATGGACAATACAATTTATACAATAGGCATAGATGTGGGTGGAAGTTACATTAAAGGTGTAATCATGCAATATTCTTCCTCAACCCAAACGCTTATAGATAAACAAACAGAAAAAATAAGGAAACGCAATCCAGCTAATGTTTCTTCAGAATTAATTGATTACCTGCTTGAGCGAAATAAACTCAAATTTGAAGACATTGCATATATCGCTTCGACAGGAGAAGGTGAAATGGTAACGCGCAAAACCGGACATTTCTATAGCATGACAACACATTCCCGTGGTGGCAAGTTTTTTTATCCTGAAGCTAAAACCGTTGTTGATATGGGAGGGCTATATGTAAGAGCCATTAAAGTGGATCAAAGAGGTCGGGTAATCGACTATAAAATGACCGGCCAGTGCGCTAGTGGTTCCGGAAAATTCATTGAGAATATTTCCCGTTATCTTGGCCTTGCTGTTGAAGAGGTAGGAGAACTCAGTCTTACAGCTGAAAATCCAGAAGTTCCATCAGGTATATGCGCTGTTTTAGCTGAAACCGATGTCATTAATCTTGTTTCCAAGGGAGTAACAACACCAAATATTATCAAAGGAATTCATCTATCTATTGCAAACAGGGTGGTTAAATTGCTCGGATCATTAAAAGCTGAATCACCCATCCTTTTGGTTGGAGGTATGGGAATGAATAAAGGAATGGTACAGGCTGTTGATGAATTAGCAAAGGAGAGCAAATATCAATTTGAACTTCTGACACATCCGGAAGCAATCTATTCTGGTGCTATTGGAGCAGCGCTTTGGGGTGGCTACAGGTATCACAAATTAAAAGAAAAAGACGCTGCAATTGTATAAACAGCTAAAATCATCTTAAATGGAGTTAGACATGGACAACAAAACAAAGGAAGTTTTAAGGGAAGTTCATGAGTTGGATTCCCTTTTTAAACCCAGATCCATTGCAATAATTGGGGCATCTACAAAGGAACTTTCCATTGGAAACGTGATAATAAAGAATTTGCTCCATTACGGATATACGGGACCCATCTATCCAATCAATCCCAAAGCCCCCGAAGTAAGAGGACTTAAGGCTTATGCTTCTATATTTGATGTTCCCGGAGAAATTGATCTTGCGCATGTTATTGTTCCGAGTAAATTCGTTCCACAAGTCATAGAAGATTGCGGTAAAAAAGGGATCAGGTCAGTTATCATTAATTCCGCAGGTTTCAGTGAAATGGGAGAAGATGGCAAAGCACTTCAAAGAGCTTTTCTTGAAAAAGCAAAGGAATATGGAATCAGAATTTTCGGACCTAATTGTCAGGGCATCATTAACACTGATCCTGAATATAAAGCTTATTGTGACTTCACATTTACTTTTCCAAAGCCAGGCCATGTCTCTATTGTTGCATTAAGTGGGGGTGTTGGTGCTTTTATTATGCAAAGTCTTTTCGATCTTGAAATCGGGATGCGTATGTATGCTTCAAATGGAAATGCCTGTGATGTTTCCATCTCAGATGTAATAGAATATTACGGGCATGATGAAGAGACAAAAGCCATTATTTTATATACAGAAGGTTTATCCAATCCAAAAGAATTTATGGAGGTTGCAGCACAAGTATCCAAAAAGAAACCCATACTCGCCATGAAAGCAGGAAGAACCGAAGAAGGTGCAAAAGCAGCTGCTTCACATACAGGTTCTCTAGCCGGTGTTGATATCAGCACAGAACTGATATTTGAAAAGATTGGTATTCTGCCTTTCCATAATGAAGAAGAAATGTGTCAGTCTGCCATGGCTTTTGCTACCCAGCCAATCCCTAAAGGCAACAGGGTTGGAATCATTACAAACACTGGAGGCCCTGCAGTAATCGCCACTGATGAGTTGGTAAGCGCAGGGTTGAAAATTCCTAAACTCCCAGAAAGAGCATTAAAAGTGCTAAAAGAAACCATGTTTCCTCAAGCAGCAATAGAAAACCCGATTGATGTTGTAGCAACCGCTGGCGGGCCACAATTCAGAAGCGCAATGGAAGTGTTGCTTGAAGAAGATTGCATTGATAGCATCTACATCAATTTTGTCACAGCACCATTTGTTGATTGTGATGATGTTGCCAGACAAATTGTAGAGATAAGCAACTTAAAGAAAAAACCAATTGTTTGTAATTTCATGACCAATATGAGCATCGAGCGTTATCAGAATACATTTAGAATTCTGAAAGATGGAGGCGTTCCATGTTACAGCTTCCCTACCACAGCAGCAAATGCTTTAGGACATCTTTATAAATACAGCCTGATTCAGAAAAGGGATATTGGAGAAGCCAAAACTTTTCAGGATGTTGACAAAGAAAAAGCTAACAATATCATTCGTGATGCAAGCAACTCAGGAAGATCAATATTATCTGCAGAGCAAGTTTATAATATACTGGAGGCTTATGGCATTCCGGTTGCAAATTGGGGAGTTGCAAATGATGTTGAGGAAGCAGTCAGACATGCAAAAGACATTGGATTCCCTGTTGTAATAAAAGCTGATGCAGAATCGCTGGTGCATAAAAGTGACATGGGGGGAGTAGCAATCAACCTGAAAAATGAAGATGAAGTCAGAAATATTATAGATGAGATGAAAACTAAATTTCAGGTATCCGACCTGAAGTTTTTTATCCAGAAATTTCTTCCCGGAGGCAGGGAATTGATTGCAGGCGTAAATGCAGAACGCGATATAGGTCACCTGATTATGTTTGGTTTAGGTGGAATATATGTGGAGGTTTTTAAAGATGTCATTTTTAAAATTGCTCCTGTTACCCGTTCAGAAGCCGAAGAAATGCTTTCCTCAATAAAAGGGTCAAAGCTATTAGATGGAATCAGAGGGAATAAAGGAGTTGATAAGGATGAATTGATCGGGATTATTCAGAGATTATCACTTTTGGTTGGAGATATTCCCATAATCAAAGAGATGGATCTTAATCCTATCATGGCTTTTGAAGACTCAGTATTTGTTGTTGATGCAAGAATTAAAATATAAAACTTTCAGATATGTATAAAATAGAATCAGCCAAATTATTAAAGGAAATAATGGGAAATTATTTCCGTGAAATGAAAGATAAAGACAAGAAATATGCCTGGTGTACAAGTGTCGGACCTGCAGAATTACTCCGTTCTTTTGGATTTGAAGTACATTTTCCAGAAAATCATGGAGCATTGCTGGGTGCAACAAGAACTGCCGGTGATTTTATCCCTGAATCTGCCAAACTTGGGTATTCCAATGATATTTGTTCCTATCTAACATCTGATGTTGGTTCTTATCTAAAAAAGCAAACACCACTCACGGAGCATTACGGGTTGGAAGGACCGCCAAAACCCGATATAATTGTCTACAACACAAATCAATGCAGGGAAGTCCAGGATTGGTTCACCTATTTTGCCAGAGAATTCGATTGTCCTGTTGCTGGAATTACACCCCCTCGTTATGTGAACGAAGTGACACAAAAAGAAATAGATGATGTAACTGCACAATTTAAATCCATCATCCCTTTGTGTGAGCAGGTTAGCGGAAATAAATTTGACATTGACCGGTTCAGGGAAACGATAAACCTGAGCAAAGAAGCTACTGATTTATGGAAAGAAGTACTTTGGACTGCAACTTCTTCACCATCCCCTATCAGCTTTTTTGATGCAACCATTCATATGGGTCCTATTGTTGTGTTGAGAGGAACACAGATAGCAAAAGATTATTACACAGCCCTGCTGAAAGAACTGAAAGGAAATGTTGAAAAAGGGATTGGATTTTTAGAACATGAAAAGTGCAGAATCTATTGGGATGGCATGCCGATCTGGGGTAAACTGAGACCCTTATCAGAGTTATTCATACAGAACAATGCTGCCGTTGTAGCTTCCACTTATTGCAACAGTTGGGTGTTTGATTCTTTTGATCAAAACAATCCATTCGAATCATCTGCCAAAGCATACACTGAGATTTTTATCAACAGAAGTGAGAAATCTAAAGAACAAACCCTTGCCAGATTGGTTGAAGATTTCAATATAGATGGAATGATATTCCATGATTCAAAAACCTGTTTCAATAACACAAACTCCAGTTTTGGAATGCCCCAGAGAATATCTGAAAAACTTGGAATCCCAACCATCATTATTGAAGGTGACCTATGTGATCTTCGTTTTTATTCCGAAGGTCAGAGCATCACAAAAATCGAAACCTTTCTCGAGCAGATTGAAGATGCAAAAGTATCTTGCTAAATATATTAATGAATGATATTAAGATGAAAAAGATAGGTGTTGTCGGACTTGGTCCTGTAGGCATAATAATCGCAGCTCATCTCTCTGAAGCAGGTTGTGATGTGCCTGTTTGTGAAATAGACAAAATCAAACAAAACGTCATCCGCAGGGAAGGAGTCCGGCTCGAAGGTGTGGTCAATAATAAAGTTTATTTTAAAGAAATCTTCAACAATGTGAGCGAACTGGCAGAAGCGGGGCCGGATCTCATTGTTTTCGCATTAAAAGCACACCAGATGGAAAAGGCAGCCTCTGAACTTGCTTCATTCACAAACAAAAATATCCCCGTTATTTGTGCTTTAAACGGCATTGATGTTGAGCAGATAGTTGCCGGGAAAATCGGAGCTAAAAAAACGCTCAGGATGGTAGTGAATTTTGCCGGAAAGCTGATCGCCAAAAACATTGCAAAGGTCACTTTCTTCACTCCACCGAACTACATTGCATCTATTGATGGCAGTTGTGCAGATATTGCCGCAGAGTTTGCTGCACTGCTCTCCTCTGTAAAGCTTGACACAACTGCAACAGATGAAAAAGACATTCAGACAAAAGTCTGGCAAAAAACAATCCTCAATGCCTCCCTGAGTCCGCTCTGTGCTGTGAGCCGGTTGACCATGTCCGATGCGATGTCAAACCCCGACACAAGGGAACTGATTCAGAAAACGATTGAAGAAGCAGTAGAAATAGCAGAAGCAGAAGGGCACCACTATGATGACAATTTTATTTCTTACTGCATGGATTATCTCTCTAAAGCAGGCAATCACCTGCCTTCACTTGCAGTTGATTTTATCAATAACAACCCCACAGAAATTGATTACTTCAACGGCAAATTCGTTGAATACGGGAAAAAGCACAATAAACCATACCCAATCAATCTTAGTTTTACAAACACGATCAAAGCAGTAACAAACAAACATGCCGTCAGGTTTGCTTCAGCGGCAAACCATATACGCCCGAATAAAGAAGCAACAACACCGGCAAATACAAACTGTTTCATCGGTATTGATCTCGGATCAGCTTATACAAAACTTTCTGTTCTTAATGATCACTCAAATGTAGCTTTTCAAACCATCCTCCCGGCCCGGAGCAGCAGGCAAGCAGCCATGCTACAAACTATAAGTGCATTGAAAAGCGAATTCAACATAAGGTATATTTGTGCAACCGGTTATGGACGTAAGCATTTGCCTGAATCAGATATCGTTAAAACAGAGATCAACTGCGCAGCACAGGGAAGCAGCTTGCTGCATCCTGTTGCCAGAAACATCATAGATATTGGCGGAGAAGACATTAAAATTATCCGTTGCAATGAAAACAATATGGTTGAAAGCTTTTATATGAACGATAAATGTGCGGCAGGTACCGGCTCTTTCATCACTGAGATAGCAGACAGAGCGGAAATCAATGTGTCTGAAATGAGCAAACTCGCCTCCCAGAGCAACTACACTGCTGAGTTGAACAGTTTTTGCACCGTCTTTGCCAAAACAGAGATCATGAACTGGATGTTTGATGGCGTAAGCGTAGTTGATATTGCACGAGGCATTTACCTAAGCATTGCCAATCGAGTTGCAAAACTCAGGATAGACCCCGGCCTCCCTGTCTTTATAATAGGAGGTGTTATCAAACATCACCCGTATTTAAAAGAAATACTGGAGATCAAACTCAACAGGGAGATACAAGTGGCAGAGAATCCCCAATATGTTGTTTCCGTAGGTGCAGCTCTTATGGCAAAGCATGTCTTTGAGACAAATCTTAAAAATGCAGTAGTATAAATTCCTGCGTGAAATCACATAGCTTTACATTTCATAAGCTGACGTTGGCAGTTTAAACATCCAAACAGCTTGATTTTACTGTTTCTTTTTTTAGAAGAAAGGGGAAAGTCTGTCTTTTTCAAAAGTGTACTAAGCATGAGCCGACAGATTTTATGACTTGCGTATTGAACTGGCAATGGGGTGGAGCAGCGGTATGAAAATCCGGAATGTGCTTGCCGTGCCTGCAATGTGTACAGGGTTTTATTTGGTGTACCGGCTATCACAATAGATAAAGTTGCCCCTTTGGCAGCATCTGGGGCACTCTACAACAATGGTAACTGATACACTAGCTTTCACTATATCTGGAACCTGACACTATACATCAGGAAACCATGTCCTTACAAATAATATCTGTATAAGCGATTGGCAAGATATTTATGAAACGGCTCTTTCCTTAATGGCAGCCAAAAACCGGCATTATCATCTATTTTTGTATATCCAAAATCATCAAAAACAAAGGGAACAGCCCTGTTGATATAATAAACTTCAGGATGCTTTATTTCAGATTGCCATTTATTCAGTCCATCGGCCGAAACGGTTTTGAATTTATTTCCTGTAGTGCTGTTTCCATGCCAGTCAGAGCCAAGCACCGTTGGTTTCAACAATGATTCGCAATAATCAATTTCAAGAAACTCTGCAACCGCTCGCATGATCTTTTCAGGTTCAGATACCAGTTCTTCATATTTAACAAGTTTAAAATTCCTGATAAAAGAACTGTTTTGATACAAATGATAAAAATTGCTCCTTATGGTCTCAATCATCCTATGCATCAAGGGATAGGGTTTGTTGCCCGACATCCTGAATTTGCGCAGACTAACTATGTTGGCATAGGGATTCCTGATGATATGGAGAAACTTTGCGTCCGGGAATAAATTTTGATAAGCAAATGAGAACTCTGCATTCTCTATAGATTTTTCCACAAACCTGAATTCCTTATCCTGATCATCTGATGGTTTGCCCAATGCCCGGGCAACAGACCTGAAATAAAGTTCTATCCTGTCTTTATGGGAAGTGGATTCGTCTTGATCGGAAAAGGATTTTTTGAAAATATCGGGATCTATTGACCCTGCTATTGCAGAATCTGCCAAAACATTATCGGTAGTATTGTAATGTTCTATCCATTTTGTAAATGCATTGATGATCTCATCTACATGAAGTTTTACAGGATTTTGTTTTCTGTAAGGATTGCGTACCCACTGACCAAAGTTTTGAAAGTAATGCGTTTCAAAAGGTATTACAAATAACTGCGGATGATCATCAAGAAGGCTTCTCAACAATGTTGTTCCCGATTTATGAATACCAGAAATAAATATTGGTGCCCGCATTAATTTAAATTTCAGAATATGGTAAATGACTGATTTTTTTAAACTGATCTTCAACACTGCATACAGCTAAACGTTTCTTCATCGGGTAATAGGCTTCTGATGCAGAGACAGCCCTTAATTCGCCTTTGAGCAAATCATTCCTGACAAAAAAGGCATTTACACCATCGGTATTGCAACCAACAAGTGAGTAATTCTTTTCTTTTCCCAGTTTTTCCAACGCAAGGAGTGATGCCCCGTGATACCAGCCGCTTTTGTGCTTACTATATCTATTAAAAGCAGGATCATACTTCACAGTTAATGAACGATTCTTCCCGAAAGATGCATTATATTCTATCACCAGCAGGCGCGGATTGATGATATCAATTTCTTTCCATATCCAGTAATCGTTTCCGTCAATATCAATTGAAAGCATCCCGATTTCACCCTCCATACCATTGTCTTTCAACATTTGATTTATATTCTCTTTTGTAATAAAACACTCTCTTATCTTCAACCCGTCTTTTTCTTCTATTCCTTTATTTGAATAATAGCTTTGGGCACTTTGCACAGACATAGGATTACCATCCATCATCAGTCCTGTCCATCCGAAATTCAAAATAAGGTTAGCGGCATTGCATTCTATTCCATCTCCAAATCCAAATTCCACAAAGTTGCGCTCCTCCACTCCTATCTGGGATAATATGTAGAGGATAAGGCCGTCATCCCCGTTTTGAGAAAACACTTTGAATTCCTTTTGTTTCAAAGTGGATTTATATTTTGTATCGGCCGCTAAATCACTGTACTTTTCATAAAGTAAGCCGGCCATGTTGGAGTTAATTTTTTCAAATCGCTTGTTGTGTTTCTTCAACGCCAAAAGCAACTGTTTCCATCTCAAATATGATCTGAAGATATTCACCGGGCAATATTAGGGATAATATTTTTTTGAAATCGGAGTGAGTTGATCGACTTGCTTCTTTTCATCACCAGACAAAATGTACTTTTTCTTATTGGTATTCTGCGGTTTTGATAATAACTTTTCAATGTATTTTTCATTCATTCTGTCTGCACCTATAAAATCAATAATCTCATTGACGCGTTGAGGATCAGAAAAGAAATCTTCTGATTTCATAGTCAGAACTCTGGCACCATATTGCTGTTTGAATGCATCAATGAAAGCATTCGTTTCATTCCATAAGCATGCGATTTTTTGAACACGGGAATAATTTTCCCATTCAGAATAAATGTCTTGAGGTGTGATCCTGCCTTCATCATGGAGATGAGAACCAAGATACCACCCCCTTGACATTCCGCTGCTTATGAAAGCATGTGGATGACGGATAAGGTGAATAAATCTTGCAGATGGAAAAAGCTCAACTATCTGATAAGCAAAAAAAGTTATTCGGTTGTTGGTTTCAACATATTGCAAATCGTTTAAAAAACTATCCCTGATCATTTCATATCGGGCGGCAATAAAAGCCATTTGCAGGGTCTCATCTTTATCTTTGTAGTGATTATATGCATATTTTGACATGAGCAGCATTTCAGGGGCAGGCTGATGTTTGACGTCAAAAGAAGGATTGGCACTGAGTACGTGCGTAAGCATCTTGGTTCCGCACCTGCCGGTTGAAAGCACAAAACAGGGTTTGGATTCCCTGCAGAC
The DNA here is from genome assembly GCA_964619305.1 of uncultured Flavobacteriales bacterium. GTDB lineage: Bacteria > Bacteroidota > Bacteroidia > Flavobacteriales_H > CAZUDW01 > CAZUDW01. The sequence goes on from CAZUDW010000031.1 coordinate 14,199, forward strand.
ATCTTTAAAAAGTTGCCTGGCATCACGTCCCTGCAAGCTGACAACATTACGCTGACGTTTCAGTTGACGATAATAGCTTTTGAAGTCTCTAATGATCTCCCCTATTCTCATATCCTGTTTAATTTATCTATAAGCATAGGTTTAATTTTATTTTTGAATGAAGCTATGTCAAATTGAAGGATGTGCTTCTGCAAAGCGGTTTGTAACTCTTTTTTTTGTTCTTCATTCAACGTATTCAGAAACTTTAATTTTTTAATTGCATCATCCATGTTGGTATATCGCAAACTTTTATCCGGGACTATTTCTTTTTGCCCACCGGAATCATGCACCAAAGGTATGCAACCTGCAGCGATTGCCTGCACCGTTGTAATTCCAAAAGGCTCATTGCGCAAACTGTGCAGGAAATATTCAGATGCCGATAATTCTCTTTTGCTCTCTTCCAAAGAAAGATCGGGCATTAGTGATACATTATTCAGCTTTTTGTGGGCTACTGCCTGTTTGCATTGATTAAAATACCTGGGTTCATTTACAAATCCTACCATATTAAAATGAAACTCCGGCAAATGGGAAGCAAGCTCAATCTGTTCCAGTTGCCGTTTATCCGGTGCATATCGCCCAAGACTGATCACGCTGCCTTTTTTCTTTGGCACACTTAGAGGGAATGAGATGTCAACAGGAGGATAAACAACATCGACTGCATCGGATTTGATCCTGTAGTTCTTTATTATCATTTGCCTTGTGTAATCTGAATTAGCCACCTGTTTATCATTGAGACTGATACAATTATTTGTTCGGTATATTGCTGATGCGATAAGAAAAGGATCGATCCGTATATCCCAAAAAGACCTTTTGGCACCTTCAGGAAAGTGGATATTCTTTTTTTTAGAAATATTTCGTTCTTTCCTTGGAAAGTGCACATAAGACAACACATTGAGATAGCCGGGCAAACCAAATGATGTGTTATTACTGTTGATGACAAGCTGATATTTATCAAGGTATCTGCCTATCACTTTATTAAAGAATAAAATATGCCACTCAAAAGGCAGGCGCAAATCAACAAAGACCTCTTTCACATTGAACTCAATATCCAATCCATAAGATTTTTCCAAAGTTGAGCTATCCAATCTTGATCTGAAAGTGAGCAAGTCAGGGACTATACCGATTTCATTTAATATGCTGATGATATGAACCAACACCTGCATGCGACCTCCCCGCTGAAACCTGTTTTGTATGATAGCTACTTTCTTCAATCCTTATCAAGTAAATTTGAAAACATGGTCAGTAGGTCTCCGGCTGTATGAAATACAGCATGGTTATTTTTGCAATATTCCAGAAAACCGATGTAAATTTCTTTCCATCCCGCGTACTTATATTTTGAGAAAGTATTGTTGTGCCACAGCAATGTCATGCATCCACCAAATTTATCAACTTCTGTAAAAAGTGATCTGAGCGATTCGGGTATCTCCGATTTTTCCAATCCCATATAATCTTTTAACCAGTAGGTTGTATCCATTACATTCAAAGGTATTTCAAGAAATTTAAATGCTTCCCCTTTGTCATGATCAAATGGTCTGAACGGGAAACAGTATGAATGCCTGAAACCTATATGTTCGGCAAAGCCAAGCGTACTGTCATACCTAAGCGCAGCTTTTTCTATCACACCCCCTGATAAAAGAGTATCCCATTTTAAAAAATGAAACCGGTTACCATACACATGGGGCATTTTTTTTAACTCCTTTGATAGTTGAGAGAGGTTCGTACTTGTTCCAAAACTACCATGAATGGCTATTTCAAACCCACGGGCATCTATATTACTAAATATCGTTTTTATCTCTTGTGAATTGACATCATAATCGGCATTTGGCAATCCATCCAATTTACCTTGTACCGGTATAAAAAAGAAAGTGGAACGTGCATTGAATCTTTCTTCTATAGACAAGACTTCATCAAAATTGAACCATGCGTCTTTTATAAATAATTTCATAAGGAGCAATTTCCATGGAGTAATGAAATTCCATTTCTTTATTGCATCCATCCCTCCTATCTTCCATGCACTTTTACAATGATCCACATCATGCGTAAGGCAAATACATGTTTTGGTTCCGATGTCATAATTTCTCTTTAACTCAATGTTGTATGCAATCTCAATAGCTGTTTTCAGGATATCAAAATAATAATTCACAACCGGAACAGTAACTATGTTTAGTTTTTTCTGAATGCTTTCGCTATATGGGAACCTGTCATGATGGTCTCTGTTATTACAATGATACTCCTGCCAACCGCTTAAAAAATAAAATGCACCGGCAATGATATCCTGCTCAATCTGAACCGTATTTTCTCCAACTTTTAAAATATCATTTCGATCGCTTCCGAATAGAAAAGGAATGTTTTTCCCATTCCACTCGTGCCAAGTTATATCCTGAGGATGAGGTTTTTTCTCCTTAAAAAAATTTCCGGAATATTTTGCTATCAGTACACCATTTTCCCCTGTATATCCATAGTGTATTTTCACATTCTGGTCAATAGAATAGACAGAATAGAAATGACTGAGGATATAATCAAACATACTGTTCATGCTCTCCATTAAACTGATGAATTATTTTTTTCAGATTGATATCCTTACCATATAATATAAGCAGTGAAGCACATATTAAAATAACCAGCAATCCGCTCATAATGTAATCATTTAAGCTAAAGATATTCTTAATAAATTCCCCTATTACGGTTAATGCGATGATCCCTAACGGGAAAAAATACGTTTTACTAAGATTCCAGCTAATGCCTGAAATTCTTTTCTGATAAAAATACATCAGTTGAACAAGAATGAATTGAGTCAACAATGCAGACGCAATAGCTCCATAATAACTAAAAATCGGAATAAGCCAGTAATTAAAACCTATATTGAATATCAGACCTATTGAATTGATCCAGAACATAGCCCTGGTTTTCTTCTTGTAATACACGGGCATCAGGAAGATTAAATACTGTGCCTGAAGTATATAACGAGCAAACACTATGGTCGTGATCTTATAGGCAAATCTTATATCTGTTTCAAACAAATAATTGATGTAAAGCATGACAGGAAAAACAGCCATTGCTATGATAATCTGCACCTGTGCTAAAAAGACATTGCTTAATCGTTTGATATCAAACTGATGCTTTTGAGTGCCATCTTTCATGTATCGAAAAACCTCCGGTCTTACTGCTCCATTTATTCCTATCATGATGAGTTCAATGCCCAGAGCAAACTTCATAACGGTGTCATAAATTCCTAGATCAACTGGGTTGGATTCCAGGAAAAAACGGTCTATAAACCTCAAACCCCAGGTCAGTAATACATATTGAAACAGGGGAATAGCGAACACATATAATGGTCGCAGTGATTTTCGGTTGTATGAAAAGCCATAATGATAATAAGTATATGCAAGAACGCCCGCTGAAACGATCCAACCACCAATACAACTTCCGAACACATAACCCCTGAAACTCATTTCAAAGTAGAACAATCCGATCAGTTGGAAACATACTCTGAATGCTCCCATCGCTATACTAAGCCAGACAAATTCCATTACTTTTTTCTGATTGCGGAATAAATTGGCAGCAGCGATATTTATAGCTCTCGATACGCCAATTCCTACTGTAGCAACACCGTAGGAAGCAAAATCACGCAAAGCCGGTTGCGTGAAAAGTCTCCCAACATAATCCCTGAATATATAACATAAGATAATCAGAATACCACCCCGAAATACTATGGAGTTGAAAGTTCCGGAAACCAGGATCGAAAATTTTTTGTGGTCATCCATATAATCATAATAGTATCTCACAAGAGCATTCCCCATAGCTAAGGCAGATAGTATCATAGAAATCACACCTATTGATTCGGTGATGGCAATATGAGAGAAATCCACAGCATTCAGCCTGTCGCTACCTTCAATAAACGGCTGCACAATGATTTGCAATACGGGGGGAAAAGCAGCAATCATTATATAAAGCAAGGAGAGCTTAAAATAAGATTTCAGATTTACAGCCATAACTTAACAGACTGATTTTATTATCTTTAGATATTGTTGAGAAAGGTTTCTTCTGGAATATGCATCCCTTCCCACAGGATTAATATCTATATTGGGATCTTGTTTCCACTGCTTTATCAAGCTCGCAAGATGATCACTGATTTCATCAATACGATTGTACAACAACATCTTGCCTGCTTCACATTTATTGATGATTGCAGCTGCATCTCCATCATCAGGTCCAATACCAATGATTGGTTTACCGGATGCCAGGTATTCAAAGAGTTTTCCTGTTAATATCCCTTTATTCTTATTTACTTTAGGAATCACCAGTAAAAGGGCAGAGCTTGACAGCATATATGAAATTGCTTCATTGTGATCAACATGAGATATAAATTCAACATTACCCAACGGCAAAATCTTCAATATCTTATCCTTCATCTCTTCAGGCATATTCCCAACAAACCGAATACAGTAGAGTATTTGCTTAACCTCTGTGATTTTTGACAATGCATTTAAAAACCCGTCTATTGCATACTCTTCGCTTAAAGTACCTGTATATGTGACGATGAAACGTTCTTTAGATGGAGCAGAAGGTGATTTAAAATCCTGCTCATCAAAGCCGTTTGGTATCACTGCTATTTTCCCGGCCCTGATATTGTCCGATTTTTTTAAAAGATCGTGTTTGATCTGTTCGCTTACCACAACCACCTGATCTGCTGTTTCTAAAACCCGCTTTTCATATCCTTTATCAATTCTGAATGCAGTGCCGGTTCTTTTCAGTTCCTTATAGTAATAAATATCTGTCCATGGATCTCTCAGATCGGCAATCCAGGGCAAACCTGTTTTATGCTTTAACTGAAGCCCGATCAATTGGGATGAATGAGGTGGACTGGTCGTAATAATACAATTGATATCTCCCTGTTCAATCAAACTTATTGCTTTTTCTATTGCATATTTATTCCAGCCTTTGCGTGGATCAGGAATAAAGAAATTGCCTCTGATAATTCTGAAAACAGCATCTGCAAAACCATGCTTTTTTTCGTTTGCAAACCCTGAATATGGTATTTCTTCTCTGCCGGTTATCTTTTTGTAAATTCCATATATCTCTGAAGTTTTAGTTCTGAAAACCTTTAACTCAGGATGTACATCAGCAAGGAAAGACTGATCTATAATCGGGTATGATGCATATTTGGGATCTACTGTAATCACATATGGTTTATAATCATTTTCAGGAAAATACTTCAGAAACTTCAGCCATCTCTGTACACCCGGGCCACCACTTGGCGGCCAATAATATGTAATAAGCAGGGGGCTTTTCATGGTCGCTCTTCAGCAGACTTTCTGGTCTTTATATATACAGTACCTGCGACAATCAACAATAATATAATACATGATGCCAAAGAAACAGCTTCTCCAACACTATATTCGTTAGGTTCAAATTTAAATTCAATAGTGTGTTTGCCTGCCGGCAATCGCATTGCACGAAGGATGTAATTACACCTAAAATATTCTGACTTTGTTCCATCTACATAGACATTCCATCCATCCGGATAATACATTTCAGAAAAAACTGTAAGCTGTTCAGTTTTTGCATTGCTTTGATAAGTAAGAGCATAGGGTTTATAATCCGTAAGTTTGATTTGTGCAGTTGAATCAAAATTTGGCTCAAATCCCTGCACCATGCTCTTAAAACGTGCATCAATAATGGCTGTATTTTTTGGATTAAAACCCTTTAATGCCATTAATTCAGAATCAGCATTTGCTACAATTTGATATTTTTTAACGAACCATGCATTTCCTAATGCCCCTGGGTTTTGCCTTGCTTCGTTTTGTCCATCTTCTCCTTTAATGATGAAGTACCTGGCATTAAGCATATTGATCACTGCCATATTACCTCTTCCAATGTGATAATCAATCATTTCCTGATAACGTTTCAGTTTTGCCCCATGATAACCACCAAGTGATTTATGAAAATATGAAGTCCGGCTATCCTGATCAAGTCTGATGGTTGTGTTAAAGACACGGTAGTCAGGATCTTTATCCTGCAGAATTTGGAGGTCGGCTCTATCGGGCACATAAGGTACATCCAAAGCAGCTTTTGTAGTAAAATCATCTTTGTTTAAATAGCGTTTATCAACCGGCCAAAGATCAGCCAGAAAAAGAACGGCAAATCCGATAACAAACAGTTTTTGTTTTATAATATTTCGACTAAATGCATATATGCAAGCAGCGGCAAGCAAGATAAAAAGTACACTTCTGATGGCATCAGATCGAAAAATACTGATGCGCACATCTTTTAATCCATCCAGCACTATTCCTATCTGCGCATCTGGAAATCCTGCTTTTTTAAGCTGTTCAGGCAGGGTAACCAATTCATCAGATTTAAAGAAAGTGTTGAAAGATTCCGGCATCAGCCAAAAAATCAGAGACAGACCTGCAGTTGATGCAAGTGCGATAAAAAAAGCATTCCTTTTTTCACGAATAATATTTGGTTGCTTAAATATCTTGTGCAAAGTCAGAATGGCAAGAAGAGGAATTGTCAGTTCAGCTATTACAAGCAGCATTGTCACCGCCCTGAATTTGTTGTACATTGGAAAATAATCGAGGAATAAATTGGTGAGTCCCATAAAATTTTTGCCCCAGGCAAGCATGATGCTCATCAACGTACCAATCAACAAAACCCAACGCAGATATCCCTTGAGGATGAACAATCCCAATATAAAAAGAAAACACACTATAGCACCAACATACACAGGTCCTGAAGTAAATGGTTGATCACCAAAGTAACCATCGAGTTGTGCAACTACTTGTCTTACCTGAGGATCAAGCGATTTCAGCAATGATGGATCATTTCCAATGGCTTGAGACGGGCCACCCTTAAAAGAAGGGATCATTAAAGTGAACGATTCACTTACCCCGTAGCTCCATTGTGTCACATAACTTCTGTCCAGTCCGGTGGTTTTATCTTTTTCATTCAATGTAAGTTCTGACTTCCCCCTTGTGGTGTATTTGCCATAATTATATGTAGCCCAAAGATTTGTAGTTGATGTACCTGCCGCAAGCATAGTTGCTGCCATCAATATAATGCTGGCTTTAATGAAGTAGGGGATTTTTCCGTCTTTTAATGATTTGAAGAAGATAAAAATGAGATAGATCAATATGAGTATGAACAAATAATATGTGATCTGTATGTGATTTGCTTTTAACATAAGTGCAAGAAACAAAGCGGTTAGGACACCGCCACTCCACCATTTACCATTGTATGTCATTATCACCCCTGCAAAAACGGGTGCCATATAGCCAATTGCATGTGCTTGTGAATTATGTCCTGCACCAACAACTATCAGGAAATAAGATGAAAATGCATAAACAATTGAACCAACTGTTGCAAGCCAGGGGTCCAAACCCAAAGTTAAAAGCAAAATAAAAAAGCCAATAAAAAAAAGGAAAAGAAAACTTGCAGGTCGTGGAATTCCCAGGGTAAATATTTTGTCCACATATTTCATGAGGTTGGCAGGATACTGAACAGATATCTGCCATGCAGGCATCCCGCAGAACAAAACATTTGTCCAAAGAGCCTCTTCCCCGGTATTATCCCTCCAGTCAATAATTTCTTTGGATACCCCTTTAAAATGGGCAATATCGCCTTGCTTTAACTTTTTACCTTCCAGCATTGGAGAAAAATACAGGAAAGAGAGCACTATAAATAAAATGACTGCTACAATAACCGGTGTATATTTTTTTAAATCGATATTTTTCATTGAGATGTTTTTATCTCGTTACTAAAAACCTGCTTAGAAATAGAAGAATATGATCGGATACTCATTTGAGATGCCAAACATACAGGAATTAGATCATACTTACAATAGTTATTACTCATCCCCTCTTCTATTTTAGAATTACTAGTTCAGCTCTTCATAATCGGTGAATTCACCCTTATCTACCGACTTCCGTCCATTGTCTTTTTTTGGGTCATAATCAATGTGAACTTCTCCTTCCTGCCTTTTTGGTCTCCTGCTGTTCATCTTCCCATAAAATTCATTTCTTTTCTTATCAATGTATGATTTCATTACCAATGGCAATATCACTCGTGTAAAAAAACGAATGATAGCGAAGATCAGAATGATTATAAGAAATGTTCTAAATAGTCCCATCGTTGTTTATTTGCTTAAGTACAGATTTCGTTCAGCATACACATTTCTAAAGAATTCATCTTCCAGATCATCAATGAAGTGAATGGCTTCACCGGTGGATTTCATCTCTGGTCCTAATTCTTTGTTCACATTAGGAAATTTATCAAATGAGAACACCGGCACTTTGATAGCATAACCCTTCTTTCCGGGTTTCAACTTAAAATCTTTTAATTTATTGGCACCCAACATCACTTTTGTTGCATAGTTCACATAGGGCTCATCATAAGCTTTACTGATAAAAGGAACTGTACGTGATGCACGTGGATTAGCTTCTATAACATAAACCTGTTCATCTTTAATTGCAAATTGCACATTTATCAATCCAATTGTGTTGAGGGCCAATGCAATGCTTGTAGTGTGCTTCTCTATCTGATTTATTACTTTTTCACTAAGATCAAATGCCGGTAAAACGGCAGATGAGTCTCCTGAATGGATTCCTGCCGGTTCAATATGCTCCATTAACCCAATAATATATACTTCTTCACCATCAGAAATCGCATCCACTTCAGCTTCAATTGAATTATCAAGAAAATGATCCATTAATATTTTATTCTCCGGCATCAGGCGTAGTATTTCCACAACCTGGTGCTCAAGTTCTTTTTCATTTATAACAATTTTCATACTGCTACCCCCCAAAACATAAGATGGCCTGACAAGCAGTGGAAATTCCAGATCATGGCACTTTTCCAATGCTTCGTCAGATGTTTTGACAGCAGCAAAAGGGGGATAAGGAATAGCCAGTTCTTTTAGCAGAGCTGAAAAACGCCCCCTGTCTTCAGCGATATCAAGCGATTCAAATGGTGAGCCGATAATAGGAATATTGTATCGGGTCAACTTTTCAGCAAGTTTTAAAGCCGTCTGACCACCTAACTGTACAATTACCCCAACAGGTTTTTCCAAAAGAATTATATCATAAATATGTTCCCAGAATACGGGTTCAAAATAAAGTTTGTCAGAGATATCAAAATCCGTAGAGACAGTTTCCGGATTACAATTGATCATGATGGCTTCATAACCACATTCCTTAGCAGCAAGCACACCATGAACACAGCAATAATCAAACTCAATTCCCTGTCCAATCCTGTTGGGACCGGCACCCAGAACCACGACTTTCTTTTGATCTGAAACTACCGATTCGTTTTCGCCCTCAAAAGTTGAATAATAATATGGCGTTTGGGCTTCAAATTCCGCTGCACATGTGTCAACAAGCTTGTAAACACGTTTAATACCAAGAGATATCCTCTTTTTAAACACATTGCTTTCCAGACAATGCAACAGGTGGGCTATTTGTCTGTCTGCATAACCTTTTTGTTTGGCTTCCAGGAGCAAGTCAAACGGTATGTTATCTATTGAATATTGCTTAATTTCCCGTTCAATAAATACAAAATCTTCAATCTGGTGCAGGAACCATTTGTCTATTTTTGTGACCTTTTGTATTGTCTGTAATGATATACCGAGGTGAAATGCATCATAAATATGAAAAATGCGGTTCCAACCCGGATGAATAAGACGCTCCATAATTTCATCTTGTTCTCTCAACTCTCTTCCATCCGCTCCCATTCCGTTACGATTTATCTCAAGAGACTGACATGCTTTTTGCAGTGCTTCCTGAAACGAGCGGCCTATACCCATCACTTCACCTACTGATTTCATCTGCAATCCCAATTCTTTATCTGATCCAACAAACTTGTTAAAATTCCATCTCGGGATCTTCACAATTACATAATCTAAAGTTGGTTCAAAGAAAGCAGATGTTGTTCCTGTGATCTGATTTTCCAACTCATCAAGCGCATAGCCAATAGCGAGTTTGGCAGCTATTTTTGCTATCGGATATCCGGTGGCTTTGGAAGCCAGGGCAGATGAACGTGATACACGGGGATTGATCTCAATGGCAATGATATCTTCATTCTTATCAGGACTCATTGCAAACTGCACATTGCACCCACCCGCAAAATGCCCAATGGAACGCATCATTTTTATTGCCATATCGCGCATTCTCTGATAGCTGGTGTCGGACAAAGTCATTGCCGGTGCAACGGTTATTGAATCGCCTGTATGAATTCCCATTGGATCAAAATTCTCGATTGAGCAAATGACGATCACATTATCATTGATATCGCGAAGCAGCTCCAACTCATACTCTTTCCAACCGATCAGAGCTTTCTCAACCAAAACTTCATGAATGGGAGATTTATGCAAACCCCTGTTGAGCAATTTGCTGAAATCTTCTTCCTTATTCACAAATGATCCCCCTGTACCGCCAAGCGTGTAAGACGGGCGTATTACTAAGGGGAAACCTAAATCCTGTGCTATTTCTTTCCCTTCGAGAAAAGAATTTGCTGCTTTTGAAGGTGCCACAGGGATATTTATGTCGGACATTAATTTTCTGAAAGACTCCCTGTTTTCGGTTGTTTCAATCGCATTGATATCAACACCGATAATTCTTACGCCATATTGCTGCCAGTAGCCAAGCTTATCACATTCAATACAAAGATTCAGCGCAGTCTGCCCTCCCATTGTTGGTAAAACAGCATGAATTTCCCTCTCTTCCAATATCTTTTTTATGGATGCAGGTTCCAATGGAAGTAAATAAACATGATCTGCCGTAACCTTATCGGTCATAATTGTTGCAGGATTGGAATTGATCAACGAAACCTCTATACCTTCTTCTCTCAGCGACCTCGCTGCCTGTGAACCCGAATAATCAAATTCACATGCCTGACCGATAATAATAGGACCGCTGCCTATTATCAAAACAGACTGAATGGAATTATCTTTTGGCATATCAATAATTAACCCTTGCGAAGATAAGCAGAAATGTGTTTTCTTTTTAGCAGGCCGGAATTATTGATTTATTCAATGAATCTTAGCTAAATACAATACATCTAAACAAAAAAAAACGCTGCACCGCAACGCCTTTTTGCAAAATATGATACTTTATTATTTTTTATTTTTCTCATCTGATACCGTTAACCTCACACGCCCTTTAGCTCTTCTTTTTGATAATACCGACCGGCCGGCCGCGCCTGACATGCGGTATCTGAACCCGTGTTTATTCACTCTTTTTCTTTTCGATGGCTGATATGTCCTTTTCATATTTTTTTAGTTAAAGGGCTGCAAATATAGTTATTATTTCATATCTGAAAAACTATTTAACCGATCAGTTATGGCTGTTGGCTTTGGGCTGCTAAAAGACAA